>NZ_JAKVIJ010000002.1:0-383065 GCF_022760965.1 Simplicispira sedimenti
TGCTTGTCACTCATCTCTGAACTCCTTGTCGGTATTTTCAACAAGGGTTAAGAACTCCACTTTCCAGGGGCAACCTCAGTTCTTCCTCACCCCGGTACTGGTGCTGCTGTGCCTGATGTTCGTCTATGCCCTGTTCAGCCTGGGGCAGGTGCTGGTCGAGGCCGTGGCACGCGCGCGCCTGCCGCAGGGCCAGCAGCCGCTGCACCGCTACTGGCAGCGCAATGCCCACCTGGGCAGCGACGGGTTGGAACTGTACGTGCTCAAGCAGCTCGAACTGCAGCGCATCGTCAGCCGCGTGGCGCCGCTGCTCGGGCTGGTGGCCACCATGATCCCCATGGGACCGGCCCTGGTGGCCGTGGCGGCCGGCAACACGCAGGGCATGGCGCAGAACCTGGTGGTGGCCTTCGCCGCCGTGATCGTGGCATTGCTGGCGGCCGCCATCACCTTTGTGGTGCAGACGCTGCGCAAGCGCTGGCTCATGGAGGAGCTCAATGTGCTGCTCATTGGCCTGGACGCTGCGCCCGTGGCCGTGCCAACGCCTGCGCACGGCCATGCACACGATGCGGTGCCCTCGCGCGCCACCCGGGAGCTGGCCCATGGCTGAATCCCGCCGCATGCGCATCGACATCCTGGGCGACTCCGACGAGGACGATCCCATCCTCAGCGTGGTCAACATCATCGACGTGTTCCTGGTGGTGATTGCCGTGCTGCTCATCGCCGTGGCCGAGAACCCGCTCAACCCCTTTGCCTCGCAGGACGTGGTGGTCATCAAGAACGCGGGCAAGCCCAACATGGAAATGCTGGTCAAGGAAGGCAACGAGCTCAAGCAGTACCAGTCCTCGGGCCAGATTGGCGAAGGCCGGGGCATGAAGGCCGGGGTGGCCTACCGCATGAAGGATGGCAGCATGGTCTATGTGCCCGAGACGGGGGCGGATGCCCCAAAGCGCTGACCGATGGCGACGGGCGACAATCCGGGGATGAAAACGATTCGCCTACGCCCCGGCAAAGAGCGCTCACTGCAGCGTCGCCACCCCTGGATTTTTGAAAGCGCCATCGCCAAGGGCGGCGGCGACAGCGGCGAAACCGTGCGCGTGGAATCGCACGAGGGCCAGTTCCTGGCCTGGGCGGCGTTCAGCCCACAGTCGCGCATCCGCGCGCGGGTGTGGAGCTTTGACGAGGCGCAGCGCATCGATGCTCCTTTTTTCATAGCTGCTTGCGCCCGTGCAATAAGCGCTAGAGTCCGATTTGACATACAAAGCAACGGCGTGCGCCTGGTGCATGGCGAATCGGACGGTCTGCCCGGCCTGGTGGTGGACCGCTACGGCGATACGCTGGTGGCGCAGTTCACCAGCGCGGGCACCGAGCGCTGGAAGGGCGTGCTGGCCGACGCGCTGCTCCAGGCCACGGGTCTGACGCGCCTGTACGAGCGCTCGGACGCCAGCGTGCGCCAGCTCGAAGGGCTGGAGAGCAGCACCGGCTGGCTGCGCGGCGGCCCGGCGGCCGGGGGTGAGGCGCCCCCGCTGGAGTTGGAGATCCACGAGCACCAGTGGCTTCTCACGCTGAACATCGCCGAGGGCCACAAGACCGGTTTCTACCTGGACCAGCGCGACAGCCGCAAGCGCTTTGCCGACTGCGTGCAGCGCCTGGGGCTGCGCCGTGTGCTCAATTGCTATTGCTATACCGGGGGCTTTTCGGTGGCGGCGCTGGCGGGCCAGCGCGCGGCCGGGGTGGAGGACGGCGAGGTGGTGTCCATCGACTCGTCTGGCCCGGCGCTGGAGCGGGCGCGCGCGCATGTGGCACTCAATGGCTTCGACGTGGCCCGTGCCACGTTTCTGGATGCCGATGTGAACGCCTCGCTGCGCCAGTTTCTGCGCGAAGGGCGGCGCTTTGACGCCATCGTGCTCGACCCGCCGAAGTTCGCCCCCACGGTCACGCACGCCGAACGCGCCGCGCGCGCCTACAAGGACATCAACCGCCTGGCGCTGCAGCTGCTGGAGCCCGGCGGTGTGCTCTACACCTTCTCGTGCTCGGGCGGCATCAGCGCCGACCTGTTCCACAAGATCGTCGCCTCGGCCGGGGCCGATGCGGGGGTGGACGGCTACATCCTGGAGCGCCTGGGTGGGGCGCCCGACCACCCCATGACGCTGGAATTTCCCGAAGGGGAATACCTCAAGGGCCTGGCCGTGATGCGCAAGTGAGTACGAATGCTATAAAAATAATAGCTGCTTGCGCTTGATGTGAAAGCGCCAGAGGCACAAATCACTCAAAGTTCATACAGCCCCTGCGCACAGGGGCTTGACAGCTCGGCTACAGTTTTTGGGTTGTCTCCCGTATTTCTCCCAAGGCTTCTCATGTCCCTCATCCCCGTCACCATCCTCACCGGCTTCCTGGGCTCGGGCAAGACCACCTTGCTCAAGCGTGTGCTGTCCGAAGTCCACGGCCAGAAGATCGCCGTCATCGAAAACGAGTTCGGTGAGGAGAACATCGACAACGACATCCTCGTGACCGACAGCGAGGAGCAGATCGTGCAGATGAGCAATGGCTGCATCTGCTGCACCATCCGCGAAGACCTGCGCGAAACCCTGCAATTGCTGGCTGCCAAGCGCCGCAAAGGCATGCTGGCTTTTGACCGCGTGGTCATCGAGACCACGGGTCTGGCCGACCCCGGCCCGGTGGTGCAGACTTTCTTCATGGACGACGAGATCGCCGAAACCTACCTGGTGGACTCCATCCTCACCCTGGTGGACGCCAAGCATGCCCAGCAGCAGCTCGACGATCGCCAGGAGGCGCGCCGCCAGGTGGGCTTTGCCGATCAGATCTTTCTGTCCAAGACCGACCTGGTCAGCGCCGAAGAAGTGGACGCGCTCATCCACCGCCTCAAGCACATGAACCCGCGTGCGCCGATCAAGGCGGTGCACTTTGGCGAGGTGCCGCTGTCCGAGGTGCTGGACCTGCGCGGTTTCAATCTCAACGCCAAGCTGGACATCGACCCCGATTTCCTCAAGGAAGAGGACGACCACAGCCACTGCGACCATGACCATGGGCAGTGCGAGCATGGCCATGACCACGGGCACCACCATCACCACGACCATGCGCATGGCGAGCACTGCAACCACCCCTCGCACCAGCATGGCCGCCACCATCACCACGATGACGACGTCAAGAGCTTTGTCTATCGCGCCGAGCGTGCCTTTGACCCGGCCAAGCTGGAAGACTTTCTGGGCGCCATCGTCAACATCTACGGCCCGCGCATGCTGCGCTACAAGGGCGTGCTGCACATGAAGGGCACTGAGCGCAAGGTCATCTTTCAGGGCGTGCACCAGCTCATGGGCAGCGACCTGGGGCCGCAGTGGGCCGAGGGCGAGAAGCGCCAGAGCAAGATGGTGTTCATCGGCATCGAGCTGCCGCGCGACATTCTGGAGCAGGGCCTGGACCAGTGCCTGGTCGCCTGATGCAGCGCCAGCGGTGTGGGGAATGCACAACGCCTGCCCCCAAGCAAGACAGTGCCTATACAATCGCGCCCCGGTAAAGCCAAGGGCATACTACGATCAAACCTCCCGCAGGTGGCGCCGCACCGCCACCGAAGCGGGAAGCCCGTACCGCGAGGAGACAGGACGTGAACGCTGCACCCAGCAAACCCAAGGCCCCTGCAAAGGCGTCTTCCACCGCGGCCTCACCGGCCCCGGCAAAAGTCAGCGCCAAGGCGGCTCCAGCGTCGCCTGACGGCTTGCCCGTGCGCAGTGCTCGGCCTTCTTCCCGCCTGGCCCAATTGACCGTACCATCCATTCAGCAGTCTGTCGCTTCGACGGCTGCCAAAGCGAGTTACACGAATACCATGCCCACCACCCTGCAAGCCCCGCGTGCTGCGGCCCCCAAAAAGGACCCCAAGCTGGCCAACCACTGGAAGACCAAGCCCTTGGAGGAACTGACCGACGCCGACATCCTCGCCATGCCCGACAGCGAGTACATGAACGACGTCCAGATGGCCTATTTCCGCCGCAAGCTGGTGCAACTCAAGCAGGACATGCACAACAACGCAGGTGAAACCACCGAGCACCTGCGTGAGGACACCGTGGTCGTGCCCGACCCGGCAGACCGTGCCACCATCGAAGAAGAACACGCCCTGGAGCTGCGCACCCGTGACCGCGAGCGCAAGCTGCTCAAGAAGATCGAGCAGTCCATCTCGCGCATCGACGCTGGCGACTACGGTTACTGCGACGAAACCGGCGAACCCATTGGCGTGGGCCGCCTGCTGGCCCGACCCACGGCCACGCTCTCGCTGGAAGCGCAGCAGCGCCGCGAGCTCAAGCAAAAGATGTTTGGTGATTGACGGGGAACTCCTTTTGAGCCTCTGCCGCGCAGTACGCAAGCCATCATGAGCAAGGAAGACAACCCCTCCTCCGGCGGTGGCCTCCTGTCCAAGGTGGTGCGTTTCGTGCGCAACCCCACGGTCAACTGGTCGGAGCTGGACTCCATCCAGGACGACAAGGAGAGCCAGTACAGCAAGCAGATGCTCAAGGAGATGATCGAGCGCAAGCGGCGCAACGACTTTGTGCGCCGCCGTGAATTCGATCAGCTGCGCAAACTGCGCCAGCGCGATGCCCTGAGCGGCCAGCGCACGGCCGATCCGGCGGCCCGACCCTCGTTCTTCCAGAGCAGCCTCACCTCGCCTGGCGAGCGTGCCGTCACGATCAAGAAGATCGACGAGATCGAGGCGCAGATGTCCATGCAGTGGTGGAAGAGCAAACAGGCGGGTGACAACCCCGAAGGTGCGGCCCCTGTGCAGGCGGGCGATGCCCTGGCAGACGCGACCACCGTGCCGGCCCACCCCAATGCCTACGCCCCGACGGCTCCCCTGGCTCTGCCACCCACCCCTCCCGCACGCACGGCGCCCGAGCCGCTGTTCGCGGGCGACAGCCTGGCCGCACAGGAAACCTCCCTGCCGCTGGAGGAGCCCGATGCGGCCACATGGAACATGGGGGGGGCAGGTACCTCGGCACCACCGGCCGCACCGGCCTTGGAGAAATTCGTGCACGAACCCGACCTCGAAGAAGCCGCCATCCGCTTTGCCAACGGCGATTACGCGGGCGCAGAGGCGGGCCTGCTGGAAGTGCTGGAGCGCCACAGCGCCGACGAAGCCGATGCCCAGTTCGAGATCTGGATGACGCTGTTCGACCTGTACCGCGCCACAGGCCAGCAGGACCGTTTTGACGCGCTGGCCATCGACTTTGCCGGGCGCTTTGCGCGCTCTGCGCCGCTGTGGTTTTCTATCCCCGAACAATTGGGCCTGCAGGCTGCCGTGAAGGCAGAGGCCACCGCAGTGCCCCAGCGTGAATTCAGCTGGAATGCACCGGCCGCCATGACGCTGCAGTCGGTGGCTGCGTTGCAGGCATCCATCAATCGCTCGGCCTCGCCCTGGACCCTGACCTGGACGCGGCTCAAGTCCATTGAAGACACGGCGCTGACCGCATTGGCCAACGAGTTCACCCGCTGGGCGGACATGAAGGGGCAGTTTGTGTTCACGGGCTCGCAAGCGCTGCTGACCTTGCTGCAGGAGTGCACCCAGTCGGGTAACCGCGAGACCAACCCGGAATGGTGGCGCCTGCGCATGGCGATGTTGCGCTTCATGGGCCAGGCCGACGAGTTCGAAATGGTGGCCTTGGATTACTGCGTCACCTACGAAGTGTCGCCTCCCTCCTGGGCCAACCCGCTGTGCGGCTACAGCGACGATTCCACCCCCGAGGTCGCGCCTGCGCCCGCCCCGGCCCAGGATCTGGTTGCGCGGCCGCACTGGAAAGACAGCACCACCCCGGCGCCGCTCACGGGTTTTGGCGATTCGGTGCCTGCGCTGGCCGGGCTGACCGGCCATATCGAGGGCGACGCCACCCACCTGCTCGAAGGCATGCAGGACCATGTGCCTGCGGGCCAGCCGCTGGCCATCCCGTGCGACAAGCTCATCCGCATCGACTTCACCGCTGCGGGCTCGGTGCTCAACTGGGCGGCCCAGCAGCAGGCCCAGGGGCGCGAAGTGCAGTTCCACAACCTGCACCGCCTGGTGGCGGTGCTGTTCAACGTGCTCGGTGTCAACGAGCATGCCTGGGTGCTGCCGCGGAAGAATTAGCGTACTCCCCCCTGAGGCCCTTCGGGCCTTCCCCCCTCTCTCGAATCGCTGCGCGATTCGGGAGGGGGGACGCTCCCGGCGCGGCGGGGCGGCCCTTGCGCGGGAGCCTTGGTCTGGGGTGTGCCAGTGTCACGCGGCACTGGAAGCGGCTTCACCACTAAAAACTGACTTGTATTGACGGTGGGCGCCCCCACCTAAGCGCCCTATGACCGCATCCAACGAATCCCCGGTGTTCCACGGAACCACCATCCTCAGCGTGCGCCGCCAAACCCCGCAGGGCGTGCAGGTGGCCATTGGCGGCGACGGCCAGGTCACGCTGGGCAATATCGTCGTCAAGGGCACGGCGCGCAAGGTGCGCAAGCTGCACCATGGCAAGGTGCTGGCGGGCTTTGCCGGCGCCACGGCCGACGCCTTCACGCTGTTCGAACGCTTTGAAGCCAAGCTGGACAAGCACCAGGGCCACCTGGTGCGCGCCGCCATCGAGCTGACCAAGGACTGGCGCACCGACCGCGTGCTGCGCCGCCTGGAGGCCATGCTCGCCGTGGCCGACCGCGAGGCCTCCCTCATCATCACCGGCAACGGCGACGTGCTGGAGCCCGAACAAGGCATCGTGGCCATCGGTTCGGGAGGCGCCTATGCCCATTCGGCCGCCAAGGCGCTGCTGACCAACACCGAACTGGGCGCCGAAGACATCGTGCGCAAGTCCCTGGCCATTGCCGGTGAACTGTGCATCTACACCAACATGCACCACACGATTGAAACCCTTTAAGGGAATTTCGTTTGCTATCAAAATAATAGCTGTCTGCGCTTATTTTATAAGCGCTATGTGCCTATTTGATTGGAATTTCTCTCCATGTCTTCCATGACCCCCCAGGAAATCGTCTCCGAACTGGACCGCCACATCGTCGGCCAGTCCAAGGCCAAGCGGGCCGTGGCCATTGCGCTGCGCAATCGCTGGCGCCGCCAGCAGGTGCAGGAGCCGCTGCGCCATGAGATCACGCCCAAGAACATCCTCATGATCGGCCCCACGGGCGTGGGCAAGACCGAAATCGCGCGCCGCCTGGCGCGCCTGGCCGATGCGCCCTTCATCAAGGTCGAAGCCACCAAGTTCACCGAGGTGGGCTATGTGGGCAAGGACGTGGACACCATCATCCGCGACCTGATGGAAGTGGCCGTCAAGCAGGAGCGCGAGGTGCAGACGCGCCAGGTGCGCACGCGCGCCGAAGACGCGGCCGAGGAGCGCATCCTGGACGTGCTCATCCCCGTGGCGCGCACGCCCGGCAGCGAGCCGCCGCCCGACAGCACCGCACGCCAGGTGTTCCGCAAGAAGCTGCGCGAGGGCCAACTCGACGACAAGGAAATCGAGATCGACCTGGCCGAGGCCCGCCCACAGCTCGAAATCATGGGCCCAGCGGGCATGGAGGACATGGCCGAGCAGCTGCGCGGCATGTTCAGCCAGATCGGGCAGGGCAAGCGCAAGACGCGCAAGCTCAGCATTGCCGAAGCCCGGCGCCAGCTCGTCGAGGAAGAGGCGGCCAAGCTGGTCAACGAGGAAGAGATCAAGCAGCGCGCCCTGCTCAGCGCCGAGCAGAACGGCATCGTGTTCATCGACGAGATCGACAAGGTGGCCGCGCGCCAGGAGAGCAGCGGCGCCGATGTGTCACGCCAGGGCGTGCAGCGCGACCTGCTGCCGCTGGTGGAAGGCACCACGGTGCACACCAAGTACGGCATGGTCAAGACCGACCATATCCTGTTCATTGCCTCCGGAGCTTTCCACCTGGCCAAGCCCAGCGACCTGATTCCCGAGTTGCAGGGGCGCTTTCCGATCCGCGTGGAGCTCGACTCGCTTTCGGTGCAGGACTTTGAAGCCATCCTCACGCAGACGCACGCCTCGCTGGTGCGCCAGTACCAGGCGCTGCTGGCCACCGAGGGCGTGGCGCTGGAGTTCACGCCCGAAGGCATCACCCGCCTGGCGCACATTGCCTTCGAGGTCAACGAACGCACCGAGAACATCGGCGCGCGCCGCCTGTCCACGGTGATGGAGCGTTTGCTCGACGAGGTGAGCTTTGACGCCGCGCACCGAGCGGGCCAGACGGTGGCCATCGACGCAGCCTACGTCGATGCGCGCCTGCAGGCGCTGTCGCAGGACGAAGACCTTTCGCGCTTCATTTTGTAAGATCACGAACACGTTCTAAGTGCCTTTTCGGTGCGGGCCGCCCGTTCCCTTGGGGGAGCGGGCGGCCTCTGTCTTTGGAATGCTGCAAAAAGGCAGACTGTCCACATGCCTCAGGTGTTACTTTCATTGGCGCGTCTAACTGCTTTGTGTAAAAGGTTTTTTGCCTGACATGCACATGCAAAACAGCGCCTAAGTCCTTGATTTCATTGCAAGAAGTTGTTGCAAACCCTGTTGCGAACGCTGCTTTTCCTGCTACAGTGCAAAAAAGTGCAATTAGGTGGTGAAAAGTGCCATTTCCGGTCTGTGGCAAGCCGGCAATGGATTCAATCAACAGCAAGGGGTCGGTGCAGTGTTTCAAGGGGCGTCTTCGCTCAGTCTGGATGCGAAGGGTCGGCTTTCTGTGCCGACCCGGCACCGTGACGTCCTGAGCGCCACCGCCGCCGGCCAGCTCACCATCACCAAGCATCCGCACGGCTGCCTCATGGTGTTTCCTCGCCCCGAGTGGGAGAAGTTCCGCGAGCGCATTGCGGCGCTGCCCATGTCGGCCCAGTGGTGGAAGCGCATCTTCCTGGGCAACGCCATGGACGTGGACATGGACGCCACCGGCCGCGTGCTCATCTCGCCCGAACTGCGCCAAGCCGCGGGCATCACCAAGGACGCCATGCTGCTGGGCATGGGCGAGCACTTCGAGCTGTGGGACAAGGCCACCTATGACGCCCAGGAGGCGCAGGCCATGCAGGGCGACATGCCCGATGTGTTCAAGGACTTCTCTTTCTGAGGCGCGCTTGACCACCACGGCTGCACACACCACCGTACTGCTGGACGAAGCGGTCGATGCGCTCCTGGCGGGCGCGGGCGACGCGCCTGCGGGCCAGTGGGTCGATGCCACTTTCGGGCGCGGAGGGCATTCGCGGCGCATCCTCTCACGGCTCTCGCCCCAGGGGCGTCTGCTGGCCTTCGACAAGGACCCCGAAGCCATCCAAGAAGCAGCGCGCATCCAGGATGCGCGTTTTTCCATTCGGCATGAAGGTTTTCGCCATCTGGCCGACCTGCCGGTCGGCAGCGCCGCTGGCGTGCTGATGGACCTCGGCGTGAGTTCGCCCCAGATCGATACCCCCGAACGGGGTTTCAGTTTCCGTTTCGATGGCCCGCTGGACATGCGCATGGACACCACGCGCGGACAAAGCGTGGCCGAGTGGCTGGCCAGTGCCGAAGTAGGGCAGATTGCGGAGGTGATACGTGAATACGGTGAAGAACGGTTTGCTGGCCCCATTGCAAAGGCGATTGTTGCTCGGCGGCAGGAACGGGGTCCTGTTGCATCCACCGCAGAACTGGCCGACCTCGTGGCTGGCGCGGTCAAAACCCGCGAGCCGGGCCAGAACCCTGCAACGCGCACATTTCAAGCTCTTCGGATTTTCATCAACGCCGAGCTTGAAGAGCTGCAACAGGCGCTAGAGGCCAGCCTGTCGGTGCTGCGGCCTGGCGGGCGGCTGGTCGTCATCAGCTTCCACTCGCTGGAGGACCGCATCGTCAAGCAGTTCATCGCGCAGCACTCCAAGGAGGTGTACGACCGCCGTGCCCCCTTTGCCGCGCCGCAACCCATGCGGCTCAAGGCGCTGGCGCGCATCAAGCCCGGTGCCGCCGAGGTGGCGGCCAACCCACGCGCGCGCAGCGCCGTGATGCGCGTGGCCGAGCGTACCGAGGTGCCGGCATGACGCGCCTGAACATCGCACTGCTGCTTGCGGTGATTGCCAGTGCGCTGTACCTGGTGCACACGCAGTACGCATCGCGCCAGCTTTATACCGAGCTGGACCGCGCCAACGCCGAGGCGCGGCGCCTGGAAACCGAGCAGCAGCGTCTGCAGGTGGAAAAGCGCGCCCAGGCCACGCCGCTGCGGGTGGAGCAGCTTGCGCGTGCGCGCCTGCAGATGCGCACGGCCACGCCGGCCATCACGCAGTACGTGGTGAATCCCCTGCCCACACCGGCCGCATCCGAGGTGCAGCGATGAGCCGCAGTGTGTTGTACGCCACCAGCCCGCTGCTGGCCAGCAAGACGCCGGTCTGGCGCAGCAAGTTCATCGTGGGCATGATCGCCCTGGGCTTTGTGGGCCTGGGCCTGCGCGCGGCCTACGTGCAGGTGGTGGGCAACGAATTCTTCCAGCGCCAGGGCGAGGTGCGCTTTGCGCGGACGCTGGAGCTGCCCGCCAACCGGGGGCGCATCCTGGATCGCAATGGTCTCATCCTGGCCTCCAGCGTGCCTGCGGCCAGCATTTGGGCCATTCCCGAGGACGTTGCGCACGACGATCCCCAGGTGCGCGCCAAGCTCAAGGAACTCGCCCGGCTCATGGGCATGCCGCTCAAGGACCTGATGGGCAAGCTGGCCGACGAGGACAAGACCTTCGTCTGGATCAAGCGCCAGCTCGACTGGGACCTGGGCCAGCAGATCGTGGCCCTGGGCATCAAGGGCATCTACCTGCGCAAGGAATACAAGCGCGAGTACCCCGAGGGCGAGGCCGCAGCCCATGTGGTGGGCTTCACCAACGTCGAGGACAAGGGCCAGGAGGGCATGGAGCTGGCCTTCAATGACCTGCTGGCCGGCAAGCCGGGCTCACGCCGCGTGATCAAGGACCGCCTGGGCCGCGTGGTCGATGGCGTGGGAGAGATCAGCCCGCCGGTCGATGGGCGCGACATGCAGTTGTCCATCGACAGCAAAGTTCAATTCTTTGCTTACCAGAAGCTGCGCGACCAGGTGCAGGCGCACAAGGCCAAGGGGGGCAGCGTGGTGGTGCTCGATGCCGTGACGGGCGAGGTGCTGGCCCTGGCCAACTACCCCAGCTACGCTCCCGACAAGCGCCAGAACCTCTCGGGCGAGCAGCTGCGCAACCGCGCGCTGACCGACACCTTCGAGCCCGGCTCGACCATGAAGCCCTTCACCATTGCGCTGGCACTGGAGACCGGGCGCGTGCGGCCCCAGACGGTCATCGATACCTCGCCAGGGCGTCTGACCATCACCGGATCGACCATTTCGGACACGCACAACTACGGCGCACTCACCGTGGAGGGTGTGATCCAGAAGTCCAGCAACGTGGGCACCACCAAGATCGCCATGCAGATGCCCGCGCGCGAGATGTGGGAAACCTTCTCGGCCGCCGGTTTCGGGCAAAAACCCCAGCTCGGGTTCCCCGGCGTGGTGAGCGGTCGCCTGCGCCCGTACAAGACCTGGCGCCCCATCGAGCAGGCCACCATGTCCTATGGCTATGGTCTCTCGGCCAGCCTGTTCCAGATGGCGCGTTCCTACACCGTGTTTGCGCACCAGGGGCAGATCATCCCGGCCACCATGCTCAAGAGCAGCGAACCGGTCGTGGGCGTGCCCGTGTTCTCGCCCAAGACGGCCGACGCCGTGCGCAAGATGCTGCAGATGGCCGCGGGCCCAGGTGGCACGGGCCAGAAGGCGCAGACCCTGGGCTACTCCGTGGGCGGCAAGTCGGGTACCGCGCGCAAGCAGGTGGGCAAGAGCTACGCCACCAACAAGTACCGTGCCTGGTTCACCGGCATGGCGCCCATCGACCGGCCACGCATCATCGTCGCGGTGATGATCGATGAGCCCAGCAACGGCGTGTACTACGGCGGTGCGGTGGCAGCACCCGTGTTCAGCGAAGTGGTGCAGCAGACGCTGCGCATGATGGGCGTGCAGCCCGACATGGACGTCAAGCCGCAGATCGTGGCCGAGGTGGTGGAGGAGCCGCTGTGATCCGCACCCTGACCGATTTCCACGAGGCCGTGCAGTGGCTGCGCGCGCGCGTCACCGGCACGCTGCACACCGACAGCCGCCGCATCGCGCCGGGGGATGGCTTCATCGCCTGGCCCGGCGCTGCCACCGACGGCCGTGCCCATGTGCGCGACGCCCTGGTGCGCGGCGCCACGGCCTGCCTGGTCGAGCATGAGGGCGTGCTGCCCTACGCCTTTGCGGGCGACGACATCGCCGCGCTGCCCCGCCTCAAGCAGGCCACCGGCGACATCGCTGCCGCCTGGTTCGGCCAGCCCAGCCAGGCGCTGAAGGTGGTGGCCGTCACGGGCACCAACGGCAAGACCAGCACCACCTGGTGGTTGGCGCAGGCACTATCGAATCAGGAGCATTCAGCGCTTGGCCCATGTGCCCTGGTGGGTACTTTGGGTGTGGGGCTTGCCGGGCGCCTGGAGTCCACGGGCATGACCACGCCAGACCCTGTGCTGCTGCAGCGCGCCTTCCGGCAGTTTGCCGATGCCGGTGCGCGCTCGTGCGCCATCGAGGCCTCCTCCATCGGCCTGGCCGAGCACCGGCTGGTGGGCACGCGCATTCCCGTGGCGGTGTTCACCAACTTCACGCAAGACCACCTGGACTATCACGCCAGCATGGAGGCCTACTGGCAGGCCAAGGCCGCGCTGTTCGACTGGCCTGGCCTGCGTGCCGCTGCCATCAACATCGACGACCCCCAGGGTGCCGCCCTGCATGCAGCCTTGCAGGGGCGTGGCATCGACCTGTGGAGCCTCTCGCAGCACACGGCCGCCCGCCTGAGCGCCACCGAGGTCACGCTGGGTGAGGGCGGCCTGCGTTTTTGTGTGTGCGAAGGGGAACGCAGCCTGATGCTGCAAACGCAGGTGATCGGCAGCTACAACGTCTCCAACCTGCTGGGCGTGATTGCCGCGCAGCGCGCCCTGGGCGTGCCCTTGGAGCAGGCCGTGCGTGCCTGCGAACAGTTGCAGCCCGTGCCGGGCCGCATGGAGCGCATCGTGCATCCCGGCCAACCGCTGGTGGCCGTGGACTACGCCCACACCCCCGACGCCCTGCAGCAGGCCCTGCAAGCCCTGCGACCGTTGGCGCAAGAGCGTGGCGGCCAGCTCTGGTGCGTGTTTGGCTGCGGTGGCGACCGCGACGCGGGCAAGCGCCCGCTGATGGGCGGCATTGCGCAGCGTCACGCCGACTGGGTCGTGGTGACCAGCGACAACCCGCGCAGCGAGCGGCCTGCCGACATCCTGCACCAGATCCTGCTGGGCACCATTGCCGGGGAAACCGTGCGCGCCGAACCGGACCGCGCTGCCGCCATTGGTTTGGCCCTGCAAGAGGCCGATGCGCGCGATGTGGTGCTCATCGCAGGCAAGGGCCACGAGGACTATCAAGAAACGGCGGGCGTGCGACAGCCATTCTCGGACATGGCACAAGCCATCACAGCACTCCAGCGCCGAGGAGGCACCCCATGACGGGCATGACCTTGCAGCAGGTTTTCGCCTGGATCCAGTCACGCGAGCCGCGTGCACGCCTGGTGGGCGATGGCGCCACGCCCCTGGACCGCGTGCACACGGACACGCGCACCCTGCAGCCGGGCGATCTGTTCGTGGCCCTGCGCGGTGAGCGATTTGACGCCCACGACTTTCTGGCCCAGGCCCGCGCCAGCGGCGCCGTGGCCGCCCTTGCCGAGCGCGGCCTGCAGGCCGCCGGGCTGCCGGGCATCGAAGTGCCCGACAGCCTGCAGGCCCTGGGCCACCTGGCTGCTGCGTGGCGTGCGCAGTTCAACCTGCCCCTGATCGCGGTCACCGGCAGCAATGGCAAGACCACGGTCACACAGATGATTGCCGCCATCCTGCAGGCGCACGCGCAGGATGCCGCGTTTGCCACGCGCGGCAACCTCAACAACGCCATCGGCGTACCGCAAACCCTGCTGCGCCTGAACGCCTCGCACCGCGTGGGCGTGGTCGAGCTGGGCATGAACCACCCCGGCGAGATCGCCCTGCTGGCACGCATTGCCCAGCCCACCGTGGCCCTGGTGAACAACGCGCAGCGCGAGCACCTGGAATTCATGCACACCGTGCAGGCCGTGGCCGAAGAAAACGGCTCGGTGCTGGCCGCGCTGCCCGAAGACGGCGTGGCCGTGTTTCCGGCGGGCGATGCCTACACCGCGCTGTGGCAGCACCTGGCGGCGGGGCGGCGTTGCATCACCTTTGGTGGTGCGCAGGCCGATGTGCGCTGCACACAGGCCCAGTGGCAGGGCGGCGCCTGGCAGGTCATCCTGGCCACGCCGCAAGGGCCGCTGGAATGTGCGCTGCACATTGCGGGCCGCCACAACGTGACCAACGCCCAGGCCGCCGCAGCCTGCGCATTGGCGGCGGGCGTGCCATTGGACGCCATTGCGCGCGGCCTGAGCGCGTTCGCGCCGGTCAAGGGCCGTTCGCGTGCGCTGGGTGTGCGCTGCGGCGAGCGCACCGTCACCGTGGTGGACGACAGCTACAACGCCAACCCGGACTCCATGCACGCCGCCATCGAGGTGCTGGCCGAACTGCCCGCGCCGCGCCTGCTGGTGCTGGGCGATATGGGCGAGGTGGGCGACCAGGGGCCGCAGTTCCACGCCGAGGCCGGGGGCCATGCGCGTGCACGCGGCATCGAGCGGCTGTACGCGCTGGGCACGCTGTCGCGGCACACCGCGCAGGCCTTTGGCACGGCCACGCATTTTGACGACATGGCATCGCTGTTGGCAGCGGTGCGGCAGGCGCTGCCCGAGGTGGGCAGCGTGCTGGTGAAGGGATCGCGATTCATGAAGATGGAACAGGTGGTGGAGGCATTGACCTCCACCGCGCAAGCCGCCGCTGCGGCGCAGGAGGCCGACCATGGCACGACGCATTGAAACCGGTCGAGGTGCACCATGCTGATGTGGCTGGCCCAATGGCTGCAAGGCCTGTCGCCCGAGCTGGGCTTTTTGCGCGTGTTCCAGTACCTCACGCTGCGTGCCGTGCTGGGTGCGATGACGGCGCTGCTCATCGGCCTGCTCGCAGGGCCTGCGGTGATCCGGCGCCTGACGGCACTGAAGATCGGCCAGCCCATCCGCACCAACGGCATGGAAACGCACCATGTCAAAAGTGGCACGCCCACCATGGGCGGAGTGCTGATCCTGCTGGCCATTGCCATTGCCACCCTGCTGTGGGCCGATCTGTCCAACCGCTTTGTGTGGATCGTGCTCATCGTCACGCTGGGTTTTGGTGCCATCGGCTGGGCCGACGACTGGCGCAAGGTGGTCTACAAAGACCCCAACGGCATGCCTTCGCGCGAGAAGTACCTGTGGCAGTCGCTCATCGGGCTGGCGGCGGCGCTGTACCTGGTGTTCAGCATTTCCGAAAGCTCCAACCTCAAGGTGCTGGAGCTGTTCTTCACGTGGGTCAGTTCGGGTTTTGATGTCAGCTTGCCGCCCAAGGCGGGCCTGCTGGTGCCGTTCTTCAAGGAAGTGAGCTACCCGCTGGGCGTGCTGGGCTTCGTCATCCTTACCTACCTGGTGATCGTGGGTTCCAGCAACGCGGTCAACCTGACGGACGGCCTGGACGGCCTGGCCATCATGCCGGTGGTCATGGTGGGCTCGGCGCTGGGCGTTTTTGCCTACGTGGCAGGTAGCTCGGTGTATTCCAAGTACCTGTTCTTCCCGCACATTCCGGGCGCGGGTGAGCTGCTCATCTTCTGTGCCGCCATGGCGGGTGCGGGCCTGGCCTTCCTGTGGTTCAACACCCACCCGGCCCAGGTGTTCATGGGCGATGTGGGCGCGCTGGCGCTGGGCGGTGCCCTGGGCACCATTGCCGTCATCGTGCGCCAGGAAATCGTGCTGGCCATCATGGGCGGCATCTTTGTGGTCGAGGCGCTGTCGGTCATGCTGCAGGTGAGCTGGTTCAAGTACACCAAGCGCAAGTACGGCGAAGGCCGGCGTCTGCTCAAGATGGCGCCGCTGCACCACCATTTCGAGAAGAGCGGCTGGAAGGAGACGCAGGTGGTCGTGCGTTTCTGGATCATCACCATGCTGCTGTGCCTCATCGGCCTGTCCACCCTGAAGCTGCGATGAACCCGCTGGACGAGCACCTCCCCCCCACCGCCGAAGGCACGCCCTTGGCGCTGCCCCAGCCTGCGGAAGATGAGGCTGGCGCACCGGCCATGCCTGCTGAGTCCGCTGCAGCGGATCAGGGGAGCAGTGGCGCTGCGCCCGCGGTGGTGGCCCCGGCGCCCCAGCACGAGCTGCCCCAAACCCTGGACGCCGCGCGCGAGGCCGCAGCTTTTGTGGCGCGCATCTTTGCCGAGACCCCGGTGTCCGACCCGGGCGCCGAGGCCGTCGAACCCGCGGCACCCGAACCCACCGCCGAGGAGCCGCCCGCCGCACCCGACCCCGTACCGGCAAGCTGGCCCCTGGAGGGCAGCAAGCCCTTGCAGGACCAGGAGGTGCTGGTGCTGGGCTTGGGCGCATCGGGCCTGGCCATGGCGCGCTGGTGTGCGCGCTGCGGTGCCCAGGTGACGGTGGCCGACACGCGCGAGGCACCGCCGCAGCTGGCGCAATTGCGCGCCGAGCTGCCCCAGGTGCGTTTTGTGGCTGGAGCCTTTGATGCGAGCTTGCTCGACGGTGCAAACTTCAGCGCGGTGTATCGCTCGCCCGGCCTGGCTCCGCAAGTGATTGCTCCTGTTTTTATAGCTGCTGGCGCCCGTGGAATAAGCGTTGGAAGCGAAATTGACCTGTATTCTGCGGCCTTGCTCGCGCTGCGTGCGGCCCATGGCTACGCGCCTGCCGTGCTGGCCATCACCGGCACCAACGGCAAGACCACGGTGACCTCGCTCACCGGCAAGCTGGTGGCGCACGCGGGCAAGTCGGTGGCGGTGGCAGGCAACATCGGCCCCACGCTGCTGGATACCTTGGCCGAGCGCATCGACGCCGGCCAGTTGCCTGAGGCCTGGGTGCTGGAGCTGTCGAGCTTTCAGCTGGACGGCGTGCGCGGCTTCGAGCCCACGGCCGCAGCCGTGCTCAACGTCACGCAGGACCACCTGGACTGGCACGGCGACATGGCCGCCTACGCCGCGGCCAAGGCACGCATCTTTGGCGAGCAGGCGCTGATGGTGCTCAACCGCGACGATGCGCTGGTGATGCAGATGCTGCCGCCGCCAGTGAAGCAGAGGCTGCAAAAGCCGCAGCACCGCGCCCATGTGACCTTTGGCGCAGACATGCCGCAGCGTCCGGGCGATTTCGGTATCGAGGTCGTCAACGGCATGGCCTGGCTGGTGCGCGCGCAAGAGGCCGACGAAACCCTGCGCCGCAGCAAGAACGCCGAGGAGGAGCTGCACATCCAGCGCCTGATGCCCGCCGACGCCTTGCGCATCCGCGGGCGCCACAACGCCACCAATGCCCTGGCGGCACTGGCGCTGGCGCAGGCAGCGGGTTGCCCGCTCTCGGCCATGCTGTATGGCCTGCGCGAATACCGGGGCGAGCCGCACCGGGTCGAGCCGGTGGGCACGGTGAACGAGGTCGAATTCTTCGACGACAGCAAGGGCACGAATGTGGGTGCCACGGTGGCCGCCCTCAATGGGCTGGGGCCCGAGCGGCGCCTGGTCGTCATTCTGGGTGGCGACGGCAAAGGCCAGGACTTCAGCCCGCTGGCCGCGCCCATGGCGCGCTACGCCCGCGCGGCAGTGCTGATCGGGCGCGATGCACCGGCCATTCGCACCGCGCTGCAGGACACGGGCATTGCCTTGCACGACTGCGCCACGCTGCCCGATGCCGTGCACTGGGCCGCACAGCGTGCCCATGCGGGTGATGCGGTGCTGCTTTCGCCCGCCTGCGCCAGCCTGGACATGTTCCGCGACTATGCGCACCGTGCGCAGGTGTTTGTCGATACCGTGCAGGCTTTGGCGCAGGACGCAGGCCAGGACTTGGGAGGCGGCGTATGAGCAACGCGGCCACACGCACCCCAAGCAATCCATGGCAGCGCCTGACGCAGTGGCTGGGCAGCGCGCGCAGCCAGGCGGCCGATGTACTGCCCGTACGCGTGGGCGGTACCGAGTACCGCCAGACCACGGCCACCCCCGCCAGCGTGCTGGGTTTTGACCAGGCCTTGCTGTGGGTGGTGGTGGCCCTGTTGTCCTGGGGACTGGTGATGGTGTATTCGGCGTCCATCGCGCTGCCGGGCAACCCACGCTTTTCCAACTACGCGCCCACCCATTTCCTCACGCGCCACGCGTTCTACCTGGTGATGGGTTTCGTGGCGGCGCTGCTGGCGTTCCAGATGCCCATGCGCACCTGGGAGCGGCTGGCCCCCTGGCTCTTTGGGGCGGCCCTGCTGATGCTGATCGTGGTGCTGGTGCCGGGGGTGGGCAAGGTCGTCAACGGGGCGCGGCGCTGGCTGGCGCTGGGGCCCATCAGCTTCCAGCCGTCGGAGCTGGCCAAGTTCGCTGTGCTCATCTACGCCGCCGACTACATGGTGCGCAAGATGGATGTGAAGGAGCGCTTCTTCCGCGCCGTGCTGCCCATGGGGGCGGCGGTGGCGGTGGTCGGGGTGCTGTTGCTGGCCGAGCCCGACATGGGCGCCTTCATGGTGGTGGCCGTCATCGCCATGGGCATTCTGTTCCTGGGCGGCGTGAATGCGCGCATGTTCTTCCTCATCGCGGCCATTCTGGTGGCGGCATTCGCGCTGATGATCGTCAGCTCGCCCTGGCGGCGCGAGCGTGTGTTTGCTTATCTGGACCCCTTCAGCGAGCAGCACGCGCTGGGCAAGGGCTACCAACTCTCGCATGCACTGATCGCCTTTGGCCGTGGCGAAGTGTTTGGCGTAGGCCTGGGTGGCAGCGTGGAAAAGCTCCACTGGCTGCCCGAAGCACATACCGACTTCCTGCTGGCGGTGATCGGCGAGGAGTTCGGTCTGGTGGGCGTTCTGGTGCTCATCGTGGCCTTCCTCTGGATGACGCGGCGCATCATGCACATCGGCCGCCAGGCGATTGCGCTGGACCGCGTGTTCGCAGGCCTGGTGGCCCAGGGCGTGGCCATCTGGATCGGTTTCCAAGCCTTCATCAACATGGGCGTGAATCTGGGCGCATTGCCCACCAAGGGGCTGACGCTGCCCCTCATGAGCTATGGCGGCTCGGCCATCCTGATGAACCTGGTGGCGCTCGCGGTGGTGTTGCGGGTTGATTATGAAAACAAGCTGCTCATGCGCGGAGGCCGCGTATGAGCAGTTTGTTTCACCAAAACGGGCTGCTGCAGCGCGCCAGCGCTGCCGAATGCGCAGTATTCGATGCGCGGAGGCCGCGTATGAGCAGTTTGTTTCACCAAAACAAACCGCGCATTGCGCCAGCAATGCCAGGCGCGAAGCGCCTGATGAGAGGAGGGCGTGTATGAGCGCCAAGACCGCCCTCATCATGGCCGGAGGCACCGGCGGCCACATCTTCCCCGGTCTGGCCGTGGCCGAGGAGCTGCGTGCGCGCGGCTGGCGTGTGCACTGGCTGGGGGCACCCGACAGCATGGAGGCTCGCATCGTGCCACCGCATGGTTTTGCGCTGGAGACCATCGACTTTTCCGGTGTGCGCGGCAAGGGCCTGGTCACGCTGGCGCTGCTGCCCCTGCGGCTGCTGCGCGCCTTCTGGCAGGCTTGGTGCGTGGTGCGCCGGGTGCAGCCGGATGTGGTGGTGGGCCTGGGCGGCTACATCAGCTTTCCGGGCGGCATGATGGCCGTGCTGGCCGGCAAGCCGCTGGTGCTGCATGAGCAGAACTCGGTGGCTGGCATGGCCAACAAGGTGTTGGCGGGCGTGGCCGATCGCGTGTTCACGGCCTTTCCGGAGGTGCTCAAGAAAGGCCAGTGGGTGGGCAACCCGCTGCGCGCTGCCTTCACGCGCCAGGAGGCGCCGCAAGAGCGCTTTGCGGGCCGCACCGGGCCGCTGCGCCTGCTCGTGGTAGGCGGCAGCCTGGGGGCGCGTGCGCTCAACGACATCGTGCCGCAGGCGCTGGCGCTCATGCCGCCGGACCGGCGCCCCGTGGTCACACACCAAAGTGGCGCGGCGCAGATCGAGCAACTGCGCGCCAACTACGAGGCCGCCGGTGTGCAGGCCGAGCTGACGCCCTTTATCGAAGACACGGCCAGCGCCTTCGCGCAGGCCGACATCATCGTCTGCCGCGCGGGCGCGAGCACGGTGACCGAGATTGCCGCTGTGGGCGCTGCCGCCGTGTTTGTGCCGTTTCCGGCAGCGGTGGACGACCACCAGACCACCAACGCGCAGTTCCTGGTGCAGGCCGGGGGTGGATGGTTGGTGCAACAACGCGATCTTTCTCCCCAAAGCCTGGCCGAAATGCTACAAAATACAGAGCGTACAGCGCTGATGGAACGGGCGCTGAAGGCCAAAACAATGCAAAAGATCAACGCCACCCGCGAGGTGGTGACCGCGTGTGAGGAGCTCGCATGAGCCTGTCCAAAGTCTTTTCGTGGTGCCCGTTGCCCCGCAGAGGCAGCGGATGCAAGGCGCCCGCCGCAAGCCGCACTGGTGTGCGGCGAGGATGGGCAACGCCGCAGGCGCTGCCTCTGCGGGGCAACCCTTCGGGCAAGGCAGCAAGCAGCCGCACTCGTCGTTGCGCACCTTGCCCAGGCTACCAGCATGGGCCGCGGTACGCGCCTAGATTGCGGCTTCTTGCTTCCTTGCGGGCGCCGCGAAAAGACTTTGGACAGGCTCTATGAAACACGCCATCCGCCACATCCATTTCGTCGGCATTGGGGGTGCTGGCATGAGCGGCATTGCCGAGGTGCTGTTCAACCTGGGCTACCGCATTTCGGGCTCGGACCTGTCCGACAGTGCCACGTTGCGCCGCCTGCAGGGATTGGGCATGCAGACCTTTGTGGGGCATGCGGCAGCGCACATTGCCGGGGCGGATGCGGTGGTCACCTCCACCGCCGTCAAAAGCGACAACCCCGAGGTGCTGGCCGCGCGCGAAAAGAAAATCCCCGTGGTGCCGAGGGCGCTCATGCTGGCCGAGCTCATGCGCCTCAAGCGCGGCATCGCCATTGCAGGCACGCATGGCAAGACCACCACCACCAGCCTGGTCACCAGCGTGCTGGCCGAGGGGGAACTGGATCCCACGTTCGTCATCGGCGGGCGCCTGAACAGTGCCGGGGCCAACGCCAAGCTGGGCAGCGGCGACTACATCGTGGTCGAGGCTGACGAATCCGACGCCTCGTTCCTCAACCTGCTGCCCGTGATGGCCGTCGTGACCAACATCGACGCCGACCACATGGAGACCTACGGCCACGACTTCGCGCGGCTCAAAAAGGCCTTTGTCGATTTCCTGCACCGCATGCCGTTCTACGGCACGGCCATTCTGTGCATCGACAACCCGGCGGTGCGCGAGATCGTGCCCGAGGTGTCCTGCCCCATCACGAGCTACGGTTTTTCGGAGGACGCGCAGGTGCGCGCCGTCAACGTGCGGGCTGTGGGGGCGCAGATGCACTTCACCGTGCAGCGCCGCAATGGCGTGACGCTGCCCGACCTGGAGGTGGTGCTCAACCTGGCGGGTGAGCACAACGTGCTCAACGCCCTGTCGGCCATTGCCGTGGCGGTGGAGCTGAACATTCCCGACGAGGCCGTGCTGCGTGCGTTGGCCAGCTTCCGGGGCGTCGGGCGGCGCTTTCAGGGCTATGGCGACCTGCCCGCCAAGGATGGCGGGCGCTTCACCGTGATCGATGACTACGGCCACCACCCTGTGGAAATGGCGGCCACGCTGGCGGCGGCGCGCGGAGCCTTTGCCGGGCGGCGTCTGGTGCTGGCCTTCCAGCCACACCGCTACACGCGCACGCGCGACTGCTTCGAGGACTTCGTCAAGGTCATCGGCAGCGCCGATGCCGTGCTGCTCACCGAAGTCTATGCCGCGGGCGAGGCGCCCGTGGTGGCTGCCGACGGTCGATCGCTGGCCCGTGCGCTGCGCGTGGCGGGGCGTGTGGAGCCCCTGTTTGTGGAGGACGTGGCTGATCTGCCCCAGGCCATCGCAGCCATGGCGCAGGACGGCGATGTGGTGCTGTGCATGGGCGCAGGCTCCATCGGCAACATGCCGGGAAGACTGGTTGAGTTGCTATTAAATACAGAGCAAAGAGGGCAGGAGGAGAAAGCGCAATGACCGCAATGGATGCCAAGACCACCGGGCAGCTTCTGCCCACCCCGGCCGCGCTGGGCAAGGTGGCCGTGCTCATGGGCGGCACCTCGGCTGAGCGCGAGGTCTCGCTCATGTCCGGTGCGGGTGTGCTGCAGGCGTTGCGCGCGCGCGGCGTGGACGCCCATGCCTTCGACCCCGCGCACACCGAACTGTGCGAACTCAAGCGCGCTGGCTATGCGCGCTGCTTCATCGCGCTGCACGGGCGGCATGGGGAAGACGGCTCGGTGCAGGGCGCGCTGGAGTTGCTGGGCATTCCCTACACCGGTTCGGGCGTCATGGCGTCCAGCATTGCCATGGACAAGGTGATGACCAAGCGCGTCTGGCTGGCCGAGGGACTGCCCACGCCACGCTACGTCTGGCTGGCGCCCGAGCGCCAGAACCGTGAAACCGTGCGCACCGTGCCCGACGAGCTGGGCCTGCCGCTGATCGTCAAGCCGCCGCGCGAGGGCTCGTCCATCGGAGTGACCAAGGTGCAGGGGTGTTCGGACATGCAGGAAGCCGTGTTGCTTTCGTCCCGCTACGACCCCGACGTGCTGTGCGAAGAATTCATCGAAGGCGAGGAAGTCACCTGCCCGGTGCTGGGCCAGGGCGCAGATGCCGTGGCGCTGCCGGTGATTCGCATCAATGCGCCGGACGGTGCGTACGACTATCAGAACAAGTACTTCACCGACGACGTGAAATACCAGTGTCCCAGTGGACTACCCGAGGCCGAGGAACGCGAGATCCAGCGCATCGTGCTGGCCGCCTACCGTGCGCTGGGTTGCCGCGGCTGGGGGCGCGCGGATCTGATGGTGCGCGCCAGCGACCGCAAGCCCTTCCTGCTGGAGATGAACACGTCCCCCGGCATGACCGGCCACTCGCTGGTGCCCATGTCGGCGCGCGCCGCAGGCATCAGCTACGAAGACCTGTGCCTGCGCCTGCTGGCCAGCGCCGCGCTCGACTCGCCGCCGCAGGAGGTTCAGGCGTGAACCAAACCCTGCCCGCACCGCTGGATGTGCGCCTCATGAACTGGACCGCCACGGCCCTGTTCATGGGCTGCGCCGCCCTGCTGCTGGCAGCCTTGGCGGCCTGGCTCATGCGCCTGCCCGCCTTTGCCATCACGCGGCTGGTGGTGGAGGGTGATGTGACGCACCACAGTGCCGTGACCCTGCGGGCCAACGTGGCACCGCGCCTGACAGGCAATTTCTTCACGCTGAACCTGCAGGCCGCCCGCGCCGCCTTCGAGCAGGTGCCCTGGGTGCGCAAGGCGCAGGTGCAGCGCCAGTACCCCGGCACGCTGCGTGTGTTGCTGGAAGAGCACCGCCCGGTGGCCCACTGGGGCGCGGAATCCAGCACCACCATGGTCAATGATTTTGGCGAGGTGTTTGATGCCAGCGCCGACGATCCCGAATACGACCTGTTGCCACGCCTGGCCGGGCCCGAGGGGGCTTCGGCGCAGATGCTGCAAATGCACGCGAAGCTGCAGCACATCGTGGAGCCACTTGACTGGGACATCCAGGTGCTGGAGTTCAACCGCCGGGGGAGCTGGCGCATGGTGCTCGACAGCGGAGCCGAGATCGAACTGGGGGCAGGCAGCGACGAAGAGCTGGCCCTGCGCCTGCAGCGCTTCGTGCGCACGCTCACCCAAGTGGCTGGCAAGTACGGGCGCCGCGCGGACGCGCTGGAATCGGCAGACCTGCGCCACAGCAGCGGCTACGCGCTGCGCCTGCGCGGGGTGACCACGGTGCTGGAGGGGCAGCAGGGCGCTACCGTGCGCCGCTGACAGGCACGCTCAGAACAAAAGGCACAAGACGCATATGGCAAGAGAATACAAAGATGTGGTGGTAGGGCTGGACATCGGCACGGCCAAGATCATGGCCATGGTGGCCGAGGTGTTGCCCGGCGGCGAACTCAAGCTGGCAGGCTTGGGCGTGGCGCCGAGCAACGGTCTCAAGCGCGGTGTGGTGGTCAATATCGACGCCACGGTGCAAAGCATCCAGCAGGCGCTGAAAGAGGCCGAGCTGATGGCCGACTGCAAGATCCAGCGGGTCTATACCGGCATCACGGGCAGCCATATCCGGGGCATCAATTCCAGCGGCATGGTAGCCGTCAAGGACAAGGAAGTCACCACCGCCGACGTCGCGCGCGTGGTGGAAACGGCCAAGGCCATCAACATTTCCAGCGACCAGCGATTGCTGCTGGTGGAGCCGCAGGAGTTCGTGATCGATGGGCAGGACGTGAAGGAGCCCATCGGCATGAGCGGCATCCGCCTGGAGGCCAAGGTGCATATCGTGACAGGCGCGCAAAGCGCAGCGGAGAACATCATCAAGTGCGTGCGCCGCTGTGGGCTGGAAGTGGAGCAACTGCTGCTCAACCCGCTGGCCAGCAGCCAGGCCGTGCTGACGGACGACGAGCGCGAACTGGGCGTGGCATTGGTGGACATTGGTGCGGGCACCACGGATGTGGCCATCTTCACCGGTGGCGCAATCCGCCACACGGCCGTCATTCCGATCGCGGGTGACCTCATCACCAGCGACATAGCGATGGCATTGCGCACCCCCACCAAGGACGCCGAGGACATCAAGGTCGAAAGCGGTTTTGCCAAGCAATTGCTGGCCGATCCCGAGGCACAGGTCGAGGTGCCGGGCCTGGGCGACCGGGGGCCGCGCATGCTCAGCAAGCAGGCGCTGGCGGGTGTGATCGAGCCGCGCGTCGAGGAAATTTTCTCGCTCGTGCAGCAGGTCATCCGTGAGTCGGGCTACGAGGAAGTGCTCTCCTCGGGCATCGTGCTCACCGGCGGCAGCGTGGTCATGCCGGGCATGGTGGAACTGGGCGAAGACATTTTCCTCAAGCCAGTGCGCCGGGGCATTCCGAAGTATTCCAGCGCGCTGGCCGACATGGTGGCCCAGCCGCGCGCCGCCACGGTGATGGGCCTGCTCGAAGAGGCACGCCTGGCCCGGCTGCGGGGTTTCAAGGTGGCGCACAAGGGCGGCGCTGTGCAGTCGGTCTTTGGCCGACTCAAGGACTTCATCGTGGGGAACTTCTGACCATGAACTTCCCCTTGTGGCTTTCGCGGGCCAGCCCGCAACGAAGACTGCGCGGGCGCTGGCGCAGTGCTGGGCCGCCACCGCCCGCGAGTCCCCGAAATTGACACCGTTTCCAGACAAGAACCTGAAACCCATTTGAGAATTGATGAAAGAGGAGCTGCAAGATGACCATTGAAATGATCGAAGCCGAAGACTTCAACCAGGGTACCCAGATCAAGGTGATTGGTGTGGGCGGCGGCGGTGGCAATGCCGTCGAGCACATGATTGCGCGCAGCGTGCAGGGCGTGGAGTTCATCAGCGCCAACACCGATGCACAGGCCCTGGCGCGCAGCACGGCGCACCGTGTGGTTCAGCTCGGTGGCACGGGCCTGGGAGCAGGCAGCAAGCCCGAGAAGGCCCGCGAAGCTGCCGAGGCGGCCGAAGCGGAAATCCGCGCAGCCATCGAAGGCGCGCACATGCTGTTCATCACCGCCGGTATGGGCGGTGGCACGGGCACGGGCGCGGCCCCGGTGATCGCGCGTGTGGCCAAGGAGATGGGCATCCTCACCGTGGGCGTGGTGACCAAGCCCTTCGACTGGGAAGGTGGCCGCCGCATGCAAAACGCCGACAATGGCCTGGCTGAACTGGAAGCCAATGTTGATTCGCTGATCGTGGTGCTCAACGAGAAGCTGCTCGAAGTGCTGGGTGACGACATTACCCAGGACGAGGCCTTTGCCCACGCCAACGATGTGCTCAAGAACGCCGTGGGCGGCATTGCCGAGATCATCAACGAGTACGGCCATGTGAACGTGGACTTTGAAGACGTGCGCACCGTGATGGGCGAGCCCGGCAAGGCCATGATGGGCACCGCCACCGCCAGCGGCCCGGACCGCGCACGCATCGCCGCCGAGCAGGCCGTGGCCTGCCCGCTGCTCGAAGGCATCGACCTCTCCGGCGCCAAGGGCGTGCTGGTGCTGGTCACGGCGGCACGTGGCAGCCTCAAGCTGTCCGAATCGCGCCTGGCCATGAGCACCATCAACGCCTACGCATCGCCCGATGCACATGTCATCTACGGTGCTGCCTACGACGACAGCCTGGGTGACGAACTGCGTGTCACGGTCGTGGCCACGGGCCTGTCCCGTGCCAACGCGCGGCGCCAGCCCATTTCGGTGGTGCAGGGCGGCTTGCGCACCGGTACCGACAACATGGCGTACCCCATGGTGGGCAACGGCATGGCCGCTGGGGGCATGGCTTCTGGCATGGCGGCTCCCGCTGGCGGCGCCGACTACGGCAACATGGCGGTGCCCAGTGTGTGGCGCACCAACCGCACGCAGGCTGCAGCGCGGGTCGATGCGCTGGTGTCGGGCGGTATGGACGATCTGGAGATCCCGGCCTTCCTGCGCAAGCAGGCAGATTGATTCGGAGCAACCCCCCGAGCGGCTTCGCCGCTCCCCCCTTCTCTCGCGCTGCTGCGCAGCGCGGGAAGGGGGGCACCGCCAGCGCGGCGGGGCGGCCCTTGCGCGGCGGTCGCTGGCTTGGAGCGCTAAGGCGCGGGCGTTTTTGTTTCTATTGAAGCCATAGCTGAACAGTGCTGCGGCCGAGGGCCAGCCGCACTAAAATTGCGGGATGCTTGCGCAACGTACCCTCAAGTCCCTCACCCGTGCGGTGGGCGTGGGCCTGCACAGCGGTCAGCGCGTGGAGTTGACCCTGCGCCCTGCGCAGCCCGACACTGGCATCGTGTTTCGGCGCATTGAGCTGCCCGAGCCGGTGGACATTCCGGTGTCCACCCTGGCGGTGACCGACACCCGCATGGCATCGACCATCTCGGTGGGTGACGCGCGGGTGCACACGGTAGAGCACCTCATGTCGGCCTGCGCGGGCCTCGGGGTGGACAACCTGTATGTGGACATCACCGCCGAGGAAGTGCCCATTCTCGACGGCTCCTCGGCCTCGTTTGTCTTCCTGTTGCAGAGCGCAGGCATTGCCTTGCAGAACGCGCCGCGGCGTTTCATTCGCGTCAAGCAGCCGGTGGAAGTGCGCCAGGGCGAGGGCGCGCAGGCCAAGTGGGCGCGCCTGGAGCCCTACCACGGCTTCAAGCTGCGCTTCGAGATCGACTTTGCGCACCCGGCGGTTGATTCCACGGGCCAGTGCGTGGAGTTTGACCTGGGCACCGGCAACTACAGCCGCGACATCGCGCGCGCGCGCACCTTCGGCTTCACCAAGGACGTGGAGATGATGCGCTCCAGCGGCCTGGCTTTGGGCGGAGGGCTGGACAACGCCATCGTCATGGACGATTACAAGGTGCTCAATGCCGACGGTCTGCGCTACGACGATGAGTTCGTCAAGCACAAGATTCTGGACGCCATGGGCGATCTGTACCTCGTGGGCAAGCCCCTGCTGGCTGCCTACAGTGCCTTCCGCTCAGGCCACGCGCTCAACAACCTGCTGTTGCGGGAGCTGGAGGCGCACCCGGAGGCCTGGGAGATCGTCACTTTTGACAACGAGCGCCTCGCGCCCACCGGCTTCGCGCAACCTGCGCGCGCCTGGTGACATGAAACAACCCCCTGTGGCGCTGCGCGCCTTCCCCCTTCTCTCGCCTCGCTGCGCGATGCGGGAAGGGGGGCGCTTGCTCAGCGCGGCGGGGCGACCCTTGCGCGGCGGCCGCTGGTCTGGAGCGCGCCAGTGACAAT
Source organism: Simplicispira sedimenti (assembly GCF_022760965.1). NCBI lineage: Bacteria > Pseudomonadati > Pseudomonadota > Betaproteobacteria > Burkholderiales > Comamonadaceae > Simplicispira > Simplicispira sedimenti. Next base: position 27,947 of record NZ_JAKVIJ010000002.1, read on the forward strand.
CGCCCTCGGCGTCACATTGCACGGGGAGTAAGGCGCATGCTGCTGTTCCGCTGGCTCGTCATGCTGCTGCTGTTTGTGGCGGCGCTGTGCTTTGCTTTTTATGCCGGCACGGGGCAGGCGCGCTACAAGCGCCTGGGTTTTGTCGTTCTCAAGTGGACGATGATCGCGGCGGGTGTCTTCTTCGCTGTGCTGATCCTCGAACGCGGCATCTGACCTATACTCGCGCCTGCTCCGGGGTGTGCTGATGCGCTGAGATGCAAAGGGCCTGTTGTCAGGCCTGCTGCGAACCCGACGAACTTGATCCGGTTCATGCCGGCGGAAGAAGAGCCGACCCTCCCAGTTTGCGTGGCTGCCCATCCGGCAGACACGCCGCACCGCAGGCGCGAACCGTGCCTGCGGCGGGCGCAGGTCCAGTCCGGAGCACCCCACCATCCGGACCCAGGAGACCTGACCATGAACGCCCCCGAACCCCTTGCCCATGACTCCTTCGCCGCCCAGCTGGCGCGTGCCCGCGAGCCTTTCCCGGCCTCGCGCAAGGCTTATCTGCCGGGCCAGCTTCACGCAGACCTGCAGGTGCCGGTGCGCGACATTCAGCTGACCAACGGGGAGGTGGTCAGCGTCTATGACACCTCGGGGCCTTACACCGATCCGCAGGCTGTGATCGATGTGCGGCGCGGCCTGCCCAGCGTGCGTGGCAGCTGGATTGCTGCGCGCGGTGATACCGAAGCCTACGCCGGGCGCCCACCCGTGGCGCTGGACGATGGCCAGAAGAGCGAAGACGCCGCGCGCCTGGCGCAGTTGCGCGCCGAGGCCGCCGCGCTGCAGCGCAAGCCGCTGCGCGCCAAGGCGGGCGCCAACGTCACGCAGATGCACTACGCGCGCAAGGGCATCATCACGCCCGAGATGGAATACGTGGCCATCCGCGAGAACGGTCGCCGTGAGTGGATGGCGCAGTACCAGCAGGACGCAGCGCGTGAGCAGCGCCTGATGGGCAACCCACTGGGCGCGAGCATCCCCAAGATCATCACGCCCGAGTTCGTGCGCGACGAGGTCGCGCGCGGCCGCGCCATCATCCCGGCCAACATCAACCACCCCGAGGTGGAACCGATGGCGATTGGCCGCAACTTCCTCGTCAAGATCAACGCCAACATCGGTAACTCGGCCGTCACGTCGAGCATCGAGGAAGAGGTGGAAAAACTGGTCTGGGCCATTCGCTGGGGCGCAGACAACGTGATGGATCTCTCGACCGGCAAGAACATCCACACCACGCGCGACTGGATCGTGCGCAACAGTCCCGTGCCCATCGGCACCGTGCCCATCTACCAGGCGCTGGAAAAGGTGGGCGGCATCGCCGAAGACCTGAGCTGGGAAATCTTCCGCGACACCCTGATCGAGCAGGCCGAGCAGGGCGTGGACTATTTCACCATCCACGCCGGCGTGCGCCTGGCCTACATCCACCTCACGGCGGCACGGCGCACGGGCATCGTCTCGCGCGGCGGCTCCATCATGGCCAAGTGGTGCATGGCGCACCACCGCGAGAGCTTCTTGTACGAGCATTTCGAGGACATCTGCGACATCATGAAGAGCTACGACGTGGCCTTCAGCCTGGGCGATGGCCTGCGGCCCGGCTGCGCGTCCGACGCCAACGACGAAGCCCAGTTTGCCGAGCTGCACACCCTGGGCGAGCTGACGCAAATTGCCTGGAAGCACGATGTGCAGACCATGATCGAAGGCCCCGGCCATGTGCCCATGCACATGATCCAGGCCAACATGACCGAGCAGCTCAAGACCTGCCACGAGGCGCCGTTCTACACCCTGGGCCCGCTGACCATCGACATCGCCCCGGGCTACGACCATATTGCGTCAGCCATCGGCGCGGCCATGATCGGCTGGATGGGCACGGCCATGCTGTGCTACGTCACGCCCAAGGAGCACCTGGGCCTGCCCGACCGCGACGACGTCAAGCAGGGCATCATCGCCTACAAGATCGCCGCGCACGCCGCCGATGTGGCCAAGGGCCACCCCGGTGCCCGCGCGCGCGACGATGCGCTTTCCCAGGCGCGCTTCGATTTCCGCTGGCAGGACCAGTTCAACCTGGGCCTGGACCCGGAGACGGCGCAGGAGTACCACGACGAGACCCTGCCCAAGGACAGCGCCAAGGTGGCGCATTTCTGCTCCATGTGCGGGCCCAAGTTCTGCTCCATGAAGATCACGCAGGAGGTGCGTGATTTCGCCGCCCAGAAGGGGCTGGCCGAGGATGCTGCGCTGCAGCGGGGCATGGCCGCCAAGGCCGAGGAGTTCCAGCGCGCCGGCGGCAGCTTCTACGTGCCCTTGCATCCGCAGCGATGAGCACCTGTGCCCAGCCGTGATAACCCTGTGACACGGCAACAGGGGGCTGGGCTATATTGCAACCAAAGGTAGCCCACAAGGCTACGGGAGGGGTAAGACGCTGCAGAAGGCGCCTTGCCGTGCTTGATGGTTTTGATGGAAAGGGTGCCATGAATCTGCTTGGCCGACTCTCGATCCGTGCGCGCTTGTACTTCGGCACGGGGTTTGCATTGGTGTTGCTGATCGTGATTGGCGCCATGGGCTATGTGGCGCTGGACCGAACACGGGGCACCTTGCAGGAGCTGTTCTCGTTGCGAGTACAGACCCTCACCGACATGTCGGACCTGCGCACCCTGTTGGGGCACGTGCGCCGCGTTGAAAAAGACATCATCATCAATTTCAACAACAGCGTCGAGGTGGCCAAGCTGCGTGAGGACTGGGCTGGCACCATGGGCAAGCTGCGCAAGGATCTGGGCGAGGTGCGCCAGCGCCAGGCACAGGATGCGCAGTTCACTGGCACCATCGACAAGGCCCTGGAAGAACTGAAGCAGTACGACACGGGGATCACCCCCATCTTCCAGCAGATTGAGAACGCGCAACTCGATGGGGCCGGCGGCGGTGCCTATGCCAACCGCCTGCGCAAGCACACCGACGATGCCGACAAGATGCTGGGCGATCTGGCGGCCAGTGCGCGCAGCCAGATGGATGAAGCCCGCGTGGGAGTCGAGACGCGCACCGCATCCATGGCCGTGCTCATTGGCGTGGGGTTGGTGCTGGGGCTGGCGGTGCTGATACCGCTCACCTATTTCAGTGTGCGCTCCATCACGCAATCGCTGGGCGACGCCAGCCGTTTGGCCGAGCGCATTGCGGCCGGCGACCTCACTGAAGACGTGCACACGCAGCAGCAGGACGAGGTCGGTCAACTGGTATCCGCCATGGCACGCATGCAGGAATCGCTGCGCGACCTGGTGCGCCAGGTGCAGGAAGCGGCGGGCAACATCTCCACCGCGAGCAGCGAAATCGCCAACGGCAACCAGGATCTGAGCCACCGCACCGAGCAGACGGCAGCCAACCTGGAAGAAACCTCGTCCTCCATGGAGACACTCACCAGCACCGTGCAGCACAGCGCTGAATCATCGCGCCACGCCAGTGACTTTGCGGTCTCGGCCGCACAGGTGGCCGGACGGGGGGGCGAGGTGGTGGCACAGGTCGTCAGCACCATGGACCAGATCACCACCAGCTCACGCAAGATCGCCGACATCACTGGCGTGATCGATGGCATCGCGTTCCAGACCAACATCCTGGCGCTCAATGCGGCCGTGGAGGCCGCACGTGCGGGCGAGCAGGGCCGTGGCTTTGCCGTGGTGGCCAGCGAGGTGCGTAGCCTGGCCCAGCGTTCGGCCGATGCCGCCAAGGAAATCAAGGCGCTGATCGGCTCCAGCGTGGAGCGGGTCGAGGCCGGTTCTGCCCTGGTGGGGCAGGCTGGCCAGACCATGAACGAAATCGTGGACAGCGTGCGCCGCGTGTCGGACATCATCGGCGAGATCACCGCTTCGGCCAGTGAGCAGCGCGACAACATCGAGCAGGTCAGCCAGGCCGTGCGCCAACTGGACCAGATGACCCAGCAGAACGCCGCCTTGGTGGAAGAGTCTGCCGCCGCCTCGGAGTCCCTGCGCGAGCAGGCCAGCGGCCTGCTGCGTGCGGCCAGCCAGTTCAAGCTGCGTGGCGGCGCGGGCATGGGCCATGCATCAGCGGCCCCGGTGGCAGCTCCTGCACCCCCAAGTACCAGACCCGCGCCACTGACACGCGCCAAGGGCGCCTTGCGGCTCAAGTAGGCGGCAGGGGCACGCAGACCCAGCGCCCGAATGCGGGCGCCTCCCGCGGCCATTCATGGGCCTGGGGCAGTGGGCCTGCGGGGTGTTGCAGCAGCCACTGCACGCAGCGCGCCACGCCCGCGTGGCTGATCCAGAGCACATCGCACTGCCTCTGCACGGCTTGCTGGCGGGCGTCTTGAAGGGCCGCATCCACGCGCTGCACCATGGTGGCCAGGTTCTCGCCGTCACCAGGTCGGTGTTGGGCAAAGTCTGTGGTCCAGGCATCGATGTCGGCGCGGGGCAGGGCGCTCCAGGCCAGGCCTTCCCAGCGGCCAAAGTCCAGTTCCTGCAGGCGGACATCGGGTTTCGAGGCCAAATCTGGTCGCAGCGCTTGCAGGGTGTGCGCGAGCTGCTCGCATCTTTGTAGCGGTGAGTGCCATGCGAGCACACGCTGGGGCAGTGCGTCTGCCAGCGCACGCGCGCTGTCCCGTGTGGCCTGCGCGTCGGCGGGCAGGTTCAGCCGCCCGTAGCACAGCCCCTGTGCTGCCAGCGGGGGCGCATGGCGCACCAGCCAGAGCCGGGGGCTCATGCCAGGGCAGGCCCCAGCGCCAGCGCTGCGCCCAAGTAGAAGCCGATTTCACTCACCTGCTGCGTGGCGCCCAGGCAGTCGCCGGTGAACCCCTGCAAGCGCTGCGCAAACCAGCGTGCCATCCAGGCGGCAGCGAGTGCGCTCAGGCCGGCGCATGCTATAAAAAACAGAGCGCCTTGCGCTTGCCAGACAAGCGTTATAGGCAAAAAACACCACAACCATCCGGCACCCAGCGCGGGTAGCGTGATCTGGTCTGCCAGCGGCTTGCTTTTGGACCGCGCCGTGTCGCCTACATGGGGCAGGCCACGGATGATGAGCAGTGGCCAAAAGCGCGAGAGCACATGCCCGCCCACCAGCGCTGTCAGTACCGGTACCATGCCCTGCGTGCCCAGGTGGGCCAGCAGGCTGGTTTTGGCCAGCAGCGCCAGCACCAGCGCCATGGCGCCGTAGGCGCCGATGCGCGAATCCTTCATGATGTCCAGCGCGCGCTCGCGCTCGGCACTGCCGCCCAGGCCGTCGGCCACGTCGGCCAGGCCGTCTTCGTGAAAGCCCCCGGTGACCAGCACCGTGGCTACCGTGCTGAACACTGCTGCCACCCAGGGCACCAGGGGGCCGGTGCCCAGCCCGGTCATCAGGGCGGCATGGCAGGCCACCGCCACCGCCGCCACCAGCCAGCCCACGCCCGGGAAATGCGCGCTGCTGGCGCGCAGCATGGCCGGGCTGTACCCCACCCACTGTGCCAGCCGCCCCGTGATGGGAATGCGGGTGAAGAACTGCACGGCCAGCAGGTAGTGGCGCAGGGCTTGTGTCATGCTATAAAAACAATAGCTGCTAGCGCCCTAAAAATAAGCGTTAGAGCCATATTTCATCAAGAATTGGCTTGCAGAAACAGGCGGTAGGCCGGGTTCTGGGTTTCTTCCACATAGGGGTAGCCCAGGGTGGCGAGGAAAGCCTCGAACGCCTTCGCGTCGCTCGCGGGCACTTGCATGCCCACGAGGATGCGGCCGTAGTCTGCGCCCTGGTTGCGGTAGTGGAACAGCGAGATGTTCCAGGTGGGCTGCATCAGGCTCAGGAACTTGAACAGTGCGCCGGGTCGCTCCGGAAAGACAAAGCGCAGCAGTCGCTCCTCCTGCGCCAGTGCCGAGCGCCCGCCCACCAGGTGGCGCAAATGCTCCTTGGCCAACTCGTCGTGCGTGAGGTCCAGCGCCTCGAAGCCGTGGCGGGTAAAGTTCTTGGCGATCTTTTCCGACTCGCCCTTGCCGTGCGCGGTGAGGCCCACAAACACGTGGGCGCGCGCGCTGTCGCTGATGCGGTAGTTGAACTCGGTCACATTGCGCGGCCCGCCGGGCAGGCTGCCGATCACTTCGCAAAAGCGGCGAAAGCTCCCGCGCTCCTCGGGGATGGTGACCGCCAGCAGCGCTTCGCGTTCCTCGCCCACCTCAGCGCGCTCGGCCACGAAGCGCAGGCGGTCGAAGTTCATGTTGGCGCCGCACAGGATGGCAGCGTAGGTCTCGCCCTTGGTCTTGTGCGTGGCCACATACTGTTTGATGGCGGCCACGGCCAGTGCACCTGCGGGCTCGACGATGCTGCGCGTATCCACAAAGATGTCTTTGATGGCCGCGCACACCGCGTCGGTGTCCACGGTCATGAACTCGTCCACCAGACCGCTGGCGATGCGGAAGGTTTCCTCGCCCACCAGCTTGACGGCTGTGCCGTCGGAGAACAGGCCCACGTCGGCGAGCTGAACGCGCTCTCCGGCGTGCACCGACTGCATCATGGCGTCGGAATCGTTCATCTGCACGCCAATGACCTTGACCTCGGGCCGCACGGCCTTGATGTAGTTGGCCACGCCGCTGATCAGCCCGCCGCCGCCAATGGCCACGAACACCGCATCCAGCCTGGTGCTGCCCAAGGGCTGCAACTGGCGCAGGATTTCCATGGCGATCGTGCCCTGGCCGGCAATCACGTCCGGGTCATCAAAGGGGTGGACAAAGGTCAGGCCCTGGGCCTGCTGCAATTCCACGGCGTGGCCGTACGCATCCGAATAGCTGTCACCGTGCAGCACCACCTCGCCACCCAGCGCGCGCACGGCGTCGATCTTGACGGCCGGCGTGGTGGTGGGCATCACGATGACGGCGCGCGTACCCAGTTTGTGCGCGCTCATGGCCACGCCCTGGGCATGGTTGCCCGCCGAGGCGCAGATCACGCCGCGCTGCAACTGCTCGGGCGCCAACTGTGCCATCTTGTTGTAGGCCCCGCGCAGCTTGAAGCTGAACACGGGTTGCTGGTCCTCGCGTTTGAGCAGCACCTTGTTGTGCAGGCGGCGGCTGAGGTTGCGGGCAGGCTCCAGGTCGGATTCGACCGCCACGTCATAGACGCGTGCGGTCAGGATCTTCTTGAGGTAATCCAGGGGGGTCAGGGGCTGGTTCATGGCAGAAAAGGACATCTCCGCCACGGCAGGGACAGGGCGGGGCACACATCATAGGCGCTTGCCACACCGCAGCACGTACCACAGGGGTGGGGCGCCACGCACACAAAAAAAACCCCAGGCGGTAAGGCCCGGGGTGGAATCCACCAGGGAGGTGGAGGAGACAATTGGCGCACTGCCCATGGGCAGCGCATGGCGTCAGTGTAGCGCAAGTCTGTTGCGCTGCAGCATGAATACCGCTTCTTTGATGCGGCTGTTACATTTGTCGCAAGAGCACCACGCAGGAGGAACAATGGAATGCACAGTGAGCTGGACGGGCGCCGCAGGCACCCGCTCCGGAATGGGGTTTGTGGCCGAGACCGGCAGCGGTCATGTGTTGGCCATGGATGGCGCGCCCGACGCGGCGCAACCAGCGCTGGGCGGACAAAATCTGGCCCCCCGGCCCATGGAAACGCTGTTGGCCGGCACGGGCGGATGCACCGCCTACGATGTGGTGCTGATCCTGCGCCGTGGGCGGCACGACGTGCGCGGCTGTAGCGTCAAGCTCTCGGCCGAACGCGCCAGCACCGATCCCAAGGTCTTCACGCGCATCCACATGCATTTCACGGTCACAGGCAAGGGCATCCCCGCCACGGCCGTGGAGCGCGCCATCGCCCTGAGCCACGATAAATACTGTTCCGCCAGCATCATGCTGGGGAAAACCGCCGAGATCGTCACCAGCTTCGATCTGATCGAGGCCTGAGATCAAATATGGTGCGCTGTGGAGGTCATCACCTTGGCCGCTGCGCGCATCAGCCAGCGGGCCGGGGGGGGCAGCTCCACCGCACCGGCGCTGCGCGCCCAGGCCGCGTGGCGCTCTTCGTCGGACTTCATGCGCGCCACAATGGTGCGTGAGCGGGTGTCCTGGGCAGGCAGTCGTTGCAGGTGACTGTCCAGGTGTGCGGCGACCTGGTCCTCGGTCTCTGCCACAAAGCCCAGGCTGACCTTGTCGCTGATGCTGGCGGCCAGTACCCCGAGCCCAAAGGCCCCGGCAAACCACAGGGGATTGAGCAGGCTTTCGCATCCCCCCAGGGTTCGGATGCGCTCCTGCGTCCAGGCCAGGTGGTCCGTTTCCTCGCGGGCGGCTTCCAGCAATTGCTGGCGCAGGGATTCGTCGCGCGTGACAGCAGCCTGGCCGGTGTACAGCGCCTGTGCACAGACCTCGCCCACATGGTTCACGCGCATCAGTGCCACGGACTGCTGCCTGTCGGCCGGTGCCAGTGGCGCATCCGGAATGCTCTCGGCCGGGGAAGCTTCCCTGGCCCTTGGTGCCGCCCACAAGGTGCGCAGCGTAGTGTCCAACGCAATCAAAAGGCGATCCATGGGGCTAAGTTTCCCGTGCTTTTCACAACACACTTTTCATATTGATACAAAAAAACAACAAACTGCTCGGGGAGCACCGGGCTCGCTGCCCCTGTATTGCGTCCATTGTGCAGGCAGACGGCGCGGTGTTGCAACAGGACAACGAAATCCTTTTTTAGGGCGCCTTGTGGGTGATTTCCTTTGCGAAACCTGCCGACGTCTGGTGCAATAGCAACAACTTCCCCACCAGGAGGTTGGCCCGGGGAACCGGCGGGATTGCCAAGGTGCAAACCACCCCCAGACCCCCCGTACCGGCGCCCTATGTTTAACCTTGGAGTAACTCGCAATGAAAAAATCCCTGATCGCCCTGGCCGTGCTGGCTGCTTCCGGCGCCGCCATGGCTCAATCTTCCGTCACTCTGTACGGCGTGGCTGACCTGTCTCTGGCCAAGGCCTCTGGCTCCTCCATGCAAATGAGCGGCAACGGCGTTCTGAACAACGGCAACAGCCGTCTGGGCGTGCGTGGCGTGGAAGATCTGGGCGGTGGTCTGAAGGCTTCCTTCAACTTCGAACAAGGCATCAACGCCGAATCCGGCGCTACCGACGCCGTCACGTTCCAGCGTAATGCTTGGATGGCTCTGCAAGGCGGTTTTGGTCGTATCCAAATGGGCCGTACCCTGACCCCCAGCTTCTTCGGCGTTGCTGCCTGGGAACTGACCGGCACCGCCAACTACTCGGCTGTGGCCAACCAGTTCGGTTTTGCTGGCGGCCCTACGCGTAACAACAGCGTGCTGCAGTACACCTTCGCTGCCAACGGCTTTAGCGGCACCCTGGGCTACATCTTCAAGCCTGACAACGGCGGCAATGCCAAGTACGACCTGAACGCCATCTACAGCCAAGGCCCGATCGTTGCATCGTTTGCCTACAACAAGGTCAACAACGCCAAGGGCAACTACGCTCTGGGCGGCAGCTACGACTTCGGCAGCTTCAAGGTTGCTGCTTCTATCCAGAACCCCGCTGGCAACAGCAAGGGCTTCACCCTGGGTGCTACCGTGCCCCTGGGCGCTTTCTCTGTGACGGCTGACATCGCTCGTCAAAACGGCGACGGCATGAAGAACACCGACTTCGTGCTGGAAGGCAAGTACGCCCTGTCCAAGCGCACCTTCGCATACGCTGTGTACTACAAGGATGGCGACGCTGCTCCTGGCGCTGCCGAGTTCTACAACACCGGTGCCAAGAGCCACTTCGGCGTGGGCATTCGCCACAACTTCTAATGGTCTGCTGGCCTGAGCCAGTATTCCAGCAGAATCAAAAAGCCAGCCTTCGGGCTGGCTTTTTCTATTGGTGCGTGGTTTTCATGCCATTCAAAAGTGCTGAGTGGCTTTGGATTTGCAGAATCAGTGCGGACGTCAGGCACTTCCCAACTGATTGACGACAACGTCAATTTCGAGGCTTGTCAAGCAAGGCCTTTTGCATGTCCCCTGTTGGTCTTGGGTAATAAGGGATAACCCATTGGCATGAGCTTATGCCTTGTTGCATAGTTACCTTTTTTCAATACGAGGGGTTTCATGAAGTTCAAAATCAGTCTGTTGACGCTGGCAGCAGCTGCGGCCTTGGCTGCGGCGCCCGGCGTGCATGCCAAGACCTTCAAATGGGCCAGCCAAGGGGAAATCGCGACCTGGGATATCCATTCCCAAAACAATGCGCTGCAAAACGGTCTGCATGCCAATGTGTACGAAAGTCTGGTGTACTACAACAGCAAGACTTTCGCGGTCGAACCGGTGTTGGCAACGTCCTGGAAAGAAATCTCGCCCACCCAGGTGCGCTTCAATCTGCGCAAGGAAGTGAAATTCAGCGACGGTACGCCATTCACTGCCGATGACGCTGTGTTCTCGCTGAACCGCGCCATGGCCAAGACCTCCAACTTCTCGCCCTATGTCCAGGGCATCGACAAAGTGGTGAAGGTGGACAGCCACACCATCGACGTCATCCTCAAAGGCCCCAACCCCGTGCTGCTGCGCCAGATGACGGAGCTGCGCATGATGAGCAAGGCCTGGGCCGAGAAGAACAAGTCGGTGGACCCCAAGGACATGAAGGCGGCGGACGAGAATTTTGCCCACCGCAATGCCATGGGGACCGGGCCGTATGTGCTGACGTCCTGGCAGCCTGACCAGCGCATGGTTTTCAAGCGCAACCCCAATTGGTGGGGCAAGATGGAAGGCAATGTGACGGAGATCGTGTACACCCCGATCAAGTCCGCTGCCACGCGCATTGCTGCGCTGCTGTCGGGCGAGGTGGACATGGTGCTGGATCCCACGCCCCAGGACCTGGGCCGCCTGCGTGCCAGCGCCGATCTCAAGGTGATCGATGGACTGGAAAACCGCACCATCTTCCTTGGCATGGACCAGTTCCGTGAAGAGTTGCCTGGTTCTAACGTCAAGGGCAAGAATCCGCTGAAGGATGTGCGCGTGCGCAAGGCCCTGTACCAGGCCATCGATGTGGACACGATTTCGCGCAACATCATGCGTGGCCTGGGCAAGCCCACCGGTACGCTGGTCGCGCCCCAGGTGGCGGGCTGGACGGAAGGTGTGGCCAAGCGCTTCCCCTACGATGTGGAAGCGGCCAAGAAGCTGCTGGCAGACGCGGGCTACCCCAGCGGTTTTGAAGTGGACTTCGCCTGCCCCAACAACCGTTACATCAACGACGAAGCCATCTGCCAGGCGGTGACCGCGATGTGGGCGCGTGTGGGTGTCAAGGCCAAGCTGCGCACCATGCCGCTGGTGAACTACTTCCCCATGATTCAGCGCTACGAAGCCAGCATCTACATGCTCGGCTGGGGCGTTCCGACCTTTGACGCGCTTTACAGCCTGCAGTCGCTGGTACGCACCGTGGGTCAGGGGGGCGACGGCAACTACAACGTCGGCCGTTACAGCAACGAGCGCATGGACTACCTGGTCGATCGCGTGAAGGTCGAAACCGACGCACCCGTGCGCGCGCGCATGCTGACCGAGGCGCTGCAGTTGTCCAATGACACCGTTTCGCACATTCCGTTGCACGACCAGGTCATCCCCTGGGCCATGAAGAAGAATGTGGAATTGGTCCATCGTGCCGACAACCGCGTGGACATGCTAACGGTGAAGATCAATTGATCCCGTGGCCGGTCGTGCCTACCCTGCACCACCGGCTGTACACCGTATGACGCCCAGGCCGCCAAAAGCAGCCTGGGCAGGCTGACCGAAACCCACTCGACTCCTACACCGATGCTAGCTTTCATCCTGCGCCGCCTGATCCAGGCAGTGATCGTCATGGTCACGGTGGCCTTCATCTCCTTCATGTTGTTCCAGTATGTGGGGGATCCCGTGGTTTTCCTGCTCGGACAGGACGCCACGCCCGAGCAGATTCGGGAACTGCGTGCGCAGTTGGGGCTGGATCAACCGTTCTTCGTACAGTTCGGACACTTCCTCGTCAACGCCGCACAGGGCGAGTTTGGCCTGAGCCTGCGCCAGGGCGCCAAGGTGTCCCGACTCATTGCCGAGCGCTTCCCTGCCACCCTGGAACTGGCCCTGGTGGCCGCCTTCCTGGCCCTCTTGGTCGGAGTGCCCATGGGCGTGTATGCGGCGCTCAAGCGCGGCACTTTCATGAGCCAGGTGTTCATGACCTTCTCCCTTCTGGGGGTCTCCTTGCCCACCTTTTTGATCGGCATTTTGCTGATCCTGGTGTTTTCCGTCACCCTGGGCTGGTTCCCCAGCTTTGGTCGGGGCCCCGTGACGCAGATGGGCTGGTGGAGCACCGGCCTGCTGAGCGCCAAGGGCTGGCACCACATCACGCTTCCCGCAGTCACCTTGGCGATCTTTCAGCTCACGCTCATCATGCGCCTGGTGCGGGCTGAAATGCTGGAAGTCCTGCGCACCGATTACATCAAGTTTGCGCGTGCCCGCGGCTTGACCGATCGCGCCATCCATTTCGGCCATGCGCTGAAAAACACGCTGGTGCCGGTGATGACCATCACCGGCCTGCAACTGGGCGGCTTGATCGCCTTCGCCATCATCACCGAGACCGTGTTCCAGTGGCCAGGCATGGGGCTGCTGTTCATCCAGGCGGTCACCTTTGCCGACATTCCGGTGATGGCCGCCTACCTGTGCCTGATCGCGCTGATCTTCGTGGTCATCAATCTGGTCGTGGATCTGCTCTATTTCGCCGTGGACCCACGGCTGCGCGTAGGCAAAGCCGGGGGGCATTGAGATGGCACAGCTGCGCCTGAAAGCTGGTGGCCGGGCCTTTGCGCACATCGCGCAGTTCCTTCCGGAACTCACGGCCTTGCGCCGCGACCTGCATGCCCATCCCGAGCTGGGCTTCGAGGAGCACTACACCAGCGCCCGCGTCAAGGAAGCGTTGCGCTTGTGTGGTGTCGATGAAATCCATGAAGGCTTGGGCTGTACCGGCGTGGTGGGCGTCATCCATGGCCAGACCCGCGCCAGTGGCGCCATGGTGGGCCTGCGTGCCGACATGGATGCGTTGCCCATCACCGAAGACAACGAGTTTCCCTGGAAATCCTGCAAGAGCGGGCTCATGCATGGTTGCGGGCACGACGGTCACACCGCCATGCTGGTGGGGGCCGCACGCTACCTGGCCGAGACCCGTCGTTTTGACGGCACGGCCGTGCTGGTCTTCCAGCCCGGCGAAGAGGGCTTCGGCGGTGCGCGCGTGATGATGGAAGACGGCCTGTTCGAGCGCTTTCCCGTGCAATCCATCTATGCGATGCACAACTGGCCGCAACTGCGCCCTGGCATGGTGGGCATCAACTCCGGCCCCATGATGGCGGCGGCCGATCGCATCACCATCGAGATCACCGGCCGCGGCGGCCACGGCGCACACGCCTACCAGACGGTGGACGTGGTGCTGGTGGCGGCGCACATCATCACGGCAGCGCAGAGCATTGTTTCGCGCAACGTGCGCCCCATCGAAAGCGCGGTGATCAGCCTGTGCGCCATCCACGCGGGCGACATGGGTGCCTTCAGCGTGCTGCCGGGCGCGGCGCGCATTGTGGGCACGGTGCGCACCTTTGATCCCCAGGTGCAGGAACTGGTGGAGAAGCGCCTCAAGGAAATGTGCAACGCCATCGCCCTGGGCTTTGGCGCCACGGCCACGGTGCATTACGAACGCATCTACCCGGCCACCATCAACACCGAGGCCGAGGCGCAGTTTGCGGGCGACGTCGCCGAGTTGCTGGTGGGCGCGGACCATGTGGTGCGCGACCTGGAGCCCAGCATGGGCGCAGAGGATTTTTCCTTCATGCTGCAGAGCAAGCCCGGCGCCTACCTGCGCATTGGCCAGGGCACGGGCGCCAGCGGCAGCGCGCTGCACAACAGCCGCTACGACTTCAACGACGACATCCTGCCGCTGGGCTCCGCCCTGCACGCCAGCCTGATCGAGCAGTCCATGCCCCTGCCGGCGGCGGCGTGACCACTGCGCGCAGCACACCCGATTCGACGCTTTCATCCACCACCAGGAGACATGCCATGAAGTTCAATAAGAAAATGGCTTACAGCGCCGTATTTACGGCGCTATGCGCTATGAATTTGGTAGCAAATGCGCAAACCGTCCGCATTGCCAACCAGGGGGATGCGCTGTCCATGGACCCGCATTCGCTCAACGAATCGCTGCAACTGAGCGTGACGGGCAACGTGTATGAGCCGCTGGTGGGCCGGGGCAAGGACCTGGGCCTGGCGCCTGCCCTGGCGACCAGTTGGAAGCAGACCGCACCGACGGTCTGGCGCTTCGAACTGCGCAAGGGCGTGCAGTTCCACGACGGCACGCCGTTCTCTGCCGACGATGTGGTGTTTTCGTTCGCGCGTGCTGCTGGTGACGGTTCGGACATGCGCAGCTACACCAACGACATCAAGGAAGTGCGCAAGGTGGGCGACCACGCCGTGGAGATCGAAACCAAGGCACCGTTTCCCATCCTGCCCGACGTGATTTCGCTCGTGTACATCATGAGCAAGAAATGGTGCGAGGCCAACAAGGCCGAGCGCCCGGTGGACCGGCGCAAGGGCATTGAGAACACCGCTTCGTTCAAGGCCAACGGCACCGGCCCGTTCCGCGTGCGCGAGCGCCAACCCAACGTGCGCACCGTGTTCACGCGCCATGGGGGGTACTGGGACAAGATCGAGGGCAACGCCGCCGAAGTCGTCTTCACCCCCATCGGCAACGATGCCACGCGCGTGGCCGCGCTGCTGTCGGGCGAGGTGGACGTGATGGAACCCGTGCCGGTGCAGGACATTGCCCGCGTCAATGCCAGCGGCAGCGTGCGTGCCGTCACCGGCCCCGAGCTGCGCACCATCTTCCTGGGCATGGACCAAAAGCGTGACGAACTGCTGTACTCCAACGTCAAGGGCAAGAACCCCTTCAAGGACAAGCGCGTGCGCCAGGCTTTCTACCAGGCCATCGACATCGACGGCATCAAGCGCGTGGTGATGCGCGGCGCGTCCAACCCCACTGCGCTGATGGTGGGGCCAGGCATCAACGGCTTCAGCACGGACCAGAACAAGCGCCTGCCCTACGACGTGGAAGCCGCCAAGAAGTTGCTGGCCGAGGCAGGCTACCCCAGTGGTTTTGAGGTGGCCCTCAACTGTCCGAACGACCGCTATGTGAACGACCGCCTCATCTGCGAGACGGTGGCCGCCAACCTCTCGCGCATTGGCGTCAAGATCAACCTGCAGGCCGAAACCAAGGGCACCTATTTCCCCAAGATCCTGCGCCGCGACACCAGTTTCTACATGCTGGGCTGGACCCCCGGCACCTACGACGCACACAACGCCCTCAATGCGCTGATGCGTTGCGTGGACGACAAGGGATCGGGCCAGTTCAACCTGGGGGCCTACTGCAACCCCAAGGTGGATGAGCTCACGCTCAAGATCCAGTCCGAGACCGACAAGGACAAGCGCAATGCCATGATCCGCGAGGCCTTCGACCTGCATTCGGCCGACATCGGCCACCTGCCCCTGCACCAGCAGGCCCTGGCCTGGGGGGTGAGCAACAAGGTCAAGCTGGTGCAACTGGCCGACAACTTCATGCCCTTCAAGTGGATGAGCGTGCAGTAAGCCGACGACCGTTTTCTTTCTTTCCCACTGATCCAAGACCGGAGGCAGCGCACCACCACCATCCCGGTGGTGCGTGGCCCTCGGACACTGATTTTCCACAATGAAAAACACCCTTGTCCGCTGGCTTGACAGCGATGTCGGCCACAGCTTCCGCACCTCGCCCATGGCGATCGTGGCGGCCCTGATCGCTTTCGTGTGTGTGTTCTGCTCCGTCTTTGCCGGCTGGGTGGCGCCCCACAACCCGTTTGATCTGGCCACCCTCAACCTCGGCGATGCGCGCCTGCCCCCCGCCTGGATGCCCGAAGGGCGCGGCACCTATCCCCTGGGCACGGATGACCAGGGCCGCGACATCCTCTCGGCGCTCATCTACGGCGCCCGCATCTCGCTGGTGGTGGGCGTAGCCTCGGTCGTGCTGTCGGTGGTGGTGGGCGTGTCGTTCGGGCTGCTGGCGGGTTTCAAGGGCGGCTGGATCGATGCCGTGCTCATGCGCCTGTGCGACGTGATGCTGTCGTTCCCGGCCATTCTGGTGGCGCTGCTGATCGCGGGCGTGGGCCGGGCGCTGTTTCCCAATGCGCACGAATCCCTGGCCTTTGGGGTGCTGATCCTGTCCATCTCGCTCACCGGCTGGGTGCAGTACGCCCGCACGGTGCGCGGCTCCACGCTGGTGGAGCGCAACAAGGAATACGTGCAGGCCGCGCGCGTCACCGGCGTGGCGCCGCTGCGCATCATGCGCAAGCATGTGCTGCCCAACGTGATGGGCCCGGTGCTGGTGCTGGCCACCATCCAGGTGGCCACGGCCATCATCACCGAGGCCACGCTGTCCTTCCTGGGCGTGGGTGCGCCGCCCACCTCGCCCTCGCTGGGCACCTTGATCCGCATCGGCAACGATTACCTGTTCTCGGGCGAATGGTGGATCACCGTCTTCCCCGGCGCCATGCTGGTGCTGATCGCGTTGTCCGTGAATCTGCTCGGCGACTGGCTGCGTGACGCTCTCAACCCCCGTCTGCGCTGAAAACATGGCGAACAACCCCCTGAGCGGCTGCGCCGCTTCCCCCTTCTCTGGCATCGCTGCGCGATGCGGAAGGGGGACGCCACCCGTGCGGCGGGGCGGCCCTTGCACGGTGGCCGCTGGCCTGGGCCATGCCCTTTCTATGGACTGCGTGCAGCGCACAGCACTGTGAATCACTGATATGTCTCTTCTAGAAGTCAAAAACCTCGTCGTCGAATTTCCAGGCCGTCGCGGCACCCTGCGGGCCCTGGACGACATCTCCTTCTCCATCGCTCCTGGCGAGATCCTGGGCGTGGTGGGCGAATCGGGTGCGGGCAAATCGCTCACCGGCGCGGCCATCATCGGCCTGCTGGAGCCGCCGGGCCGCGTGGCCTCGGGCCAGATCGTGCTCGAAGGCCAGCGCATCGACAACCTCGGCCATGAGCAGATGCGCCACATCCGCGGGCGGCATATCGGCGCCATCTTCCAGGACCCGCTGACCTCGCTCAACCCGCTGTACACCGTGGGGCGGCAGCTCACCGAAACCATCCTCACCCACCTGCCCGTCACCCCCGCTGAGGCACGCGAGCGGGCCATCCAGTTGCTGCGCGACACCGGTATTCCGGCGGCCGAGCAGCGCATCGATCACTACCCGCACCAGTTCTCCGGCGGCATGCGCCAGCGCGTGGTGATTGCGTTGGCCCTGGCGGCCGAGCCCAAGCTCATCGTCGCCGACGAGCCCACCACGGCGCTGGACGTGTCCATCCAGGCGCAGATCATCCAGTTGCTCAAGAACATCTGCAAATCGCGCGGCGCTGCGGTCATGCTCATCACGCACGACATGGGCGTGATCGCCGAGACCTGCGACCGCGTGGCCGTGCTGTACGCAGGCCGCATTGCCGAGATCGGCCCCGTGCACGAAGTCATCAACCACCCCGCCCATCCTTACACCGTGGGCCTCATGGCCTCCATCCCCGACATGGAGCAAGACCGCGAGCGCCTCAACCAGATCGACGGAGCCATGCCCCGCCTCAACGCCATCCCCAAGGGCTGCGCCTTCAATCCGCGCTGCACCCGCACCTTCGACCGCTGCCTGCAGGAGCGCCCCGACCTGATGGCCGCGGGTGCCACACGCGCTGCCTGCTGGCTGCACGCCGCACACAGCGAGGTGACCGCATGAGCGCCGCCGCCCTGAACACCGCCCCCCAGCCCCTGGTGCAGGCGCACGACCTGGCGCGCACCTTTGATGTGTCCGCCCCCTGGCTCAACCGCGTGCTCGAAGGCAAGCCGCGCACGCTGCTGCATGCCGTCGATGGCGTGAGCTTCGAGATCGAAAAGGGCAAGACCCTGGCCCTGGTGGGCGAGTCGGGCTGCGGCAAGAGCACCGTGGCGCGCCTGCTGGTGGGCTTGTACGAGCCCACGCGCGGTGGCCTCACCTTCGACGGGCAGGATGCACATGCCGCCTTCAAGGGCAACAACGCCAAGGCCATGCGCCGACGCATCCAGATGATCTTCCAGGACCCGTACGCCAGCCTCAACCCGCGCTGGTTGGTGGAAGACATCATTGGCGAACCCCTCAAGGAGCATGGCCTCATCACCGACAAGGCGCAGCTCAAGGCACGTGTGGGCGAGTTGCTGCAGTCCGTCGGCCTGTCGCCGCTGGACATGGCCAAGTACCCGCACCAGTTCTCGGGCGGCCAGCGCCAGCGCATCTCCATTGCCCGTGCCCTGGCCACCAAGCCCGAGTTCCTGGTGTGCGATGAGCCCACCAGCGCGCTGGACGTGTCGGTGCAGGCGCAGGTGCTCAACATCATGAAGGATCTGCAGCGCGAGCAGCAACTCACCTACCTGTTCATCAGCCACAACCTGGCCGTGGTGCGCCACGTGAGCGACCAGGTGGGCGTGATGTACCTGGGGCGCCTGGTGGAGCTGGCCGACAAGCACACCCTGTTCGACAACCCGCGCCACCCCTACACGCGCATGTTGCTCGACGCCATCCCCAAGATGCATGACACCGGCAAGGCGCGCACCCCCGTACAGGGTGAAGTGCCCAACCCGCTGAACCCGCCACCGGGCTGCGCCTTCAACCCGCGCTGCCCGCATGTCAACGAGCGCTGCCGCACCGAGCGGCCCCAGCTCCTCACCCTGGGCGGTATTCGCATTGCTTGCCACGCGGTGGAGGAAGGGCGACTGCCGGTGTGAGGCGGCGCTGCAAAGTCCCCTGCATATCGCCGTAACATCGCAGGCAAGGATCCACCGCGCCGACATGCGGGCGCTGCATGGGCGGTGGATGGGAGTGTGGCTATGCCTGGATTCTGGAAAAACCGTTTTCGTACCGTTGCGTGGGCTCTGCTGGTGGCGGGTTTGCTGTCGTCCTGTGCCGGTCTGCGGGAGGGCGCACGGCCCTACACGCTGACCCTGCTGCACATCAACGACCACCACTCGCACCTGGAGCCCCAGCCCAGGACCTTGCAACTGGATGCGGGGACGGGTGCGCCGGTGGCTGTGGCGGTCGATGCCGCCGGTTTTGCGCGCGTGGCGGCCGCATTCGAGTCGCTGGCCCAGGCAGCCGGTTCCCAGGTGCTCAAGCTCCATGCGGGGGATGCGCTGACGGGCACGCTCTACTTCAACCGCGCAGGCGCTGCAGGTGCGGCGGATGCCGCGCTGATGAACACGGTGTGCTTCGATGCGTTCACTCTGGGTAACCACGAGTTCGACAAAGGCGACGCAGGGCTCAAGGGCTTTCTTGATGTGCTGCGCCAAGGGCCATGCAAGACCCCCGCGTTGAGTGCCAATGTGCACTTTGGTGCTGGCTCGGCGCTGCATCCCTCCAGGGCGCCGGGTGCGGTGCAGCCGTCCGTGGTGCTGGAGCGGGGAGGGCAGCCCATCGGCCTGGTGGGCCTGACGGTGGCGCAGAAAACCAAGGCTTCCTCCAGCCCTGATCCAGACACCACGTTCGAGGACGAGGCCATTGCGGCGCAGCGTGAGATCGACCGCTTGCACGCGCAGGGTGTGAACAAGATCGTGCTGATGAGCCACATCGGCTACGGCAACGACCAGCGGCTGGCGGGCAGGCTGCGTGGCGTGGATGTGATTGTGGGCGGCGATTCGCACACGCTGCTGGGGCCGCAGCAGCTCCAGACCCTGGGCGTGGGCTCACCGGCGGGGCCTTACCCCACGCGCAGCAAGGACAGGGATGGCAAGACCGTCTGCATCGTCCAGGCCTGGGAGTATGCGCAGGTGGTGGGTGAACTCCGGGTGCAGTTCGATGCGCAGGGCGAGGTGCAGGCATGCGAAGGGCGTCCGCATGTCCTCATCGGTGAGCACTTCACCATCGCCGGCAAGACCCCTTCGGACGAAGAGAACAAGGCGCTGCGGGCCCGTGTGGAAGCCAGCGGCGTGCTGCATGCCACGGCGCCGCAAGCGGCTGCGGCGGCCATGCTCCAGCCCTACCAGGAGCGGGTGGCACGTTTCAACCAGACCGTGGTGGCCACGGCGCCAGCCGAGCTGTGCATGCGCCGTGTGCCTGGTGCCGAGGCTGCGGCGGGCGATCACAGCCAATCCAGCGTGGCATGCAATGCGCAGCCCAGGGTCAACGCGCATGGCGGCGATATTCAGCAATTGGTGGCGCAGGCCTATCTGGAAGTGGCGCAGGCCAGGTACGGCGGCGCAGACGTCGCGCTGCAAAGCGCGGGTGGCGTGCGCGGGGCGCTGCAAGGGCAGGTCACGGCATCCGACGTGATGCAGGTACTGCCTTTTGGCAACATGCTGCACCGCCTGGATATCACCGGCGACGAGGTGCATGCCATGCTGGAAGATGGCCTGGAGGCCGTCTATGGGCCGGGCGGCTCCACCGGCCCCTATCCCTACACCGCCGGGTTGCGCTTTGATGTGGACGCCACGGCGGCCCGGGGCCAGCGCGTCAGCCGCATCGAGGTGCGTGACGCGCGCACAGGCCAATGGGCTCCCCTGGACAGGGCCAGAACCTACCGCATGTTCGCCCTGAGCTTCAATGCACGCGGGGGTGACGGCTACAAGACCCTGGCCGCAGTGCCCGCTGCGCGGCGGCTTGATGTGGGCGTGCTCGATGCCGATGTGTTCCTGAGCTACATCGAAGCCCAGCCCAAGGACGCGGCCAGCGGACTGCCCTTGCTCCAGCCGCTGGATCCAGCGTTCTACAGCACACGCAGTTTCAAGGGCCCGAACTGAGCCATCCAGGTCTGGCCGCACAGGGTGCGAGGCGGCATACTTGCCGGGGTCAAACCACAGGAGGCACGCATGAGCACTTTCACCCTCACCAGTCCCGACATTCCCAGCGGCGGCACGGTGCCGCAGCACTTCGAGTTCGATGGCTTTGGCTGCTCGGGGCGCAACGAATCGCCCGCACTGCAATGGAGCGGCGCACCCGAGGGCTCCAAGAGCTTTGCACTGACCGTGTACGACCCCGATGCGCCCACAGGCTCGGGGTGGTGGCATTGGTTTGTGGTGGACTTGCCGGCCGATACGACGGCGCTGGCACCGAATGCAGGCGCCAAGGGCGGTGCGCAACTGCCGCAGGGCGCGCGCCAGATCCGCAACGACTACGGTGCCATGGCCTGGGGCGGCATGTGCCCGCCACCGGGCGACAAGCCACACCGCTATATCTTCACCGTGCACGCGCTCTCGGTGCCGCGACTGGACATTCCCGACGATGCCACGGCCGCGCTCGCGGGCTTCATGGTCAATGCCCACAGCCTGGCCAAGGCCAGCTTCACGGCCACCTATGGCCGGGCGTGAATGCTATTAAAAATATAGCTACTCGCGCTTGAATGGCAAGCCTTGAAGGCCAAAAAGACTACGAAATGGACACCCGCGCGAACTTGCGCTTGCCTACCTGCACCACGTAGCTGCCTGCGTCCAGCTTCAGACCCTTGTCGCTGAGCACCGCGCCATCGACGCGCACGCCGCCACCGTCGATCAGGCGGTTGGCCTCGCTGCTCGAGGGGGCCAGGTGGGCCTGCTTGAGCAGCGCGCCGATGCCCAGCGGCGCGCCCGAAAGCGCCACCTCGGGAATGTCGTCAGGAATGCCACCCTTGCTGCGGTTGATGAAATCCTGCTCCGCCGCGTCGGCCGCAGCGGCGTTGTGGAAGCGCGCCGTGATCTCCTTGGCGAGCATCACCTTGGCATCCTTGGGGTTGCGCCCGCCGGCGATCTCGGCCTTGAGCGCGGCGATCTCGGCCAGGCTCTTGAAGGACAGCAGCGTGTACCAGTCCCACATCAGGTCGTCCGAGATCGACAGCACCTTGGCGAACATGGTGTTGGCGTCCTCGGTGATGCCGATGTAGTTGTTCTTGGACTTGGACATCTTGTCCACGCCGTCCAGCCCCACCAGCAGCGGCATGGTCAGAATGCACTGTGGCTCCTGGCCATATTCCTGCTGCAGATGGCGGCCCATGAGCAGGTTGAACTTCTGGTCCGTGCCGCCCAGCTCCAGGTCGCTCTTGAGCGCTACCGAGTCGTAGCCCTGCATCAGCGGGTACAGAAATTCGTGCACGCTGATCGACTGGCCTGCATTGAAGCGCTTGTGGAAGTCATCGCGCTCCATCATGCGCGCCACGGTGTACTTGGCGGCCAGCTGGATCATGCCGGTGGCGCCCAGGGGCTCGCTCCATTCGCTGTTGTAGCGGATCTCGGTCCGGGCCGGGTCCAGCACCAGGCTGGCCTGGCGGTAGTAGGTTTCGGCGTTGACCTTGATCTGCTCGGGCGTGAGCGGCGGGCGCGTGCTGTTGCGCCCCGAGGGGTCGCCGATCAGGGTGGTGAAGTCGCCGATCAGGAAGATCACCTGGTGCCCCAGGTCCTGCAGTTGGCGCATCTTGTTGAGCACTACCGTGTGGCCGATGTGGATGTCGGGGGCCGTCGGGTCCAGGCCCAGCTTGATGCGCAGCGGTTGGCCCGTGGTTTCGGAGCGCTGGAGTTTCTTCACCCATTCGTCACGGGGCAGCAGTTCCTCCACGCCGCGCAGCGAGACTTCAAGCGCCCGGGCCACGCCCTCGGACAGTGGTGTGTTTTCAGCAGATGAATTCATAGGGTTTTCTAGGGTGTGCTCTCAAAGCGCTTCGCTATACTTGCGCGCACATTGCAGGAGTGGGGATTTTACGTGCCCGCCCAGCGCCGCCTGCCGGCGCTGCCTGCCGCCTGACATTCTTTGGCGCGCCCGCGCTACCCGGCACCGCCGGTAGCGCGTGGGCTGCCTTGCAGACCTGGGGATCGACTTTTGACACACGGCCTGACCACCGCACGCACCGCCTTGCTGGAGCGAATTGCCCAAGGCATTCAAAAACACCCCCGTCGTATCACCGCTTTTGTTGCAGCCGTCCTGTTGACGGGCGGCGGTGGCGCGTTTGCCGTCGCCTCGCTGGGGCCGGACCCTGCCGACCTGCCAGTGCGTCTGGTGGAGCTGCCAGTGGAATCCCTGGCCTCGGGGGTGGCGCTCGCGGATTTGACCGATACCGGCGGCTTCTCTCTCTACCGTTCGGAACAGGTGCGCAGCACGGATACGGCCGAATCACTCTTGCAGCGCATGGGTGTGGCCGATCCGCTGGCCGCGGCCTTTCTGCGCCGTGACACGCTGGTGCAGCGCAATCTGCTGGGTCGCACTGGACGCCTGGTGTCTGCCGAAACCAGCGACGACCACAGCCTGCAGCGCCTGACGGCGCGTTGGGCCCATGACGACAGCGGCAACTTCAAGCGCCTGGTGGTCGAGAAGACCGACAAGGGTTTTGTTTCGCGCATCGAGACGGCGCCGCTGACGGCCTCCACGCGCTTGGCGGGGGGCGTCATCCACAGCTCGCTGTTTGCCGCGACGGATGCGTCCAACATCCCTGATGGCGTGGCCGTGCAACTGGCCGAGTTGTTCTCGGCCGACATCGACTTCCGACGTGCCCTGCGCAAGGGCGACCGTTTCTCGGTCGTGTACGAAACCCTGGTGGCCGATGGCGAGCCCCTGCGCTCCGGCCGTGTGCTCAGCGCAGAATTCGTCAACAACGGCAAAACCCACCAGGCTCTGTGGTTCCAGGAGCCCGGCTCGGACAAAGGCGCCTATTACACGCTCGACGGTCAGAGCAAGCGCCGCGCCTACCTGGCCTCGCCGCTGGAGTTTTCCCGGGTAACCAGCGGCTTTGCCATGCGCTTTCACCCCATTCTGCAAAAGTGGCGTGCCCACCTGGGGACCGATTTTGCGGCTCCGACAGGCACCCCGGTGCGCACCGTGGGTGACGGTGTGGTGGACTTTGCTGGGGTTCAAAATGGCTTTGGCAACGTGGTCTATGTCAAGCACCGCAACCAGCATGTCACCGTGTATGCGCACCTGAACCGCATCGACGTGAAGAAGGGCCAGTCTGTCTCTCAGGGGCAGAACATCGGTACGGTGGGCGCCACGGGGTGGGCGACCGGGCCGCACCTGCACTTCGAATTCCGCGTCGCTGGCCAGCACCAGGACCCGATGGTCATCGCCCGCCAGAGCGAGGCCGCCGCACCGGTGTCTGCCGCCGCACGTCCAGCCTTCGACCGCCTGGCCAGCACCATGCGCATCGAGCTGTCTTCGGCCGCGCTCATCGAGCAGGCCAGCGCAGAGTAAGCACCTCTGGCGCGCCTGGGCCGCTGAGGTGCCACCAAAACCATGTCCGATCTGTATATCGGCCTGATGTCCGGCACCTCGCTGGACGGCGTGGATGCCGTACTGGCCGACTTTTCCGGGCCGCGCTGCCAGGTGCTGCGACACCACGCCCTGGGTTTTGACCCTGACCTGCGCAGTGAGCTGCTGGCACTCAACACCAGCGGAGCCGACGAACTGCACCGCGCCGCGCTGGCCGCCAATGCGCTGGCGCGCTGCTATGCGCAGGCGGTGCAGGCCCTGCTGCAGGCTGCCGATATCCCCGCCAGCGCGGTGCAGGCCATCGGAGCGCATGGACAGACCGTGCGCCACCGCCCTGGCGCCTTTGACGGTACGGGTTACACCCTGCAGCTCAACAATCCGGCGCTGCTGGCCGAATGCACGGGCATCCGCGTGGTCGCCGACCTGCGCAGCCGCGATGTCGCCGCCGGCGGCCAGGGCGCGCCACTGGTGCCTGCCTTTCACCAGTTCCAGTTTGGGCAACCGGGCCAGGATGCCTTGGTGCTGAACATCGGTGGCATCGCCAACCTGAGCGTGCTGCGTGCCGACGGCAGCGTGCTGGGCTTTGACTGCGGCCCTGGCAATGCGCTGATGGACCATTGGTGCCAGCAGCATCGCGGCGAGCCCTTTGACCGCGACGGCGCCTGGGCGGCCAGTGGTCAGGTGCTGCCTGCGTTGCTGCAACAGATGCAGGCTGAGCCCTACCTGCACCAAAGCCCGCCCAAAAGCACCGGACGCGACCTGTTCAACCCTTCGTGGCTGGAGCAACACCTGCGCCACTGCCCATCCGCGTCTGCGGCCGATGTGCAGGCGACATTGCTCGAATTGACCGCCAGCGCTTGTGCAGAAAGCGCGATGCGCTATCAAAATAATAGCATTTTGCTCGCTGTGTGTGGCGGTGGGGCTTTCAATGGCCGCCTGATGGCACGCCTGCAGGCTCTGTTGCCGAACCTGCGTGTGCAGCCTACCGACACGCTGGGCCTGCCCGTGCAGCAGGTGGAGGCCGCCGCCTTTGCCTGGCTGGCGCGCCAGTGCCTTCTGGGCCTGCCCGGCAACCTGCCCAGCGCAACGGGCGCCCAAGGCGCCCGTGTGCTCGGGGCGATCTACCCCGCTTGATGCCACCAGCGCTGCTGGCGGGTGTGGATTTTCAGGTCGAGAAGCTGGAGCCGCAGCCGCAGGTGGACGATGCGCCAGGGTTCTTGATCACGAACTGGGCGCCCTGCAGGTCTTCCTTGTAGTCGATTTCGGCGCCCACCAGGTACTGGTAGCTCATGGCGTCAATCAGCAGAGACACGCCGTTCTTGGTCATCACCGTATCGTCCTCGTTGACGATCT
Organism: Simplicispira sedimenti; assembly: GCF_022760965.1. NCBI lineage: Bacteria > Pseudomonadati > Pseudomonadota > Betaproteobacteria > Burkholderiales > Comamonadaceae > Simplicispira > Simplicispira sedimenti. The sequence continues at coordinate 53,520 of NZ_JAKVIJ010000002.1, forward strand.
CATCGAAAGTGAAGCCGTATTGAAAACCCGAACAGCCGCCGCCCTGCACGAAGACGCGCAGTTTGAGATCGGGGTTGCCTTCTTCAGCGATGAGATCGGCCACTTTGGCGGCCGCGCTCTCGGTGAAGAGGATGGGGTCGGGCATGACTTCTTCGGGGGTATCTTGGACTGCGGCACTCATGGCGGGGCTCCGGGATAGGACTTTGGGGCGCAATGCTACTGCAAAGCGCGCAATTGTTCACCCTCAAGGGTTGTTTGCCGCCAGCTTCAATGTGGGCTTTTCTTCCACCACGGCATCGGCTGGAAACATCTTTCCGCAGATGGTGGCGCCTTGGTGCATTTCCAGGGTTTTGTAGTAAACATCCCCGGCAATGCGCGCTTTGGGCTGAAGTTCCAGCATGGTGCCGGCATGTACCGGGCCATGGATCTGGCCGTTGACGATGACATGGTCGGCATGCACCGCGCCTTCCACCTTGGCGGTGGCCGAGATCACCAGCAGGCCCGGCGTGCCTTGGCCCACGCGCACGTCGCCGACCACTTCGCCATCGATGCGCAAGCCATCGGTAAACAGCACATTGCCTTCAATGCGGCTGCCTTCTGCGATCAGGCTTTTGATGGGAGGTTGTTTGTTGCGGGAAAACATGTTCAATACTCCAATGGCGGGCTGGACGCTGCGCCGGAGCGCGCTAACTGGCAGGGCTTGCCGCAGTGTCTTCCAGCGCAAGTGTCTGGGTGGCCCGTGCTGTGCCACCTTCCAGCACGCGGACGGTGACGGTTTTTACCACGGTATGGGGGGGGAGGTCGATCATGCCCTCCAAGCGCCGGTATTGGCGCAGCTGCAGTGCCTGGCCTTGGCCTGGGAATGTGCGGGTCCAAGGCTGGCCTTCGCGTGTGCCGGTCAGCACCAACTCCACCTGCCCCTTGAATTCTGGAGCATTCTTGAGGGTGCGCATCACGAGTGCTTGCCATCGCAGATGCACTCCTGCAATGACTTCAGCCTGAAGGCCTCTGATGGCGACGCCGTTGGTGTCGGCGCCAGCCGGGATGAGTTTTTCAAACAGGCCCAGGTCTTCGCGCAGCGAACGGTTTTCTGCCTCGGCCTGGCGCAATCTTGCGGTGAGTTGCTCCAGGGCGGTCCTTTCGGCCAGCAAGAGGCTTCCCGAGGTGTCCACAAGGGCCTGATGCCGTTGGGACTCGTCCTGCAGGCGCTGCACCTCGGCGCGCAGATGCTTGAGTTCTTCTCGGCTTCCTGCATCCAGCCCGGCAATGGAGCGCCCAAACTCAAAAGCCCACAGCGCCAATGCTGCGGAGAACCCCAGCATCAGCGCCAGCAGGAGCCAGCGCAAAGGCCAAGGCAGCGCACTGCGCACGGCCATCCGGGGGGCGCTGACGGTCAAGCGGCGTCGCAGCAGACGAAAACGCATGGGATCGGTCTCCTTGGCGATCGAAGGCCCGGACTATACCCTCTGGGGTAAGTGCGCCCAAAAAACAAAACCGCCAGCGGTTTGCACCGTGGCGGTTTTGCAGGGAAGGCTTGCGGTCGCAGCGGATCAGCGCTTGGAGAACTGCTTTGCGCGGCGGGCGCCACGCAGACCGACCTTCTTGCGCTCGACTTCGCGCGCATCGCGCGTCACGAAACCGGCTTGGCTCAGCGCGGGCTTGAGCGAGGCGTCGTAGTCGATCAGCGCACGGGTGATGCCGTGGCGGGTGGCACCGGCCTGGCCGGATTCACCGCCGCCATTGACGTTGACCTGCACATCGAAGGCTTCGAGGTTGTTGGTCAGCGCCAGGGGTTGCTTGGCGATCATGATCGAGGTTTCACGGCCGAAATAGGACTGGATGTCCTTGCCGTTGATCGTGATCTTGCCAGAGCCTTTTTTCAGAAACACGCGGGCGACGCTGGATTTGCGACGGCCGGTGCCATTGTTCCAATCACCAATCATCTCAAGGCTCCTTACAGTTCCAGCACTTTGGGCTGTTGGGCGGTGTGGGGATGCTCTGCACCACCGTACACCTTGAGTTTCTTGATCATGGCGTAACCCAGCGGGCCCTTGGGCAGCATGCCCTTGACGGCCTTTTCCAGCGCGCGGCCGGGGTGCTTGGCTTGCATGTCGCGGAAGTTCGTGGCCGTGATACCGCCGGGGTAACCCGAGTGACGGTAGTACACCTTGTCGAGCGACTTGGTGCCGGTGACCTTGAGCTTGGATGCGTTGATGATGACGATGAAGTCACCGGTATCGACGTGAGGCGTGTAAATGGCTTTGTGTTTGCCGCGCAGACGGAGGGCAACTTCGCTGGCTACCCGACCGAGCACCTTGTCGGTGGCGTCAATCACAAACCACTCGTGCACCACCTCAGCGGGTTTTGCGCTGAATGTAGACATGAGAGTTCTCTTTCGAGGGTTTGACCGGCCAAAAAAATAGGGGCCGGTGTCCTGCGGGCTCTTTTCCACGGTCGGTGTTTCTCTCAGGCGGAAACCTCTTAGGTGGTACTTGGGCGCGCCAGTGTATGGCAAACCCACTTCGCCGCGGAGCACCAGTTCGCTGCGAAGCCTGCCATTATACAAAACTCGCCTCATCAACACCAGGGGTGCCGCAAGGGGCGAAAACCCTCAATTGGCAAGCTGGCGATTCTCCAGTGGCTCCATCTGGCGACGGAACTCCACGCAGGCAGGCAAGGCGGCATTGCCGGGTTTGCGGCATTGTTCGCGCAGGCACATGCTGCGGGTGAAGAACGACTCTCCTTCGCACAGCCGCACCGGAGGGACGGGTTTGGGTGGTGGAGGCGCGGGTGCTGGTTCGGGCGCGGGCGGTGGGGGCGGTGCGGGCTCGGGTGTCGGGGGTGGCGCGGCTGCTGCAGCAGCAGCCTTGCGGCGTTGCGTCACACGCGAGGCTGCACGGGGGTCAGAGGCCGCTACAAAGGCAGGAGCTGGATCAGACGCCACCTCCGACGCCGAAGCAGCGCCCACCGTATCGGAGGCTGCTTCAGAGCCAGCAGGCGCCACCGCTGTTGCAGTGGCATCCGAGGCAGGCATTGATGCTGGTGCGGATGCCGGCTCGGCGAGTTCAGTGATGATGTCGTCCTTGGGTGGTGGCGCCTTGGCGGCCACATGGCTGCGCCATCCGTAGGCGCCACCCGCCATCACGACGAGTGCTGCCACGCCGATGGCCCACCAAGCCACACCTGCACCCGTAGCGGGCTTTCGTGCAGCCGTCTTGGGTGCGCCTTTGTGCAGAGGGGTGGGGCGCGATGGTCGCTCACGCTCGGATTCCAGTCCGTAACGCGTGGTGCCCGGAGGCATCGGCGGCTGGGCCGCCTCCACCGCGTCAAGGAGGGAACTGTCGGCCACGTCTTCCATGAGTACGGTGTCGCCGGCGTCCAGCGCCACGGTGTCCTGCGCGTCCAGCATGGCCGGAGCGGGTGGAGTGGGTTCAGCAGCAGGTGTCGGGACAGGCGCAGGCGGAATCGGCTTGTGGAGCTTGCCCATGACTTCGGACGTCAAGTCCACGGTAGGCACCACAATGCCCGGCCCCGGCTGGTCGGTCGGCTCGACCCAAAGGTCGCCGAGCTCGGCACGGAAGTCAAACAACTCCAGCCCGGCAGGCGCCGTGGTCATTTCCATCAATTGCAGGAACTCGTCAATGCTCTGCGGTCGGTCTTGGGGCTGCAAGGACAAGGCCTTGGTGATCGCATCGACAAACGCTGGGGAATACTCTTGTCCGAACTGTTTGCGTACTGTCTTGGCGACTCGGGCAAAGGGCACCATACGGTCACGGATGGCGCGCAGCGTGGACGGCAGGGGCGTATCGTTGCAAAGGCAGCCGTGCACCACTGCCGCAAGGGAGTACAGGTCGCTCCATGGTCCCTGCACCAGCTCGAGGTCGCCTTCGGAATACTGCTCGATCGGTGCGTAGTTGACCTTGAGCACGGCCGTATGCTTGCGGTCCCGGTCGTTGATGGCATGGCGTGCAGCACCCAGATCCAGCAACACAGGCGGGCCAAAGTCCTGCAAGAAAATGTTGTCGGGAGAAATGTCGCGATGCAGCGTCTGACCGCCGTGCAGCACGCGCAGCGCTCCCAGCACACACCAAAGTACCTTGCGCAGCCAGGCCTCTGGGGGGGGCGTTCGCATTTGGGCGCGCGCTTGCTTGAACGTCATGCCGCTGTACAAGGGCATGACCATGTAGGCCGTATGGTTGGCTTCCCAGAAGCGGAATACCTTGACCAAGGAGGGGTGGTCGAATTGGGCCAGCAACCGCGCTTCACCCACAAAAGACTTCAGGCCTGCGTGGAAAGCAGGCTGGTCCGCAGGCGAGCGCGGTACCAGAGCGCCATCGCCACCGCGGGTGGCCAGCGCTGCAGGCATGAATTCCTTGATGGCCACGGCCCGGTGCAGGGAATGGTCGAATGCCTTGTACACCATGCCAAAGCCACCCACCCCCAGGAGAGCCAGGATTTCAAACTCTCCCAGGCGCGTGCCCACTGGCAAGGCATCGACATGCATTGCCGTTGGGGAGGGGTGCTCGGTAACGAGGTCGGTCATGGTGAGAAATCCATAGAGCCAAAGCTGCGGCGACAGCCTACGCAGGTTGGAGCTACAAGAAAGCAGGGGCCATCATCGCCGCTGTGCGCAGCCCCACCGACAACAAAACGTATCTGGTGGGAAAAAACACACGCTGCCTGCCGACTTTTTCCACGATTGTGCCCGCTGTGCAGGCCCGCACAACCCGGTCTAGCACCGTGCTGCGCATCCACATGGGGGATGCGGGGGTTACCATTGACGTATGTTCAGTTACCGCCACGCCTTCCATGCCGGCAACCATGCCGACGTGCTCAAGCACTCCGTGCTGATTGCCACCCTGCAGCACCTCATCGCGAAGGACACGGCCCTGATGGTGCTGGATACCCACGCCGGTGCCGGTCTATACAGGCTGGATGGTGACTATGCGCGCACCAGTGCCGAAGCCGAGGAAGGGGTTCTCAAACTGGCCGCGGCAGCCAGTGCACCCTCTGCCGCGCCGCTTCCCTCGCTTTTGCAGAATTACTTGGAACTGGTGCGGGGTTTCAATCAGGGGGCGCAAATCAGGGTTTACCCTGGTTCTCCATTCATCCTGCAGCATCTGTTGCGCGAACGCGACAAACTGAAGTTGTTCGAGCTGCACCCGACCGATCTGCGTGCGCTGGCAGGCAATGTGGCGCAACTGAATGCAGGGCGCCAGGTGGCAGTGCTGCAGGAGGATGGATTTGAAGGGGTGCGCCGCTTTCTGCCGCCACCTTCGCGCCGGGCGCTGCTTCTGTGTGATCCCAGCTATGAACTCAAGAGCGACTACGCCCGTGTGCCCGACATGCTGCAGGATGCCCTCAAGCGCTTTGCCACGGGAACCTACGCCGTGTGGTACCCCATCATTCCGCGCCCTGAGGCGCACGACCTGCCCCGGCGGTTGAAATCGGTCGCCAGCAAAGCCGGGAAGAACTGGTTGCATGCGTCCCTGACGGTGAAATCAGGGGGGGGTGAGCGTCCCGGTCTTGCTGCGAGCGGCATGTGCGTCATCAATCCGCCGCACACTTTGCACGCAGCGTTGCGCGAGGCGCTTCCGTGCATGGTGGATTTGATGGGGCAGGATCGCAACGCCACGCATACCCTTGAAGCGGGCTGATGGTGCAGCCTTGGCTCAAGGTCTGATGGGAATTGGCAGGCTGCGCTCCACGGGCACCGCCGTGACGCTGTTCTGCGGCGAGCCGTCGATCAGTTTTTCGGAGTAGGTCAGGTACACCAGCACATTGCGCTGCGTGTCCACCATGCGCACGATGCGCAGGCGCTTGAACAGGATGGACATGCGTTCGCTGAACACTTCTTCCTGCTTCTTGAGCGGCTCGGGGATGCTGATGGGGCCTACCTGCCGACAGGCAATGGAGGCCTCGGCGCGGTCTTCTGCCAGACCCAGTGTGCCCTTGATGCCACCTTTGCGAGCACGCGAAACGTAGCAGGTCACGCCCTGCACGGCCGGGTCGTCGTAGGCCTCCACCAGAATGTCGTGATCCCGCCCAATCCACTGGAAGGCGGTGTCCACTGCTCCAATCTTTTCTCCCGAGGCTGCCTGAGCAGCCAGGGCCAGCACCAAGGCGGGCAGGGCGAGCGCACTGCGTCTCATGCGCTCAACCGCGGTTCTGCGCAGCGCTGCGCGAGGTGGGCCAGGGCCTCTTCCACCTGATCGACCAGCACCAGGCACAGGTCGCCCGGTTGCAGGCGAGCCAGTGCGGTGTCGATGGCCAGGAACTCGCCTCGGATTTCTTCCACATGCTGCGTGCGTGTGGCGCCTGCCAGTCCTTCGCGCAGCAGTCCGATGACCTCGCCATCTGCGCGGCCGCGCTGGGCGGCGTCCTGGTAAAGGATCACGTCGTCGAAGGCGGCACCCAGGATCACGGTTTGCACGCGGATGTCCTCGTCGCGGCGGTCGCCAGCGCCGCTGATGACCACACTGCGGCGCTTGCCGGGCAGGGCATTCACGGCCTGTACCAAGGCGCGCATGGCGTCGGGGTTGTGGCCGTAATCGGCAATCACGGTGGCACCGTGGTAATCCATCAGGTTGAAGCGGCCAGGTGCGTTGTCGCTGTCGTTGACAAAGCCCGAGAGGCCCCGGCGAATGGTCTGCCAGGGCAGGCCAGCGCCCCAGGCCGCAGCCACCGCAGCCATGACGTTTTCGACCTGGAACAGGATCTTGCCCCCCCGCGTGATGGGCACATCGCGCAGGTGGATGGTTTCACGCCAGGAGCCTTCGGCTGCCACGATGGAGTCACCATCGACATACACGGTGCGGTGCCCCTGGGCCCGGTGCGTGACCATGACCGGGTGCAACCGGTCGCTGGCAAAGTAGATGGCCTTGCCAGGGCACACACTGGCCATGGCGGCGACGATGGGATCCATGGCGTTGAGCACGGCGTAGCCCGTGGGGGCTACGTTTTGCACGATCACGCGCTTGAGCACCGCCAGGTCTTCCACTGTGGTGATGAAGTTCAGGCCCAAGTGATCGCCTTCGCCGATGTTGGTGACTACGGCCACCTGGCAACGGTCAAAGCCCAGGCCTTCGCGCAGGATGCCGCCACGCGCGGTCTCGAACACCGCTGCATCCACCTCGGGGTGCAGCAGTACGTTGCGTGCGCTCTTGGGGCCGCTGCAATCGCCGCTGTCGATTTGGCGGCCGTTCACATACACACCGTCGGTGTTGGTCATGCCCACGCGCAGGCCCTGGGCCGAGAACAGGTGGGCGATCAGACGCGCCGTGGTGGTCTTGCCGTTGGTGCCGGTGACGGCCACCACGGGAATGCGGCCGTCCTGGCCGTGGGCGTAAAGACGATCGACGATGGCCTGGCCGATGGCGCGCGGTTTGCCGTAGCTGGGCGCCAGGTGCATGCGCAGGCCGGGGGCGGCGTTCACCTCGACAAAGCCACCGCCCTGCTCTTCGAGCGGGCGCAGCACGGTTTCGGCCACCATGTCCACGCCGCAGATGTGCAGGCCCACCATCTGGGCCGCAGCCACGGCGCGTGCGGCGACTTCAGGGTGTACGTCATCGGTCACGTCAGTGGCAGTGCCGCCGGTGGAGAGGTTGGCGTTGTTGCGCAGTACCACGCGCTGGCCCTTCTCGGGCACCGAATCGGGTGTGAGGTTTTGCAACGCCAGGCGCGAGATGGCGATATCGTCGAGGCGGATTTTGGTCAGTGCCGTGCCGTGGCCCTCACCCCGACGCGGGTCTTGGTTGACGATGTCCACCAGCTCGCGCACGGTGCGCTCACCGTCGCCCAGCACCTGGGGTGGTTCACGGCGGGCGGCGGCCACGAGCTGGTCACCCACCACGAGCAGGCGAAAATCCTGCCCGGGCAGGAAGCGCTCGACCATCACGGTGCCATAGTCGGCGGCGTTTTTGTAGGCCTCTTCGAGTTGCGCGCGGTCGGTGATGTTGACCGTGACGCCCTTGCCCTGGTTGCCGTCCTGGGGCTTGACGACCACAGGCAGGCCGACCTTCTGGGCCACGGCCCAGGCCTCGTCCACCGTTTCGACCGGCTGGCCCAGCGGTACGGGCACACCGGCGGCGTGCAGCAGACGCTTGGTCAGGTCCTTGTCCTGGCCGATGGATTCGGCCACGGCACTGGTGGAATCGATTTCGGCCGCCTGGATGCGCCGCTGCTTGGAGCCCCAACCCAACTGCACCAGACTGCCTTGGGTGAGTCGGCGGTAGGGGATGCCCCGATCCACGGCGGCCTGGACGATAGCCCCCGTGCTGGGGCCCAGGCGCACGTCTTCGTCCAGATCACGCAGGTGGGAAATGGCGGCTTCGGTGTTGAAGGAGGTGCCATCGAGGGCCGCCTGCACCAATTGCCGGGCGTACTGGAAGGCCTCGCGGCCCACTTCTTCCTCGGTGTATTCCACGACGACCAAAAACACTCCTGCATCCACGGTGGGCGTGGTGCGCGCGAAACTCACCGGGCAACCGGCCTGAGCCTGCAGCGCCAGCGCGGCCGCTTGCAACACATGGGCGAGCGAGAGATCGGTCTCGCCGCCCTGGGGCTGCAGTACGCCAATGGCGGGAAACAGCGCGCGCAGGCGAGCCTCGAAGCCGTCGATGCGCGACATGGTGCATTCCTGCGCGTTGCAGGAAACGACGGCCTCAATGGCCAGGTGGCGGCTCCAGAGATTGGGCCCACGCAAGGCCCTGATGCGGGTGACATCCATGGGGATATTTCCTTTTTTTCTGCCAAAGCGTCGGCGGTCTACGCAGCCTGGGCGGCAGCTTGATCGGGTTCAAAGGTCTTGATGCCCGCAACGATGAGGTCCGGGGCAATGTCCAGCGCCCAAGCGGCAGCTATGGCGGCCAGCAGGGCGTCGGTATCGGGTGGCGTGGCGCTGCGGCCAAAGCACAGTGCGCTCAAAGGGGCGATGGCTTGCTCGTTGCCACCGGTGGCCAGCACGACACGTCCGCCCTTGATGAACACGGCGCGGCCCTGGTCCTGGATCCGGTGCTGGGCAATTGCATCGAGTCCGCCGTCCTGCGCGTACAGCACCACGGCGCCATCGCACAACGGGGCCAGCTCGGCCACCTGGGCATGGGCTGCATGCAGTACCGCCGCGCCGCTGGGTAGCACCACGTCGACCTGGGTGCGCAGGACCTTGGTCATCTGGGGCTGCTCGTGCACGTCGAATTCGGCCAGGCCCTCTGCGCCCAGCATGTCGGTGACCACGCCGACCTGGCAGCGGTCGTAGGCCAGACCGTCGCGCAGGATCACGCGGGCGTCGTTTTCGATGACGGCGGCCTGCACCATCTTGTTCATCAGCAGACGATACGCGGGCTCCCAATGCGCGCTGTCGGTGGATTCGACGCGGCGGCGGTCCAGGAACAGGCCTTCGCGGCACGCCAGCCCGGTGTGCTTTCCGCTCAGGTGCAGCAACCAAGCCACCAGGCGAGCAATCAAGGTGGTGTTCTGTGTACCCGCCACCCCCACCACGGGGATGCGCCCGGCGGGTTGGTCCGCGTCGTCGTGTTCTTCGGCAGGGAACAGGTGTTCCACGATGGCCTGCCCCACGGGGCGGGGCGCACCCACGGCGGGCTTGAGGTGCATCAGCAGGCCGGGGCCGGCGTTCACCTCCACGATGGCACCGCCCTGCGCCTGCAGGGGCTTGCTGATGTCCTGCGCCACCAGGTCGATGCCAGCAATGTCCAGTCCCACCACCTTGGCCGCCAAGGCCGCCATGTGGGCTACTTCGGGGTGCACCTCATCGGTGCAGTCCACGGCCATGTTGCCGTTGCGCTGCACCACCACCACGCGGCCGGCTGCAGGCACCGACTGGGCATCCAGATCCTGGCGCTTGAGTTCCAGCTGCACCTTGGAGTCGGTGGCCACGTCGATGATTTCCAGGGGGTATTCCTCCTCGTAGCCGCGGCGTGGGTCCGAGTTGAGCTGGGTTTCAATCAGTTCGGTGACCGTGGAATGGCCGTTGCCGGTGATGCAGACCAGCTCACCCCGCGCGGCGGCCACCAGCTTGCCGTCCACCACCAGCAGGCGGTGTTCGTCACCGGGGATGTAGCGCTCGACCATCACGTCGCTGCCCTCGGGGTAGGCCACGTGGTAGGCGGCCTCGATGTCTTCCTGTTTGCGCAGATCCAGACTCACGCCCCGGCCATGGTTGCCGTCCGAGGGTTTGACGACCACGGGCAGGCCGATGTCCTGCGCGGCCTCCCAGGCTTCGGCGGGACTATTGACGATCTGGCCCTCGGGAATGGGAACCCCGCAGGATTTGAGCAGGCTCTTGGTCAGATCCTTGTCCGAGGCAATGCCCTCGGCGATGGCGCTGGTGCGCTCCGTCTCTGCGGTCCAGATGCGGCGCTGGGCGGCTCCATAGCCCAGTTGCACCAGGTTGCCGTCGTTCAACCGGATGTGCGGAATGCCCCGGTCGGTGGCGGCGGTGACGATGCAGGCCGTGCTGGGGCCCAGGTAGCGTTCATCCACCTCGGTACGCACGCGTGCCACGGCGGCCGGTACGTCGAAAGGCTCATTGTTGATGGCGGCCATGATCAGGCGGTGGCCCTGTGCCAGCGCCACGCGGGCCACTTGCTCGTCGCGTGCGCGAAACACCATGCGATACACGCCGCGTGTCGAGGTGCTGCGCGTCTGGCCAAAGCCAGTGGGCATGCCGGCGAGGTTCAGCAGCTCAATGACGATGTGCTCCAGCACATGACCGCACCAGGTGCCCTCTTGCAGCCGTTGCAGAAAGCCTCCGCGCTCACCCACGCCGCAGTGGTGCTCGATCAGCGCAGGCAGCCATGCGGTCAGGCGCTCATTGAAACCGGGGATCTGATGGGAAGGGTGGTCTTCGAGCGCGCCGAGGTCCAGCCAGACTTCGAGCACCGGACGGTAAGTCCACAGGTTGGGGCCGCGCAGGTAGTTGATGCGCAGTAGTTGGATGTCGTTGAATTTCGCCATGGGGTGCAAGGGTGGTTTGCCGGACGAGAGAATTTCAGACCCAGGGTAGGGTGATTTCAGGATTGTGCGTCAGATTGCCATGGTTACAGGCATGTCAGCCACGGCAGGGGGTGGGGCGTTAAGTCGAGATGCCCGGACAGCCTTGCTGCCGTGTAGGGGTACTTCGGAGAGAATTCCCATATCGCTGGGCGCTCACACAGGCAGGGCCCGGGGGTGCAATTACAAGACCACAATGCAACATCACCATCCATTGGATACATCGGGTGTTTTTCAGGGCCCCTTTGGGGCGGGTTTGCGGGCGATGCTCGCTTCCGACGAGAACGTGCGGGCGGCGCTGGCGGTTGACCTTGACGGTGCGCTGCGCTTTGGTGAGGGGGTGATCGTGGTGACAACCCGTCGCCTGCTGGCTCTGGCTCCCGGACAGAACGATTGGCAGACCTGGGATATTGCTCCGCACCTTGTGCTGCGCATGGGAGACCACGCTGGGGTAGGCACTCTGGAGCTGCACGACGCTCAGCAGCGCCTGGCGTTGTGGCGATTCACGCTGGGGGCGCAGGCCCAGGCACTGCTGCTGATTCAGCGCTTCGAGCAGGTGGCCCAGAGCGCCGCAGGTGCGCAGAATGCAGTGCCGGAAGAAGCACGCTGCCCCGTCTGCAACGCCGAACTGCCCCCCGACAGCGAAGAATGCCCCGCTTGTGCGCGTGCGCAGGCCCCGCAGCCCTCCACCTGGGTGCTGCTGCGCCTGTGGCGGTTCGCGCACCCCTACCGTGGGCAACTGGCGGCGGGCTTTGCGCTCACACTGGCCTCCACGGCGGCAACGCTGGTGCCGCCGTACCTGACGATTCCGCTGATGGACGAGATCCTGATCCCGTTCCAGAACGGCCAGAAGATCGACCCCATGCTGGTGCTGCTGTACCTGTCCGGGTTGCTGGCTTCTGCACTCGTGGCCTGGGGGCTGGGCTGGGCGCGCACCTACATCCTGGCGCTGGTGTCCGAGCGCATTGGCGCTGATCTGCGCACCACCACCTATGAGCACCTGTTGCGCCTGTCGCTGGACTACTTTGGCGGCAAGCGCACTGGCGACCTCATGGCGCGCATTGGCTCGGAGACCGACCGCATCAACGTGTTCCTCTCCCTGCACGCGCTCGACTTTCTGACCGACGTGCTCATGATCGTGATGACAGCGGTCATCCTGTTTTCCATCAACCCCGCGCTGGCGCTGGTTACGCTGGTGCCGCTGCCGTTCATCGGCTGGCTGATCCACACCGTGCGCGACCGCCTGCGCACCGGCTTTGAGAAGATCGACCGGGTCTGGAGCGAGGTGACCAACGTGCTGGCCGACACCATTCCGGGTATCCGTGTGGTCAAGGCCTTCGCGCAGGAGAGCCGGGAGGCACAGCGCTTTCGCGATGCCAATCAGCACAACCTGGAGGTGAACGACAAGCTCAACCGCACCTGGTCGCTGTTTTCGCCCACGGTGTCCCTGCTTACCGAAATGGGACTGCTGGTGGTCTGGGCCTTTGGCATTTGGCTGGTCTCGCGCAGTGAGATCACGGTCGGTGTGCTTACGGCCTTTATTGCCTATATCGGGCGTTTTTATGGGCGGCTCGATTCGATGAGCCGCATTGTCTCGGTCACGCAGAAAGCGGCGGCCGGGGCCAAGCGCATCTTTGACATCCTGGACCATGTCAGCAACGTGCCCGACCCGGCACAGCCCGTGAAGCTGGCCCAGGTGCAGGGCGCCATTGCCATGCGCGGCGTGGGCTTTCGCTACGGCAGTCGTGCGGTCATTCGCAATTTGGATCTGGACATCCGCCCCGGCGAGATGATCGGCTTGGTGGGGCACAGCGGATCGGGCAAGAGCACACTGGTCAACTTGATCTGCCGCTTCTACGACGTGAGCGAAGGTTCGATCCAGGTTGATGGCGTCGATTTGCGCCGCTTTGCCGTGGCCGACTACCGGCGCCACATCGGGCTGGTGCTGCAGGAGCCCTTCCTGTTCTTTGGCACGATTGCCGAGAACATAGCCTACGGCAAGCCCGACGCCACGCGCGAAGAAATCATTGCCGCAGCGCGTGCAGCGCATGCGCACGAGTTCATCCTGCGCCTGCCGCATGGCTACGACTCGCTGGTGGGCGAGCGCGGCCAGGGCCTCTCGGGCGGCGAGCGCCAGCGCATCAGCATTGCCAGGGCGCTGCTGATCGACCCGCGCATCCTCATTCTGGACGAGGCTACCTCGGCCGTGGACACCGAGACCGAAAAGGAAATCCAGAAAGCGCTGGACAACCTAGTACAGGGCCGCACCACCATTGCCATTGCGCACCGCCTGTCCACTCTGCGCAAGGCCGATCGCCTGGTGGTGATGGATCGCGGAGAGGTCGTCGAGGTGGGCCCGCACGACGCACTCATGGAGCAGCAAGGTGCCTACTGGCGGTTGTACCAGGCCCAGGTCCGCCGCGCCGAAGAAGACGCGCAGGCTGCTGGCGTGGTCATCGACAGCAGCTTGCAGCACAGCGCTCACCCGGCCGGGCAATGAAAGAGCACCATGCAACACCCCAATGTTTCCATTTCCCTGCAACTGCACCGCGACGCCCATGGTCGCCTGGTGTTGACCCTGCCCGACGGCACTGTGCACAGCGGCGTGGTGCCCGTGCGGGCTTTTCCGCTGGCCGCGCCGCAGGAAGGGCTTTCGATCGTGGGTTCCGATGGGCATGAGCTGATCTGGATCGACCGTTTCGATGCGCTGCCCGAAGCGGCCCGCGCCATGGTCGAAGAAGAACTGGCGGTGCGCGAGTTTGTGCCCACTATCGTGAAAATCAGCACGGTATCTAGCTTCTCTACGCCCAGCACCTGGTCGGTAGAAACCGATCGCGGTCCTACGCGCTTCACCCTCAAGGGCGAGGAAGACATCCGCCGCCTGCATGGGCGCACCAAGCTGCTGGTGGCCAGTGCCGAGGGCGTGCAGTACGCCATTCCCGACTCCACCGCGCTGGACAAAGCCTCGCGCAAGCTGCTGGAGCGGTTTTTGTAGCGCTGCTGGTGGGTTGGCGCAGTAGCGGAGGTAACGGTCAATTTGTTACAAATGGTAATAAGACCTCAATTCCCCCTTCTTTTCGCCGAAATGGAGGCACGAGATGGGGTTAAAGCCCCGTCGTGTAACTTTTCCCAGAGGCCCCATCATGCAACTGCCACCTGTCGACCGATCTCCGATCTGGCGTCCCCAGGGCGCAGATCTGTATTCCACCGGAGCTTCCGGGGCGGTACCTGTACGCCCCATCAACAACCCCAACCCCGTGGAGTCCATGGACCGTCTGGGTGAAGGGGCTGTCGTCAAGGCGCCCGAGAAACCTTCCGATCCCGACGCCCCTAACCGCGACTGGACCATGGTCCAGAAGAAGGAAACCGTGGAAGAGCCTCCCGAGCCACCGAAGGAGCCGCTCTACAAGCAGTTGCTGGAACATCTGCAATCCCTCTGGCGCGCCAGCGGCAGCGCCATTGAGTTGGCGCAGGAGGTCAACAAGGCCACGTTGCAGGAACGCATGGCTCCCCAGGCCAAGAACGAGCCGCTGACCTACTCCGATCCCAAGGTCAAGCGCACGGGGGGCTTATAGTCCGTCGTGATTCTGCTATAAAAAATGTAGCTTTCCGCGCTTATTCAGCGAGCGATATAGGCATTTTTGACCTAATAATCAGACCGTTGGATTGGTGATGCCGCTGCTCACATGTCCTGCAGGTACATGCTGCGCGGCTGAGCGCACATGGCCGGTCTGGTCGTCAAAGAAGAAATCGGGCTCGAACTCGCGCAAAAACTCGCCCTTGGGCAGCCCGCCCAGGAACATGGCTTCATCCACCGCAATGTTCCAGCTCATCAGCGTCTGGATGGCGCGCTCGTGCGCCGGGGCGCTGCGTGCCGTGACCAGCGCAGTGCGGATGCGCATCTCGCCCGCGCTGCTGCGTTGCAGGCGGTGCAGGGCCGACAAAAATGGCTTGAACGGCCCCGGCGGCAGCGGCAGATGGGCTTTTTCCTGCTCGTGCGCCTGAAAGGCATCCAGCCCGGCGGATTGGAACACCCGCTCGGCCTCGTCAGAAAACAGCACCGCGTCGCCGTCAAAAGCAATGCGCACCTCGTGCGGGTGCGCGGCGCTGGCCTGGGCTGACTGGGTGGCCACCTGGGCGGCTGGGTAGCCCATGGCCAAGGCCTGGGCCACATCGGCCCCGTTGGCTGACAGGAACAGATGTGCGCCCAGCGGGCGCAGGTAGCGAAAGGGGGCCGTCCCCTGGGTGAACACGCCGCGCTGCACGCTGGCCAGGCCATGGGCGCGCGCCGAGCGGAACACGCGCATGCCGCTGGTGGGGTCGTTGCGCGACAGCACCACCACCTCCACCCGCTGCTGGTCTGGTGTGTTGAAGGCGAGCAGCTTGCGTACCAGCGAAAAAGCCACGCCTGGCGCAGCGGGGGCGTCCAGCCGCTCCAGTTGCAGCTGCATGTAGGCCCGTGCATCGCCCTGATCGAACAGGCGGTTTTCTTCCTCGAAATCAAACAAGGCGCGCGAGGAAATCGCCACCACCAGCTTGTCGTCCAAGGTCTGCGCCATGGCGGGGCCTACTTCATGAATTGGTTGAGTTCGATGATGGGTTGCAGCACTGCCAGCACGATCAGCAGCACCACCAGGCCCATGGTCACGATCAGCAGGGGTTCCAGCAAGGTGGCCAGCTGCATGGAGCGGCGCTGGACCTCGGTCGAGAACTGCTGGGCCGCACGTTGCAGCATCACGGGCAACTGACCTGTCTGCTCGCCGAGGCGCGCAAACATGGGCAACAGGCTGGGAAAACGTTTTTTCTGCGCCAGGGCGGAGGCCAGGGGAGCGCCTTCGCGCACCATGACGAGTGCGTCGAGTGCGTCGGCCCGCAGGGCGCGGTTGTTCAGCGTTTCGGCAGCGGCCTGCAGTGCCTTGAGGATGGGCACCCCTGCGCCGGCCAGCATGGCCAGCGTACCGGCAAAGCGCGCCGCGTTGTAGCCTCGGGCCAGGCGGCCCAGCAGCGGCAGACGCAGTACGGCAGCGTCGAAGCGGGTGCGCACGCTGTCCATGCGCAGCGCCCAGCGCCCGCCCAGCAGGCCCAGTGCCAGCAGCCCGCCCATCCACAGACCATGGCTGCGCACAAACGCGCTGATGGCCAGCATGGCCACGGTCAGCATCGGGAGCTGGCGCTTAGTGCCTGCAAACACGCCCGCCACCTGCGGTACCACGTAGGTGACCAGAAACAGCACGATCAAGATAGCCACCACGGTAACGATGGCAGGGTACAGCGCTGCGCCCAGCAGCTTGGCCTTGAGCGCCTGGCGCTCCTCCAGGTCATCGGCCAGGCGCTCCAGCACCTGGGCCAGGTGGCCACTGTGCTCCCCCGCGCTGATCACGGCGCAGTAAATGTCGGAAAACTCGCGCGGGTGCTGCTGCAGCGCGCGCGCGAAGGTGGAGCCTGCATTCACCTCGGCGCGCAGCCCGGCCACCAGATTGCGCTGGCCCTCATGCTCGGCTTCGTCGGCCAGGGCCGTCAATGCGCGCTCCAGCGGCAGGCCCGAGGACACCAGCCCTGCGAGCTGGCGTGTCCAGATGGCCAGCGCCGTGGCGTTGAAGACCGGGCGTGTGAACCAGGCGCTGGACGCGGGGCCGCTGGCGCTGCCTTCTCCCACCGCCTGCACGGTCAGTGGCACCAGCGCCTGCGCGCGCAACTGGCTGCGCGCGGCTTTTGCAGTGTCCGCTTCGAGCACGCCCTTGCGGGTTAGGCCCTGATCGTCCAGGGCTTCAAAGGAAAAAGCAGGCATGGGCTAGGTTCGTCGCAGGGGAGGGCGGTGGAAACGGCGATGGTAGCCGCTGATTGTGCCTGTGCGTGCCCAGGGCTTCACGCACAAGGGCAGCGCGCTGACGTGTCGCATGTATGCCCACAGGCCCGACATGGGGGCGTTGCTTTCCTCGAAAGGCGGGAAAACCCCTGGTCAAAGCGTCTTCGGTGTCACAAAATGCTTCTCGATCGCCAAAAAACAATGTTTTGCGTGGGCCAGCGCGGCCCATGAAGCCACCAGCACCAGAGGTTCGCATGGGATTTTTCAGCCGCTTTTTCAAGTTCAAGGAGCAGGACTCGTCCAGCCCCGAAACCACCTGGGCCTACGAGGACAACGCCAGCGAGCTGGTGCTGGATCCGGAGTACGCCGCGACGCTGATGACGGAGTTCGATATCGATGCCGCCATCGTCAGCCATGACGCCTGGAAGGAGCGCTTGCGCCAAGTGGTGGAAGGTACGTCCACCGAAGTCTTGGACCCCGCGCAGGTGGGCGATGCCGATTGCTGCCCGCTGGGGCAGTGGCTCCAAGGCACAGGCAAGGACATGCTGGGCCAGTATCCGGCGTTCGAGATGCTGGTGTCCCGGCACCGCTACTTCCACGCGCAAGCGGCGGCGGTGGTGTCGCTGAGCCAGGCGGGCGAGCGGGAAAAGGCACTGCAACTCTTCCAGGGCGGCTACCGGCACGCCTCCAACCAGGTCACGCTGCTGCTCAAGGAACTGCGCCGTGGCCTGGGCCAGTAGCCAAGGTTCCGCCTGCGAACTGTTGGCTGTGTGCGTGGGGGCGGTGCAAGCCTATGCACGGGGCAGCCGCAGCGGCATTGACAAGCGGCCGGTGGCTGGCAGGGTGCGCGCCACAGTGTCGGGCTTGGTGGGGGATGCGCAAGGCGACCTGCGCGTGCATGGCGGGCCCGACAAGGCCATACACCACTACCCGCAAGAACACAGTGCCCATTGGCAGGCTGTGCTGGGCGCACACCCTTTGCTGCATGTGCCGGGAGCCTTTGGCGAAAACCTGCATACCCGGGGCTTGACCGAGGCAGATGTCTGCTTGGGCGACCACTGGCGCGTGGGCGAGGCGCTGCTCGAAGTGAGCCAGGCCCGCCAGCCCTGCTGGAAGCTCAACGAGCGTTTTGCCCGTGCCGACATGGCGCGTCAGGTACAGGCCAGCCGCCGCACGGGCTGGTACTACCGCGTGTTGCAGGAGGGCGATCTGTGGGCTGGCGCCCCCATGGCGCTGCAAGAGCGGCCGCATCCGAAATGGTCCATGGCGCACCTTCTGGATGCCTTGTACGCGCCCGAACAGGACCCCGAGCGCCTGCGCCCGATGCTGGCGCTGCCCTTGCCTGCATCCTGGCTGCGCCTTGTCCAGCTGCGCATCGACAGTGGCGTGGTGGAAGACATGGCCCCCCGACTGGACGGCCCGCTGCCGACCTGAACGTGGCTTATTGCGAGAGCACTTCGCGCACCACCGCCACCTGGCGGCGCGAAACGGTCAGCAGCTCGGCCAGGCCATGCAGGCGCACGGCCCAGCCTTCGCCCTCCTCGGGATCATGGTGGCGCTCCAGGGCGCGCAGTGCACGCCGCGCTACCAGTGCGTTGCGGTGGATGCGCAGAAAGCGGCCAGGAAAGCGCCCTTCCAGCTCGCTGAGAGAGCCGTCCAGCACATAGCTGCGCGCCGTGGTGCGCACGGTGACGTACTTTTGCTCTGCCTTGAAGTACATCACTTCGGTCAGTGGAACGCGCTCGGTGCGTCCGCGGTCCTGGATCAGCAGCACTTCGCCCGATGCATCCTCACTGAGTGCGGGTTGCGGTGCCGCGACCAAGGCAGGGCGCTGCGTGCGTTGCACCTTGGCCAGGGCCTGCTGCAGTCGCTCCAGGCGCACAGGTTTGGTGAGGTAGTCGATGGCATCCAGCTCGAACGCGCTGACCGCATGGTCGGCATGGGCCGTCACAAACACCACGGCCGGAGGGTGGCTCAGCGCGCGCAGGTTCTGCGCCAGGCACAGGCCGTCCTGCCCGGGCATGTGGATGTCCAGCAGCAGCAAATCGAAGGCCTGTCCGCCGCTGGGTGACAGCAGCCCGAGGGCCTCTTTGGCGCTCGCTGCCTCTCGCACCATGTGGGGTGGCTGGGCTGCGCAATCGGCCAGCAGGGTGCGCAGGCGGTTGCGTGCCAGCGTTTCATCATCGACGACCAGAATGTTCATGGCGTTTCTTGCGAGAAGGGCGTGGGGGTGTGGCAGCTTGCTGCACATTGGGCGAAGCGGGCAGGCTCAGGCGCACCTGGTACAGGCCGTCCTGCACGCCTGCGCTGAAGTCGGCCTGTACATCGTGCAGCAGCGACAGGCGGGCGCGCACGTTGGCCAATGCAATGCCGTTGCCGCGGGACACATCGCCCTTGCTGGAGCGCTCGTCGGGTAGGGTGTTGGTGATGCGTACCACCACCCGGCTGCCACGCAGTTCGGTCAGCACGCGCAGCTTGCCGCCCAGGGTGCTGGGTTCTACCCCGTGCTTGACGGCGTTTTCCACCAGCGGCTGCAACAACAGCGGGGGGAGCAGGGCTGCATCGGCACGGGGGTCGAGCTGCCATTGCACGCGCAGTCGCTCGCCAAAGCGCACCTGCTCGATGGCCAGGTAGCGGCGCGCGAGCCGGATCTCGTCGGCCAAGGTCACGGCTTCGCCTTGTTCGACCAAGGCTGAGCGGAACAGATCGCTCAGATCTTCCAGCAGCGACTCGGCTTTGGCGGGCTCGTCACGCACCAGCGCAATGGCACTGTTGAGCGAGTTGAAAAGAAAGTGCGGGCGAATGCGCGACTGCAGCTCGGTCAGGCGTGCCGTGGTGGCTGCAGGGGTGCGCCCGCGCGCGCGCAGCACCAGCGCCGCCACCAGCAGCGCGGACAGCAATGCGCCACTGGCAGCACTGGCGATCCAGGGTGCGTGCTCGGTGGTGGCAACCACCTGCGTGATGCCACAGGCGCCCAGTCCCGCCAGCGCGCCAAGCACCACACCTGCGGTGTACTGGCCATGCGTGCTCAGACGTTCGAGCCACTGCTTGAGGCTGCAGGCAGCGACCAGCCACGCCAGCGTGGCGGGCAGTGCCACGCCCGTGAGCAGGGCCAGTCGGGCCAGCCAGTCTGGCGGAGAGTCCGCGCCGAAAAGTGCGCCCACGGCGATCACCGCCTCGACAAACAGCACCGCGCGCAGCACCACTCCGGCGTGGCAGGCATCGAACACCAGTGCGCGTCCGGCCGTCAGGGCTTGGCGCGCTGTGGCAGGCGTGTCTGGAAGGGTCGATAAAATTTGCGTCTCTTGCATTGCGGCATCCGGGTGTTCCGGGTGTCTGTTCCACCGGATTATTGCCCTCCCATGCCCACCAGCCAACCCACCCAGCCTTCCCACAACCAGCTCGACACCAAGGCGCAGGCATGGTCGGCGCTGTTTTCCGAGCCCATGAGCGACCTCGTCAAGCGCTACACCTCCAGCGTGTTCTTCGACAAGCGCCTGTGGCAGGCCGACATCGCGGGCAGCCTGGCACATGCCGAAATGCTGGCGGCGCAGGGCATCATCGGCCAGGACGACCACGCCGCCATCCAGCGCGGCATGGCGCAGATCAGCCAGGAGATCGCGTCCGGCCAGTTCGAGTGGAAGCTCGATCTCGAAGACGTGCACCTGAACATCGAGGCGCGCCTGACGCAGCTCGTGGGCGATGCCGGCAAGCGCCTGCACACCGGCCGCAGCCGCAACGACCAGGTGGCCACCGACGTGCGCCTGTGGCTGCGTGGCGAGATCGATCTGATCGGCGGCCTGCTCACCGACCTGCAGAAGGCGCTGGTGGAAGTGGCGGAGAAGAACGTGGACGTCATCCTGCCCGGCTTCACCCATCTGCAGGTGGCCCAGCCCGTGAGCTTTGCCCACCACCTGCTGGCCTACGTGGAAATGTTCGCACGCGACGCCGATCGCATGCAGGACGTGCGCCGCCGTACCAACGTGCTGCCGCTGGGGTCAGCGGCTCTCGCCGGCACCACCTACCCGCTGGACCGCGAGCGTGTGGCGAAAACCCTGGGCATGGACGGCGTGTGCCAGAACAGCCTGGACGCCGTGAGCGACCGTGACTTCGCCATCGAATTCACGGCGGCTGCCAGCCTGTGCATGGTGCACGTGAGCCGCCTGTCTGAAGAACTCATCATCTGGATGAGCCAGAACTTCGGTTTCATCAAGATCGCTGACCGCTTCACCACGGGCAGCTCGATCATGCCGCAGAAGAAGAACCCCGATGTGCCCGAACTGGCGCGTGGCAAGACCGGCCGCGTGGTGGGCCACCTCATGGGCCTGATCACGCTGATGAAGGGCCAGCCCCTGGCCTACAACAAGGACAACCAGGAAGACAAGGAGCCGCTGTTCGACACCGTGGACACGCTCAAAGACACGCTGCGCATCTTTGCCGAGATGGTGGGTGGCCAGATGAACCCGGCCAGCGGCGCCAAGGAAGGCGGCATCACCGTCAACCCCCAGGCCATGGAAGACGCGGCCAAGAAGGGCTATGCCACCGCCACCGACCTTGCCGACTACCTGGTGAAGAAGGGTCTGCCCTTCCGTGACGCGCATGAAACCGTGGCCCACGCCGTCAAGGCCGCGCAAAGCCATGCCTGCGACCTGTCGGAACTGCCGCTGGCCGTGCTCCAGGGCTTCCACGCGAGCATCGAGAAGGACGTGTACGAATGTTTGAGCCTGCGCGGCTCGCTCGGCGCGCGCAACACCCTGGGCGGCACGGCACCCGCGCAGGTGCGTGCGCAGATTGCGCGCCACCAGGCGCGGCTGGCCGTCTGACGCGTCGATCGGAACTCAAATGCCTTCGCCAGCCAACAGGTAGGTGGCTGCCTGCCGGGCATCGGCGTAGGCTTCCAGGGCATTGATCGGCAGGGGGCGGCTGAAGAAATAGCCCTGGTACGCATGGCAGCCGTGGCGCGCCAGGAAATCGCGCTGCTCCACATGCTCCACGCCTTCGGCAATGACTTCCAGCCCCAGGCTTTCGGACAGCGCAATGACCATGCGGGCGATGGCGGCGTCGTTGGCTTCGGTCAGCACATGGCGGACAAAGCCCTGGTCGATCTTGAGCTGGTCCAGCGGCAGGCGCTTGAGGTAGGCCAGCGAGGAATAGCCGGTCCCGAAATCGTCGAGCGAAAAGCACACGCCCCGTGCCTTGAGCGCATCCATCTTGGTGACCACTTCCTCCACGTTGGTGATCAGGAGGCTTTCGGTCAGTTCCAGCTTGAGCCTTTGGGCCGGTGCGCCGGTCTGCTCCAGCACGCCGAGCACCTGCTCCACAAACCCCGCATGGTGGAACTGCCGGGCGCTGACATTGACCGCCATGGTCAGGTGCCTACGGTCCGTGCGCTGGGCCCACACGGCCAGTTGGCGGCAGGCGGTTTCCAGCACCCAGCGCCCGAGAGGCAGGATCAGCCCCGTGTCCTCTGCCAGTGGGATGAACTCGGCGGGTGACACGGTGCCGCGCTGCGGGTGCTGCCAGCGCACCAGCGCCTCCACGCCGATCATGGCGCCGGCCTCGTTCACCTGGGGTTGGTAATGCAGCACGAAATCCTGGCCCTCCAGTGCTGCGCGCAGCTCTTTCTCCAGCCCCACGCGCTCGGCCAGCGTCGACTGCATCTGTGGGTCGAAAAAGCACAGCGCGTTGCGGCCCGAAGCCTTGGCCCGGTACATGGCCAGGTCGGCCTGCTTGAGCAGATCTTCCACAGTGCCCTGGGGCTCACCAAACAGCGCTACGCCAATGCTGGGCGTGTTGTGGTGCACCGTGCCCTGCAGCGTGTAGGGTTCGTTGAGGGCCAGCAGAATCTTGGCACCCACGGCCTCGGCCTGCTTGAGTGCCTGCATCGCATCCTGCCCCAGGCCTTCGAGCATGATGACGAACTCGTCCCCACCGAGCCGGGCCACGGTGTCGCCCTCGCTCACGCAGGCCACCAGGCGCTTGCCCACGTGTTGCAGCAGCAGGTCGCCGATGTAGTGTCCACGCGTGTCGTTGAGGCCCTTGAAGTCGTCCAGATCGATGAAGAACAGCGCTCCGCGATGCTGATTGCGCGCACTCACGATCAGCGCGTGCTCCAGGCGGTCCAGCAGCAGCCTGCGGTTGGGCAGGCCCGTCAGCGGGTCGGAGAACGCCAGCAATTGGATGCGTTCCTCGTTCTGCTTCTGGTGCGTGATGTCCGAGAAGGTGGCCACATAGTGGGTGGGCTGGCCTTGGGCGTCGCGCACGGCCGTGATGGACAGCCACTGTGGGTACACCTTGCCGTTCTTGCGCCGGTTCCAAACCTCGCCCTGCCAGCGGCCATGCTGGCCGATCGTCTCCCACATGCCGCTGTAGAACCGGCGGTCGTGCCGCCCGGACTGGAGCATGCGCGGCGACTGGCCGATCACCTCGTCGCGCGCATAGCCGGTGATGGTGCAGAACGCCCGGTTCACGCCGATGATGGTGCCGTTCTTCTCGGCGATGATCACACCCTCGGCGCTGTTGTCGAACACCGTGGCTGCCTGGCGCAGGTCGTTCTCCATGCGCTTGCGCTCGGTGATGTCCAGCATCACGCCCACCAGTCCGCCCACGCTGCCGTCGGGGTGGGTGAAGGTGGCCTTGTGGAACATCACGTCGTGCAGCTGTCCGTCGGCGTGGCGTACCTGGCTTTCGTAGATTTGTTTGCCTGGCTGGTCCAGAATTTCCCGGTCGGCGGCCAGATAGCGGTCTGCCAGAGCGGGGGGCGCAATGTCGTGCGGCGTCTTTCCAATGATGCTCGACGCGGGTGCGCCGATGAAGGCTTCAAAGGCACTGTTGCAGCCCAGATAGCGTGCCTGGGCGTCCTTGTAGAACAACGGGCTGGGGATGGCCTCGATGAGTTGCTGCATGAAGCTCAGTTGCCGTGACAGCTCCTCGGTGCGCTCCTGTACGCGCTGCTCCATTTGCTCGTAGGCCTGTTGCAGCGCGCTGCTGCGTTCTTCCAGCAGCCGTTGGTCGCGCTTGCGCCCGGTCACGTTCTGCAGGGTTTCGATGGCGCCCGTCAATTCGCCTCGCGCATTGCGCAGCGGTGCGGCCGTGACGTACAGCCATCGATCTTCGCGTCCCTGTCCATCGCCGGGGAGCAGGAGCTCGGCTTCCAGTGCGCCTGCCATCAAGACCGATTGTCTGAAATAGGTGTAATGCTCGGCCAGCGTTTCGTCGCTGGCCTGGGCCACCAACAGGTCGGCCAAGGTCGGGCGCTGGCTGGGGTACACCGCGCGCCAGACCTCGCCACGGCCGATGACCGTGGCGGCATCTACGCCGGTGAGTGCCGTGCAGGCACGGTTCCAGTGGGTGGCGCGGTGCTGTGCGTCAATGACGAAGGTGGCCAGTGGTGTGCCGTCTACGATCTGGGCGAGTTGGCGTTCGCGTTCATGGATGGCCAACTCGGCACGGCGCAGTTCGGTCAGGTTGCTGCCCATGCCGTGGTAGCCCAGAAAGCGGCCTTGGTCATCGAACCGGGGGGCGCCGCTGACCGAGAAGTACTGGATGCTTCCGTCGGCCGCCGTGATTTCATACTCGAAGCGGCGAAATGGCTCATGCCGTTCATGGCAGGCAATGTGTTCTGCCAGTTGTTCGGGGGATACGCCCTGGATGGGCATGTCCCAGCGCCGCTTGCCTTCGAAGTCCTTGGGGTTGCGGCGCAGCTTTTCTGTGGAGTGGCCGAAAAAGCGGGTAAAGCGAAAGTCCGCGTCCTGCTCCCAAAACCAGTCGGAAGACAGGTTGGCAAAGTCGGAGATCTGGCGCGTACGCTCTTGCACCAGGCGTTCGGCATGGGCGTAGGCTTCGCGCAGGGCGGCATCGGCGCGGTGCTTCTCGGTGATGTCGGTGTAGGTGGACACCACGCTGCCATCGGCCAGTGGCCGGTCCACAACGGCCAGCACGGTCCCCGTGGGGCTGGCGTATTCAAAGTGGTTGGTCTGGCCTTCGCGCACCCGCTCCACCCGGCGGGCCACCAGGGCCTGCAGTGCCTCATCGTCAGTGGCCTGGCCGGTGTGCTGCGCGTAGCTGCGCAGCAAGGCCGTCATGGGCTGGCCCAGGCAGGCGGCATCCGTGGGCCAGCCAATCAGCTCGAGGAAGCGCTGGTTCCACACCACGAGCCGCAGCTGTGGGTCGAACAGGGTGATGCCCTGGTCGATGTGGTTGACGGCTTCGTGCAGCCGGGCCAGGCTGGATTCGACGCTCTGGCTGGCATGGCTGAGCAGCTCGATCAGGTCGGTGCTGGTGCCTGGTGGCTGTGGCGCCAGTGCAGGAGGCTCCTCCTGACGGATCTGCAGCAAGGAGGTCACGCAAAAGCACACAATCCGTGCCAGTGGCCGCACCACGTCCAGCGGCCCGGCAATGGCAAAACAGGCCAGGCGTCGGCCCGCCAGGTCTATGCCCATGTTGATGCCTTCGCGCACGGTGGTGGACTGCCGCGCTTCCTCTGCGCTCACGCGGTATTCGTCCATCTCGCCGCGCGCAATGCGCTGCGCTATCGGGTGGATGCTGCCCAGGCGCTGGCGCTCGCTGGACGCCACGATGCGCCCGTCGGCATCCATGAAGCTGCACACCAAGCCCAACTCTGCGTGCAACAGGTCGCAGAGCTCTTGGGCAAAGGGAGTGTCAAGCGGCATGGGCGGGGCAAAAATTTCTTGCCGCAGGATGGCACAGCCGTGCCAGGCTGACAAGCCAACGAACCGTTGCGGCGGTATGGGTTTTCACCGATCCGCCGGTGTCTGCAAAGCCTAGCGGAAGAAGTCGCTCTGCTTCATGCCGCTGTCGCCCATCATGACCACGCGGGTGGTGGTATCGGAGCGCACCATCTTGGCCTGGCCCCATTCGCGCTCGATGTCCTCGGTGAAGCGGATGTTGAATTCCATGATCGCGCCGCCCATTTTCAGGGTCTTGGTGCCGGTCACACGGGCGCTCTTGCGGTGGGGAGCGATTTCGATGTGGTCGATATTTTGCGAGTATTCCATCGACAGAATGCCGCCCATCTTGCCGCCCATTTTTTCGAAAGAATCAAAGGCCGCGCGGTAGCTTTCACAGGTTTGGTCGCGGGTGGTCGTCGCTTCCCGGCTCTCGCCCATCATCTTGATGCGCTCAGTACCATGGAACTTGGTGCTGATGAGCTTGCACATGGCTTCGGGGTCGCGGGCATAGAACGCCTGGGACTCCTGGCGGTAAAAGTCCTGCACCTGGCTTTCGTTGATTTGTCGCCCGCCGACTTGCGAGTACCACCCGGCAGCCACCACCGCCACGACAATGGCTATCTTCTTGATCATCCGCTTCCCTCTCTTGTGTCATGGTGGGGGCGGATTCTAGGCAGGTCCCATGACCGGGGCGCTGGAGGCGGCCCGAACAATGTGTAAGCACATGCAACGGCCATATGCCTGCCCAGTGCATTGGGTACGCTTGCAGGTTCTATTCGTGAGGGGGCAGTGTGAAATCCATCCCAAAAAGTCTCTGGCTGCTCGGCCTGCTGGCCGCTGGCAGCGCCCAGGCTTTGCAGATCACCCAGTTTTCGCCGCAGGGTGAGGTGGCGCGGGTGCGCCAGGTGGTGGCCAAGTTCGACAGTGCCGCCATCACCTTCGGTGATCCCAAGGCCCCGGCGCCGCTGGAACTGCGCTGCAGCGACGCGCAGGTCAGCAAGGGCACGGGCCGCTGGACCAGCGAGCGCGAATGGGTGTATGACTTCGAGCGCGACCTGCCACCGGGGGTGCGCTGCACGGCGCACATCAAGTCTGACTTCAAATCGGCCTCTGGCGCCCCATTGAAGGGCGCTGCTAGCTATCAATTCAATAGCGGCGGGCCTTTCGTGCAGAACCTGCGTCCCGGCACCTACGAGCCCATCGACG
Source organism: Simplicispira sedimenti (assembly GCF_022760965.1). Taxonomy (NCBI): domain Bacteria; kingdom Pseudomonadati; phylum Pseudomonadota; class Betaproteobacteria; order Burkholderiales; family Comamonadaceae; genus Simplicispira; species Simplicispira sedimenti. The sequence goes on from NZ_JAKVIJ010000002.1 coordinate 80,232, forward strand.
AAGAGCAGTATTTCGTGCTGCAGCTCAACGGCCCCGCCACGCTGGAGAGCGTGCAGGCCTATGCCTGGTGCCAGCTCGACGGCGTGGGAGAGCGCGTGCCGGTGCGCCTGGTGGATGGCAAGGAGCGTGCGGCCCTGCTCAAGGCCCAGGGCCTGGAGCGACGTGCGGCGCAGGAGCCGCTGGCGGTGCAGACGCTGGCCTGCGCCCGGCGCTTTACGCCTTCGACCAAGGTGCAGTTGGTGTGGGGCAAGGGGGTGGCCACGCCCAGCGGCGTGCCCAATGCGGTGGAGAAGCGCTTCACCTACCAGGTGCGTGCGCCGTTCACCGCCGAATTCACCTGCGAGCGCGAAAACGCCCAGGCTGCCTGCCTGCCGATCCGCCCGCTCACGGTGACGTTCAGTGCCCCGGTACCGCGCAAGCTGGCGGCGGGCCTGCGGCTCAAGTCGGCCCAAGAGGTGGTCAAGCCCCGGCTGCAGGAAGACGACGGCGGCGAGGCGCAAGCACACCAGGCCGACGAGCTGGTGAGCAGCGTGCAGTTTGCCCCGCCCCTGACCGAGAGCACGACCTACGCGCTGGAGTTGCCCAAGGACCTGAAGGACGCCTCGGGCCGGCCCCTGGCCAACGCGCAGAGCTTTCCGCTCAAGGTGGCTACGGGTGGTTTGCCGCCGCTGGCCAAGTTTGCCGCGTCGCCCTTTGGCATCGTCGAGCGCTTTGCCGAAGGCCCGCAGGGCCCGGCGCTGTTTCCCGTCACGCTGCGCAACGTGGAGCCCGACCTGCGCGTGCAGGGGCTGCAGGCGGGCACGGACGCTCAGCCGCCCCGTGGCAAGGTCAGCACGCTGCGGCCCACGCAGGACGCGGACATCATTGCCTGGTTCCACAAGGTGCAGCGCTACGACCGCTTTTTCATCGACCGCAGCCAGGCGCGGCGCGAGGTGAAGGGCGCCCTGCCCAAGGTGCTGGAGCAGGAGGACAAAAGCGTGGTGCAAACGCGCATGCTCTCGCTGCTGGGCGGCCAGCCGGGCGTGCGCGCGCTGGACCTGCCCCGCCCCGACAAGGGCGATAAGCGGCCTTTCGAGGTGGTGGGCATCCCGCTGGCGCCGGGCTTCCACGTGGTTGAGATCGCCTCGCCGCTGCTGGGTGCCTCGCTGCTGGACGAGCGCCATGGCAAAGAGCGCACCATGTACGTGCGCAGCATGGCCCTGGTCACCAACCTGGGCGTGCACTTCAAGCTGGGGCGCGAGAACGCGTTGGTGTGGGTGACCTCGCTCGACCGGGGGCTGCCCGTGGCGGGCGCGCAGGTGCGTGTGTCCGACTGCAGCGGCAAGGAACTGGCCACCGGCACCACCGATGCCCAGGGCCTGGCGCGGATCGAAGGCCTGTCACCCGAGGCGCCTTATTGCGAGAACGGCGGTGACGCTGGCGCCGGCTACTTTGTCAGTGCGCGCCTGCGCGGCACCGACGGTGTGGAAGACATGGCCTTTGCCTGGAGCGAGTGGCAGCGCGGCATCGAGCCCTGGCGCTTCAACCTGCCCACCAGCAGCGGCCCGCAGCCGGATGCGCGTGCGCACACCGTGTTCGACCGCACGCTGCTGCGCGCCGGGGAAACCGTGTCCATGAAGCACCTGCTGCGCACCGAAACGCGCAAGGGCTTTGGCCTGCCCGAGCGTCGGCCGGACACGCTGGTCATCACCCATGTGGGCAGTGGGCAGCAGTACACGCAGCCCTTGCAATGGCGCAAGACCGCCACCGGTGGCCTGAGCGCACACAGCGAATTTGCCGTGCCCCCAGCCGCCAAGCTCGGTGTGTACGAGGTCGAACTGCGCGGCGAGCAGATGGACATGTACCTGACCTCGGGGCGCTTCCGTGTCGAGGAATTCCGCCTGCCGGTGCTGGAAGGGCGTGTGGGCCCGGCCGACAAGGGCCCGCTGGTCAACGTGCGCACGGTGCCTGCCAGCGTGCAGGTCAACTACGTGGCGGGTGGCGCGGCGGCCCAGTTGCCGGTGCGTGTGTCTGCGTTGGTGCGGCCCAAGTGGCTGCAGTTTGGTGACTACGAGGAATTCAGCTTCCGCCCCCCCCGCAACCGCCAGGCTGCCGCAGCTGGCGACGGCGAGGAAGAAGAGGCCGCCAGCCAGGATGCGCGCGTGGTGGCCGACAAGCTTGCGCTCACGCTGGACCGCAATGGTGCAGGCCGCGTCGTGCTGGAAAACGTGCCGCGCGCCCCGGCGGCGCAAGACCTGCTCATCGAAGCCACCTATGCCGACCCCAACGGCGAGGTGCAAACCCTGCGCAGCACCCACACGCTCTGGCCTGCGGGAGTGCTGGCGGGCATCAAGACCGAAGGCTGGGCCTCGGCCAACCAGAAGCTGCGCTTCCAGGCCCTGGCGCTCACCCCCGATGGCAAGCCCGCTGCCGATGTGCCGTTGCAGGTGCAGGCCATCGCACGCATCACCACCAGCAGCCGCAAGCGCATGGTGGGGGGCTTTTACAGCTACGACCATCGTGTCGAGACCAAGGACCTGGGTACCGTCTGCACCGGCCAGAGCGACGCGCGCGGCCTGCTGCTGTGCGAAGCCAAGATCGACCAGAGCGGCGAGGTGGAATTGGTGGCCACGGCACGCGACAAGGCCGGCAACACGGTGGATGCGGCGTCGTCCGTGTGGATCACGCGCCAGGGCGAGCTGTGGTTTGGTGGCGAGAACCATGACCGCATCGACCTGCTGCCCGAGAAGAAGAGCTACCAGCCCGGCGAAACCGCGCGCCTGCAGGTGCGCATGCCCTTCCGCTATGCCACGGCGCTGGTGGCGGTGGAGCGCGAAGGCATCATTGCCACCCAGGTCGTCGAGCTGACCGGCAAGGACCCCACAGTGCACCTCAAGATCGAGGACGGATGGGGCCCCAATGTGTACGTCAGCGTGCTGGCGCTGCGCGGCCGACTGCGCGACGTGCCCTGGTACAGCTTCTTCACCTGGGGCTTCAAGGCGCCGCGTGAATGGTGGGCGGCCTTCTGGTACGAGGGCAAGGAATACGTGGCACCCACGGCGCTGGTGGACCTGTCCAAGCCCGCCTTCCGCCTGGGCGCGGCGGAACTCAAGGTGGGCACCAAAGGCCACCAGATCAACGTCAAGCTCAACGCCGACAAGGAGAGCTACCCTGTGCGTGGCAAGGCCCAGGTCACCATCACGGCCACCTTGCCCAACGGCAAGCCCGCAGCCCACGCCGAAGTGGCGCTGGCTGCAGTGGATCAGGCGCTGCTCGAACTCATGCCCAACACCAGCTGGAACCTGCTCGACGCCATGCTGCAGCGCCGCAGTTGGGGCGTGCAGACATCCACTGCGCAGATGGAAATCATCGGCAGGCGCCACTACGGCCGCAAGGCCGTGCCCGCGGGCGGCGGCGGTGGGCGTGCACCCACGCGCGAGCTGCTCGACACCTTGCTGCTGTGGGAGCCCGCGCTCCAGCTCGACGCCAACGGCCAGGCCAAGGTGACGGTGCCGCTGAACGACGCGCTCACCACCTTCAAGATCGTGGCCGTGGCCGACGCCGCCACCGGGCTCTTTGGCACGGGCAGCACGTCCATTCGTGCCACGCAGGACCTGCAGATCATCAGCGGCCTGCCACCGCTGGTACGTGAGGGCGACCAGTTCCGCGCCCAGTTCACGTTGCGCAACACCACCAAGGCGGCCATGCAGGTGGAAGTGGCACCGCGCGCCACGCTGCTTGAGCTCAAGCCCCAGACCGTGGACATCCCTGCGGGCGAGGCGCGCGAGCTGGCCTGGATGGTGACCGCCCCCGAGCAATTGGGCCAGACCCGCGCCCAGGCCCTGCTGTGGGAGGTGCAAGCCAAGGCCCAGGGCGGCGGGGCACGCGACGCCCTCAAGGTCAGCCAGCGCATCATTCCCGCCGTGCCGCTGACAGTGCAGCAGGCCACGCTGGTGCAGGTCGATGGCAGCTACACGCTGCCGGTGCAGGCACCCGCTGACGCGCTGCCCGAGACCGGTGCCAAGCGCGGCGGGCTCAAGCTCGCGCTGCAACCCAAGCTGGCCGAAGGCCTGCCCGGCGTGCGCGACTGGTGGGCGCGCTACCCCTTTGCCTGCCTGGAGCAAAAGACCAGCAAGGCCGTGGGCCTGCGTGACGCCAAGCTCTGGCAGACCGTGGTGGCGCAACTGCCCACCTACCTGGACGGCGATGGCCTGGCCCACTACTTCCCGCCGCGCGACGGCGACACGAACCGGGGCAGCGACACGCTCACGGCCTATGTGCTCGCCGCCACGCACGAGGCTGCCGCGCTCAACCCCGCCTTCGCCTTGCCCGACGACGTGCGCGCACCCATGGAGCGCGGGCTCACTGCCTTCATCGAAGGACGCATCGAGCGCAGCTTCTGGAGCCCGCGCAAGGACCTGGACATGCGCAAGCTCGCCGCCATCGAGGCGCTGTCGCGCTACGGCAAGGCGCAGGGCCGCATGGTGGCCAGCATCACCGTGGCGCCCAACCAGTGGCCCACGCACAGCGTGATCGACTGGCTCAACATCCTGCGCCGCGTGCAGGACGTACCCCAGCGCGAACAGCGCCTGCAGGAGGCGCAGCAAATCCTCAAGGCCCGCCTGTCCTACCAGGGCACCAAGCTGCTCTTCAGCACCGAGCAAGACGACTACTGGTGGTGGCTCATGCAGAACGGCGACGTCAACACCGCGCGCCTGCTGCTCGCCGTGATGGACGATCCGGCCTGGAAGGACGACATGGGCCGCCTGGCCAACGGCTTCATCAGCCGCCAGCAGGGCGGCGCCTGGCACACCACCACGGCCAACCTGTGGGGCGGGCTGGCGCTGGAGAAATTCAGCGCCAAATTCGAGGCCACCCCGGTGTCTGGCACCACCCGCGCCAGCCTGGGCGGCGCCAGCGCCAGCGTGGACTGGAGCAAGGTCGAGCGCATCAAACCCAGCGACGCCAGCGGCGCCGCGCACCAAACCACCTGGTTTGGTGCACCGGCAGCCCCCGGCATGCTGCGCGGCAACGGCATGTTCCTGCCCTGGGGTGCGGGCAAGGAGCAGCTTTCCGTCGCACACCAGGGGCCGGGCAAGCCCTGGCTCACCGTGCAATCGGTGGCGGCCATCGCGCTCAAGGCACCGTTCAGCGCGGGCTACCGCATCGCCAAGACGGTGACTCCCATCGAGCAGGCCAACAAGGCGCTGCCGCCAGGCCAGTACACGCGCGGCGACGTGTTGCGCGTGACCTTGGAGGTCACCAGCCAGACCGACATGACCTGGGTCGCCATCACCGACCCCGTGCCCGCAGGAGCCACCATCCTGGGCAGCGGCCTGGGCCGCGACTCCGAGATCGCCACCCAGGGCGAGCGGCGCAGCGGCGCAGGCTGGCCTGCTTTCGAGGAGCGCAGCTTCGAGGCCTTCCGCAGCTACTACGAATACCTGCCCAAGGGCACCGTCAAGATGGAGTACACCGTGCGCCTGAACAACGTGGGCGACTTTGCCCTGCCCCCCAGCCGCGCCGAGGCCTTGTACGCGCCGGAGATGTTTGGCGAGGTGCCGAATGGGCGGGTGCAGGTCGTCCCAGCGCAATGATGGCCGCACAGGGACTGGGCCGGATCTTCAGTGCATGAGGTACAGCACAGGCATGGGGCTCGCAAAGTGGTGTCTGGTGCTGTGTGCGGCCGTGTGCGCGCCTGTGGCCTGGGGCCTGCCCACCTTCGACGAAGTCCGCCGCGCGCACCAGCCCTCGGAGGTGCTGGTGCTCTCGCGTGAGGGGGAGGTGCTGCAGCGGCTGCGCACCGATGCGTCGGTACGCCGGGGTCAGTGGGTGGCCTTGCCGGAGGTGTCGGCAGCGCTGCGCCAGGCCATGTTGCTCAGCGAGGATCGGCGCTTTTATGAGCACAGCGGAGTGGACTGGCGCGCCGCATCGGCGGCGGCCTGGGGCAATCTGTGGAACACGCGCACGCGGGGTGCCAGCACGCTGACCATGCAGTTGGCGGGCCTGCTCGACGAAGACTGGCGCCAGGGCCCCGGTGGGCGCAGCGTGGCGCAAAAGCTGGGGCAGACGGTGGCGGCGCAGGTGCTGGATCGGCGCTGGCGCAAGGACCAGATTCTGGAGGCCTATCTCAACCTGGTGCCCTTTCGTGGCGAGGTGGTGGGCATTGATGCCCTGGCGCGCACGCTGTTTGGCAAGGCGGCGCATGGGCTCGATGCCCAGGAGGCGGCGCTGGCGGCGGCCCTGGTGCGCGCCCCCAATGCGCGTGCCGCCCAGGTGGCGCAACGGGCCTGCGGTGTGTGGCGTGAGATGCAGGTGGCCCCCACCCGTACCGGCCGGGCACCGCCGGTTGCGGCGCAGGCCGCAGACTGCACCGCGCTGGAGATGTTGGCCCATGCCGCGTTGCAGCGCCGCGCCTGGCCCGCCAGCGAAGGCGTGGCTCCGCATGCGGCGCGCCGTGCGCTGGCGCAGGCCCAGCAGGGTGGGGTCTCCCCAGGCGCGCAACTGCGCACCACGCTCAGCGCGCCGCTGCAGCGTTTTGCGGTGCAGTCGCTCACCCAGCATCTGCGTGAACTGCAGGGCCGTCAGGTGGAAGACGGGGCCGTGCTGGTGCTGGACAACGCCAGCGGCGAGGTGCTGGCCTGGGTGGGCTCGTCGGGGGCCCTGAGCGGAGCTGCCGAGGTTGATGGCGTGCTGGCGCTGCGCCAGCCGGGTTCCACGCTCAAGCCGTTTCTGTACGCGCAGGCGCTGGCCGAGCGCAGGCTCACGGCGGCCTCGCTGGTGGAAGACTCACCGGCGCAGATCGCCACGCCGGGCGGGCTGTACATCCCGCAGAACTACGACCGCCAGTTCAAGGGCTGGGTGTCGGTGCGCACGGCGCTGGCCGCGTCGCTCAACGTGCCTGCGGTGCGCACGCTGGTCATGGTGTCGCCCGACGCGTTCTACCGGCAACTGCAGGCGCTGGGCCTGCCGCTGCGCGAGAGCGCGGGCTACTACGGCTACAGCCTGGCGTTGGGCAGTGCTGAACTGCCGTTGCTGCCATTGGCCAATGCCTACCGCGCGCTGGCCAACGGCGGGCGCCACAGCCCGGTGGCGCCGCTGCTGCGCGCCGAGCGGCCCGTGCGCCCTGCGTTCACCCGGGCGGTGGATGAGGGCGCCGCCTGGATCGTGGGTGACATCCTGGCCGACCCGCTGGCCCGTGCGCGCACCTTCGGCACCGACAGCGTGCTCGCCACCCGCGCCTGGACGGCGGTGAAAACCGGCACCAGCAAGGATATGCGCGACAACTGGGCCATCGGCTGGTCCAGCCGCTATACCGTGGGCGTGTGGGTGGGCAACGCCAGCGGGGCGCCCATGCACGAGGTCAGCGGTACCAGCGGGGCGGCGCCCATCTGGGCCGCACTTATGGCGCACCTGCATGCCCGCAGTCCCAGCCGCGCCCCGGCGGCGCCTGCGGCGCTGGTGCGTCAGCCGGTGCGCTTTGGCGCCGGGCCGGGTGCGGAGGTGCCGCTGGAGGCCGCGCGCACCGAGTGGTTTGTGGCGGGCACGCAGCAAGCATTGTTTGCTATTAATAATGTAGCTGATAGCGCTTATTTGACGAGCGCAAAAGGCCAATTTGGCTTAGATTCCGAGGTGATGGGTGCGGTGCGCATTGCGGCGCCCGCGCCGGGCAGCATCGTGGCATTGGACCCCGATATTCCACCGCAGCACCAGCGCGTGCACTTCATGGCCTCGCCCGCCTCGGCGCCGGGCCTGCGCTGGCGCATGGATGGCAAACCCCTGGGCCGGGGCGCGCAAGTGGCCTGGCTGCCGTGGCCAGGGCGGCATGTGGTGCAGCTGACCGATGCGCGGGGGCGGGTGCTCGACGAGCTGCGCATCGAGGTGCGGGGCGCAGGGGTTGCCCGGCGCTGACACCCTGGTGTCGGCGCTCTGACAGCGGCGTGCGTCTCGCTACTTCGCCCCTACAATCCAGAGCGCACACCCCACCAACGCGATGCGCCGATTCCTATCCCAACGTCCGATCTGGCTCGCCCTGCTGCTGAGCATGGGGATTGGATCGATGGTGGCGCGCACGGTCTGGACCATGCGCCAGGACGAGTGGGCCTTTGCCGAGCGTAACAACGCCAATCTGGTGAAGGCGCTGGAGCAGTCCCTGGGCTGGACGCTCAGTGCGATGGACCAGTCGCTGCAGGACGTTGCGACCAAGCTGGAACATCCCGAGGTCATGCAACTGCAGCAGGAAGTGCGCAACACGGTGCTTTTTGACCGCCCCCTGCGTGCCGCCGGCATCATGGATGTGTATGTCATCAACAGCCAGGGTGAAATCGTCATCGACTCGGGCGCCATGCCGCCGCGCACGGCCAACTACGCTGACCGTGACTATTTCCAGGCCTTGATGCGGGGCGAGAAGGAAGGCCTGGTGATCGGGCAGCCTGTGCTGGGCAGGGTCACGCAGACCTGGATGTTGCCGGTGGCACGGGCCTACCGGGGGGAGAATGGGCGCGTGGCCGGGGTGGTGGTCAGCTCCATCCGACTGAGCTATTTCAACGAGTTGTTCAAATCACTGGACCTGGGGCCGGGCAGCGGTGTGAACCTGTTCCTCGGTAGCGGCACCATCGTCAGCCGTTATCCCTATGGGGATGACCATGTGGGCAAGTCCCTTGCCGGTACGCCGAACATGCTGCGGTTTTTGTCGGAGCGCTCGGGCAGCTTCGTGGGGGTGGCTGCGCTGGATGGTGTGGAGCGTTTCTATACCTTTCGGCATGTGGGGCCGTATCCCCTGGTGGTGAACGTCGCCCAATCGACCGATGTGATTCTGGCCGACTGGCGCAAGAGCGCCTTGCAACTGTCCTTTTTTGCCCTGGTGCTCATGGCCGGTTGCGTGGGCTTGGCTGTCTTGTTCACGCGCGAGCTGGGGCGTCGCCAGCAGGTGGCCAGCCAGCTGCAACAGGCAGAGCACTACCTGCGCACTATTCTGGACAACCTGCCCTCGACCATCAGCTATTGGGACCAGGAGCAGCGCAACCGTTTCATCAACAAGACCAGTCGCGAATTCTTTGGCAGCCCCCCCGAGGCGCTGCAGGGCAAGACCGCTGCCGAAGTGCTGGGCGCCGATGGCTACGCCATGGTCCAGCCCTATGTGCTGCAGGCGCTGCAGGGCCACCCCCAGGTGTTCGAGCGCACCGTCACCACGGCGTCGGGCGAGGTGCGGCACGTCCACATCACCTACACCCCCGATTGCGAGGGGAACGATGGTCCGGTGCGCGGCATGTTTGCGCAGATGACGGACATCACCGAACGCAAGCGCATGGAGGAGGAGCTGTTCAGCGAAAAGGAGCGCATGCGCCTGACGCTCCAGTCCATTGGTGATGCGGTGCTGTGTACCGATGCGCAGGGGCGTGTCACCTATATCAATCCGGTGGCCCAGCGCATGTCCGGCTGGCAGGCCTTCGATGCGGCGGACCAGGATGTGGATGTCGTGGCACCGCTGTATCGCAACAATGGCGAGCGCGTGGAACCCAGCCCGGTGCGCCAGGCCCTGGGGTCGGGGAAGCCCTGTGGTCCTACGCGTGGCGTGGTGCTGCACCGCAAGGACGGACACCGCTACGTGGTCGAGGAAACCGCCAGCCCCATCACCGATCGCCACGGTCACCTCAATGGTGCAGTGATGGTGCTGCACGACGTGACCGAAACCATGGCCCTGGCCGAGCGCATGGCGCGCCTGGCCCAGTACGACGCCCTGACCGATCTGCCCAACCGCGTGCTGCTGCAGGACCGCGCACGCCAGGCGCTGGCGTTGGCGCGGCGCGAGGGCAAGTCGCTGGCCGTGATGTACATCGACCTGGATGGCTTCAAGCAGGTCAATGACCGTCTGGGCCACGACCTGGGTGACGAATTGCTGGTGCAGTTTGCACGCCGCATGCAGGCGGCGGTGCGTCAGTCGGACACCGTGTGCCGCCAGGGGGGCGATGAGTTCGTGGTGCTGCTGCCGGGCCTGGACGGGCCGCAGCAGTCCGCGGTGGTGGCGCGCAAGGTACTGGCCGTGTGCCAGGCGCCGTTCGACCTGCAGGGCCACGAAGTCCGCGTGGGTCTCAGCGCAGGGCTGGCGCTGTTCCCGCAGCACGGCAGTGCCTTTGAAGAACTGGCGCGTCACGCCGACACCGCCATGTACGCGGCCAAGCGTTCCGGGCGCATGCAGGTGCGCTGCTACGCGGGGGAGGCGCAGGAGCCTGAATTGCTGGCTCAGGCCTCGGACAGCACCTCCGAGCTGGTTTGAGTTGCTATTAAAACAATAGCTGCCAGCGCTCTTGTCGACTGCCTTGAGGCCAATTTGGGTCTTGAATGCAAATTTGGTCCAAGGCGCGAAAGTAATTTTTGATGGCCTGGCGCCAGCATGCGACCTACCATTGCGGCCAACCAGAACCAGACCCCCAAGGAGATCCGCGTGCCCGACCTGTCCACCATCACCTGCATCGAAGACCTGCGCCGCATCGCCAAGCGCCGCGTGCCCCGCATGTTCTACGACTACTGCGATTCGGGCTCGTGGACGGAGGGCACCTACCGCTCCAACGAGGAAGATTTCCAGAAGATCAAGCTGCGCCAGCGCGTGGCCGTGAACATGACCGGGCGCACCACGCGCACCACCATGGTGGGCCAGGACGTGGCCATGCCCGTGGCGCTGGCGCCCACGGGCCTGACCGGCATGCAGCACGCCGACGGCGAGATCCTCGCGGCCCGTGCGGCGCGCGATTTCGGCGTGCCCTTCACCCTCTCGACCATGAGCATCTGCTCCATCGAGGACGTGGCCCAGCACGCCGGCCCCGGCTTCTGGTTCCAGCTCTACGTGATGCGCGACCGCGACTACATCGAGCGCCTGATCGACCGCGCCAAGGCCGCCGGCTGCTCGGCCCTGCAGCTCACGCTGGACCTGCAGATCCTGGGCCAGCGCCACAAGGACATCAAGAACGGCCTCTCGTCGCCCCCGAAGCCCACGCTGGCCAACCTCATCAACCTGGCCACCAAGCCGCACTGGTGCCTGGGCATGCTGGGCACCAAGCGCCGCACCTTCGGCAACATCGTAGGCCACGCCAAGGGCGTGGGCGACATGTCCTCGCTCTCGTCCTGGACGGTGGAGCAGTTCGACCCCGAGCTCAACTGGGGCGACGTGGAGTGGATCAAGAAGCGCTGGGGCGGCAAGCTCATCCTCAAGGGCATCATGGACGCCGAGGATGCGCGCCTGGCCGTGGACAGCGGCGCCGACGCGCTCATCGTCAGCAACCACGGCGGCCGCCAGCTCGACGGCGCGCCCTCGTCCATCGCCGCGTTGCCCGGCATCGTGCAGGCCGTGGGCAAGGACATCGAGGTCTGGATGGACGGCGGCATTCGCAGCGGCCAGGATGTGCTCAAGGCCCGCGCCCTGGGCGCGCGCGGCACGCTGATCGGGCGCAGCTTCCTCTACGGCCTGGGCGCCTACGGCGAACTGGGCGTGATGCGTGTGCTGGAGATCATCCGCAAGGAGCTCGACCTCACCATGGCCTTCTGCGGCCGCACCGACATCAACCAGGTCGATACCTCCATCCTGCTGCCGGGAACGTATCCGACGGCTTGAGGTGAAACAATGGCGGCCGTGACCGCCACCGACAGATCCTTGCCGCGCCGCATCGCCCACCTGGACATGGATGCCTTCTATGCCAGCGTGGAACTGCTGCGCTACCCGCAACTCCAGGGCCTGCCCGTGGTGATCGGCGGCGGGCGCCGGGCCTGCGACAGCGTGCTCACCACCGAAGGCTCGGGCCTGCCGCTGCACGAGATTCCGCGCTCCGCCTTTCCGCTGCTGCAGGGCTACACCGGGCGCGGCGTGATCACCACCGCCACCTACGCGGCGCGTGCGTTCGGCGTGGGCTCGGCCATGGGGCTCATGAAGGCCGCGCGCCTGTGCCCGCAGGCCATCCTGCTGCCAGTGGACTTTGACGAGTACCGACGCTATTCGCGCCGTTTCAAGGAAATCATCACCGACATCGCGCCGGTGATGGAGGACCGGGGCGTGGACGAGGTCTATATCGACTTCACCCACGTGCCCGGCGGCCAGCGCGAGGGCGGGCGCGTGCTGGCGCGGCTGATCCAGAAAAGCATCTTCGACGCCACGGGCCTGACCTGCTCCATCGGCGTGGCGCCCAACAAGCTGCTGGCCAAGATGGCGAGCGAATTCCACAAGCCCAAGGGCATTTCCATCGTGCACGAGGCCGACCTGCAGGCGCTGGTCTGGCCGCTGGCCTGCCGCAAGATCAACGGCATCGGCCCCAAGGCCGACGAGAAGCTGGCGCGCCATGGCATCCACACCATCGGTGAATTGGCGGCCCGCCCGCGCGACTGGCTGGTGCAGCATCTCGGCAAGGCCACCGGTGCCTGGCTGCACGACGCCGCGTGGGGCCGCGACGAGCGCCCGGTGGTCACCGAGAGCGAGCCCGTGAGCATGAGCCGCGAAACCACCTTTGACCGCGACCTGCACGCCGTGCACGACCGCGCCGAACTCGGCGCCATCTTCACCGACCTGTGCCAGCGCGTGGCGCAGGACCTGCAGCGCAAGGGCTACGTGGGCCGCACCATCGGGATCAAGCTGCGCTACGAGGATTTCCGCGCCGTCACCCGCGACCAGACCATTGCCGAGCCCACGCACGACGCGGCGACCATCCGCCGCGTGGCGGGCCTGTGCCTCAAGCGTGTGCCGCTGCAGCGGCGCATACGCCTGCTGGGGGTGCGCGTGGCATCCCTGGTGCCGGTGGCGCCGCACAGCGCCGACAGCATGCCGCCGGGGCGGGAGCAATGTTCCACCCTGGGTCTTTTCTGACAATCCGGGTTATTACGTAAATTTTTGTGTCAGCATACAGGTGCACAATGGTTCGCACCGTTTCAGTGCTGAACCTTTCGGCTGGACTTACCTATGCGCGTCAACCTTCCCGTCACCAACAACGAATACGATTTCCCGGCCGACGAACTGCTGATGTCCACCACAGATACCAAGGGGGTGCTGACGCACTGCAACGCGCCCTTTGCACGGGTCAGTGGCTTCACCATGGAAGAACTCATGGGCCAGCCGCACAACATGATCCGCCACCCGGACATGCCGCCCGAGGCCTACAAGGATATGTGGGCCACCATTGGGCGCGGCCGCAGCTGGACGGGCTTTGTGAAGAACCGGCGCAAGAACGGCGACTTCTACTGGGTGCAGGCCCATGTCACGCCCATCATGCGCGAGGGCAAGCCGGTGGGCTACCTGTCGGTGCGCACCAAGCCCACGCGCGAGCAGGTCCAGGCCGCCGAGGCCTTGTATGCCCGCGTCAAGCAGGAACGCGAGTCCGGACGCCAGACCATCCGTATCCATGCGGGCGGCGTGCGCAGCACCAGTGTGTGGGACAACGTTCGCAGGGCGTATCGCTCGGGCCCCACGCTGCGCTTGACGGCCATGATGCTGCCGCTCATGCTGGTGTCCCTGGTGCCGGGCTGGATGGGCTGGAACGACGGCATGGCCGTGGCCTTGCAAACCCTCGCCTGGTTGGTGGTGGCGGGCCTGGTGCTGGCGCGTTACCACGTGAGCATGACGCTGCCCATCCGCAGCCTGCGCAGGCTGCTCAACGGCATGGCCAGCGGTGATCTGACCCACCGTGAGCCCACCCTGCCCATGACCCATGTGCTGGGCAAGGTCATGATGCGCGTGCAGCGCCTGCAGCTCAACATCCGCGCGGTGGTGGGCGATGCGATGGAGGAGATGGAGAAGTTCAGTGCGGTGTCGGCCGAGATGGCGCAGAGCGCGCTGGATTTGTCCGGCCGTGCCGAATCCCAGGCCAGCAGCCTGGAAGAATCTGCCGCCGCCATGGAACAACTCTCTGCCACGGTGGAAAACTCCAGCGAGGCCGCCCAGAAGGTGGTGCGTGAAAGCCACCACAGTGCCGAACTGGCGACCCAGGGCGGGCAGGCGGTGAATCAGGTCAGCCAGGTGGTTGGTGCCATCGAGCAGTCTTCACGCAAGATGGGGCAGATCATCTCGACCATCGAGGGCATCGCCTTTCAGACCAACATCCTGGCGCTCAATGCAGCCGTTGAGGCCGCGCGTGCGGGTGAGCAGGGGCGTGGCTTTGCTGTGGTGGCAGGGGAGGTGCGCAGCCTGGCGCAGCGCTCGTCCGAGGCTGCCAAGGAAATCCAGGCGCTCATCAACGAGTCGGCCAGCAACATCGGCCGCGGTGCGGGCCTGATGCAGTCGGCCAGCAAAACCATCGAACAGGTGGTGCAGTCGGTGGCGCACGTCAATACCCTGATGGGCCAGATGGGTGTCGCAGCGCGCGAGCAGGCAGAGGGCATCTCACAGGTCAACGAGGCCGTTACCCTGCTCGATCGGGACACCCAGCAGAACGCAGCCTTGGCGGAACAATCGGCCGCAGCATCCCGCGTCATGAGTGACAGTGCTGCCGTGTTGGGCCGTACCTTGGAAGTGTTCCGCGTGCATTGAAGCTCGGCTGCGGGCAGGACGGGTGTTCGGCTGAGGCCGCACCCGCTCCTTGACGAAAACTTACGTCAGTCTTACATTGGAGTCCCCGTCGCGCCGGGAGACTCCAATGACCCTCGAAGAGCTGCAACGCATCAAGCAATGGCATGTGGACCACAAGGCCGAGCATCCCTTGGAATACTACTTGTGGGATGTCGTGCTGACACTGTGGCTCATGGGCTGGGTGGGGTGGTTTCCCGCCTACCTGTTTGACCAGTGGTGGGGTGTTCCCTTGTGTTGCTTGGGTATGCTGATTCCCAGCATCTATGTCACTTGGCGCAGCAGCGCGCACCGGCGCCACAAGCTGCGCTGCGACTGGCTGGATTTTCGTCGTTCGTGACCCGCCCTGGGGCGGTTGCTTGCAGCACCCAAGGCGCTCACTGGCGCGCAGTACGGATGTTCTTGGGCATCGCCTGCGGGTGGCTGGTGCGCCAGGGGTTGATGTCCAGGCCCCCGCGGCGCGTGTAGCGCGCATACACCTCCAGTTTGATGGGCTTGCAGCGCGTCCATAGGTCCATGTAGATGCGCTCCACGCATTGCTCATGGAATTCGTTGTGGTTGCGAAAGCTCACGATGTACTGCAGCAGCCGTTCCTGGTCGATCTGTGGGCCGCTGTAGGCGATGCGCACGCTGCCCCAGTCGGGCTGGCCGGTGACCAGGCAGTTGCTCTTGAGCAGGTGGCTCACCAGCACCTCGCTGACCGGCGCTTCGTCCATGGCAGCGCGCAGCAGCTCGGGCGCGGGCTGGTAGGTGTCGCATTCGATGTCCAGCCGGTCCAGCAGCAGCCCGTCGAGCTCGTGCAGCGGCTCCTGGTCAAACTGCTCCGGCAGCACCAGGCGCACGCCCACGGTGCCCGGAGTTTCGGCGCCACGCCAGACGGCCTCACTGATATCGGCGCGCAGGCGCGCCTGCACGTCCTGTGCGGTGGCAAAGCGCGTGTTGTTGTAGCTGTTGAGGTAGAGCTTGAAGGACTTGCTCTCCACAATGTTTGGCGTCTCGCACGGTACGGTGATGTGTGCAAGGGCCACCTGCGGCTTGCCGCGCTCGTTGAGCCAGGACAGTTCAAACGCCGTCCACAGGTCTGCGCCGACAAAGGGCACGCTGCCCGTGATGCCGATCTCAGCCCGCTTGGGCGCACGCGCCAGGGGGAACAGCAGCGAAGGGTCGTACTGATCGGCGTAGGCCGACGCCTTGCCCAGTGGGGATTGGTCTGGCGAATGCATGGGAAATTGATTTTGCTATAAAAATGATAGCTTTTAACGCTTGTTTCGCGGGCGCTAGAGGCTACTTTAGCCTGCGTCTGAACACCATCCGGTCGGTGCTGGAGGCGGCGGCATCGTGGGCCCAGCCTTCGGCGTCGAAGCCCCGCAGATCCTCTGGTTTGCGTGCCCGCTGCTGGATGGCGTGGCGGGCCATCAGCCCGCGTGCGCGCTTGGCGTGAAAGCTGATGATTTTCCAGCTGCCGCCTTTCCAGTCCTCGAACACGCATTCGACCACGCGTGGACGCAGCGCCTTGCGGTCCACGGCCTTGAAGTATTCCTGCGAGGCCAGGTTCAGCAGCACCGGCGCCGGGTCGTCGGCCAGGCGCTGGTTCAGGTGCTCGGCCAGCCGGTCACCCCAAAACTGGTACAGGTTGGCGCCCGCCGGCGTGGCCAGGCGCGTGCCCATTTCCAGGCGGTAGGGCTGCATCCAGTCCAGTGGGCGCAGCACGCCGTACAGGCCGCTGAGGATGGCCAGGTGATCCTGGGCCCAGTCCAGGTCGCTGCGTGCCAGGCTGCGCGCGTCCAGCCCTTCGTACACATCGCCGTTGAAGGTCAGCAGGGCAGGGCGTGCGTTCTTTGCCGTGAAGCGGGGTGACCATGCCGCATAGCGCGCCACGTTGAGTGCGGCCAGCGCATCGCTCAGGTGCATCAGCGAGGCCACCTGCTGCGGCGCCAGGGGGCGCAGCACCTCGATGAGTTGCGCGGCCTCCTGGCGAAACTCCGGCAAGGTGTGCGGCAGCTCAGCGGGCAGCGGGGTGTCCAGGTCGAGTGACTTGGCGGGGGAGAGCATGATCAGCATGGCAGAGGTGGGCGGCAAGGGGGATGACAACAGCTTTCAGCTTAGCGCCGCTGGACCGCCCTGGCGCGGTCGCCGCGGCAAAGCCACAGAAGGCACAAACCCTGCAAAAGGCCGCGGCTGCAACCTTGCAGGGTTTGCTGTATGCCTTGCGGCTCCGGTCAGGCGGCTGGACCTTGCTCTTGCTCGAACGGCAGGTGCAGATCGCGCAGGTCGCGGCGGGTTTCCACCAGCACCAGCGGGCCTTCATCCAGCACCACGACAGGGGGGCGTTCGCGCGGCACGTGGATGGGGCGGGGCTCGGCGGCGATGGCCGCCTGCACGGCTGCGACCTTGTCTGCGTCGGACTGCACCCATTGCAGGCCGCTGCTTTGCGCGATCTGCTGCATTTCCTGCACCGGCAACTGGTAGGGCGCCACACGGGGCAGGCCTGCGCTTTGCGGTGCTGGCTGGGGTGCGGCGGCAGGGGCCGGTGCGGCGGGCGCTGCCGTGGCCTCTGTGGGTGCTGCTGCGACGATGGGCGCCTCGGCCTGCACGGGGGCGGGCGCTGCGTCTTCGGCAGGCGCTTGCACCGGCGCGGGGGCAGCGGCTGCAAAGTAGCTGCGGCGCGGCGGCTCGTCCGTGGCAGGTTCGGCTGCTGGGGCGGCGTGGCTGCCCGTCAGGTCGATGTCCAGCAGGTTGCCGCTGTCGGCCTCGGTGCTGGGTGCGGCGGCCTGATCGTTGCGCTCACCGCGCTCGCGCCGGTTGCGGCCATAGCGGTCACGCGAGCGGCGCTGACGGGGCTCGCCGCCTTCGGCCGAGGTGTTGCCCGGAATCTCATTGCCGGTCAGATCCAGGTCCGGCAGCAATTCCTGAGGTGCCGTGTCAGCAAAACCGGTTTCGGCCGTGCTGGTGTCGGGTGCCGGGCGGGGCTGGCGCTCACGTCCCTCGCCACGCGGGCCGCGTTCACGGCGGCCGTTGCCGTTGCGGGGGGCGCGTTCGCTCGCGTTCGCATCCGCTGCGGCGGTTTGGGGTGCCTCGGTGGCGTTCAGACCGGTGTCGTTGGCCTGAGGGGCGCGGGCCTCTGCATCGCGGCGCGGACGGTTGCCCTCGCGGTTCTCGCGCGGTGGGCGGCTTTCGTTGCTGCGTACTTCGCCATTGCGTGGCTCGCGCTCGGTGTTGCGCTCACCACGGCGGCCGCGTCCGTCGCTGCCGCCTTCGCGACCGGCGCCGTCACGGGGGCCGTTGCGTTCACCCTGGCGCTCGCCGTTGCGTTCACCACGGCGACCGCGTCCGTCACGCCGGGGCTCGCGGGCGCCGGGTTCTGCGGCGGGCGCAGGGCTGGCCGGTGCCACGGGTGCGGGGGCTGCAGGGGCCGAGGGGCCGAAGCCAAACAGGCTCTTGAGCCAGGAGAAGAACCCTTGTTCCTGCGCGGGAGCCGCCGGAGCCGCAGTGCCAGCAGCCTTGGGGGCGTTGGCCCGAGGGGCCGCCGCGCCAGCGCCCTGGGGGGCGTTGCGTGCGGGACGCGGTGCGGGTTCGGGGCGGGGCTCGGCCACCGGTGCGGGGGCATCGGGCAGCACGCCCTTGATCACGGGCGTTTGCTTGTTGGTGGGCTCTTGCGAGCGGCGCGTGACGGCGGTGGGGTCCTCGAATTCCTCGGCGAGCTTGTAGCTGGCGTCGAGGTGGTCCAGGCGCGGGTCGTCGTGCTTGAGGCGTTCGAGCCTGTAGTTAGGCGTTTCCAGCGTCTTGTTGGGCACCATGAGCACGGCCACGCGCTGCTTGAGTTCGATCTTGGCGATCTCGGTGCGCTTTTCGTTCAGCAGGAAGGAGGCCACTTCCACGGGCACCTGGCAGTGCACGGCGGCGGTGTTGTCCTTCATGGACTCTTCCTGGATGATGCGCAGGATCTGCAGCGCGGAGCTTTCCGTGTCGCGGATGTGGCCCGCGCCGCCGCAGCGCGGGCAGGGGATGGAGGAGCCTTCGCTCAGGGCGGGCTTGAGGCGCTGGCGGCTCATTTCCATGAGGCCGAACTTGCTGATGTTGCCGAACTGCACGCGGGCGCGGTCCTGGCGCAGCGCGTCGCGCAGGCGGTTTTCCACTTCGCGGCGGTTCTTGCTCTCCTCCATGTCGATGAAGTCGATCACGATCAGGCCGCCCAGGTCGCGCAGGCGCATCTGGCGCGCCACTTCGTCGGCGGCTTCCAGGTTGGTGCGGGTGGCGGTTTCCTCGATGTCGCCGCCCTTGATGGCGCGGGCCGAGTTCACGTCCACGCTGACCAGCGCTTCGGTGTGGTCGATCACGATGGCGCCGCCGCTGGGCAGTTGCACGGTGCGTGCGTAGGCCGACTCGATCTGGTGCTCGATCTGGAAGCGGCTGAACAGGGCTGCGTCGTCGCGGTAGCGCTTGACCTTGCCAGCGTGCTCGGGCATCACGTGCGACATGAACTGGTGGGCCTGTTCATAGATGTCGTCGGTGTCGATGAGGATGTCACCGATGTCGCTGTTGAAGTAGTCGCGGATGGCGCGGATGACCAGGCTCGATTCCTGGTAGATCAGGAAGGCGCCCTTGCCGCCCTTGGCTGCGCCGTCGATGGCGCTCCAGAGCTTGAGCAGGTAGTTCAGGTCCCATTGCAGTTCGGGGGCGCTACGACCGATGCCGGCTGTGCGCGCGATGATGCTCATGCCGTTGGGGTACTCGAGCTGGTCCATCGCCTCCTTCAGCTCGGCGCGGTCCTCGCCCTCGATGCGTCGGCTGACGCCGCCGCCGCGCGGGTTGTTGGGCATCAGCACCACGTAGCGCCCGGCCAGGCTGACAAAGGTGGTCAGCGCTGCGCCCTTGTTGCCGCGCTCTTCCTTCTCGACCTGGACCAGCAGCTCCTGGCCTTCCTTGATGACGTCGTTGATGCGCGCCTGGGAGGGCGAGACGCCTTCCTTGAAATACATGCGCGAGATTTCCTTGAAGGGCAGGAAGCCGTGGCGGTCTTCGCCGTAATCGACGAAACAGGCTTCCAGGCTGGGCTCCACGCGGGTGACCACGGCCTTGTAGATGTTGCCCTTGCGCTGTTCGCGCCCTTCGATTTCGATTTCGTAGTCGAGGAGCTTTTGTCCGTCGACGATGGCCAGGCGCCGTTCTTCGGGCTGCGTGGCGTTGATGAGCATCCGCTTCATGAGCGTTTTCCTTCTTCCAGTGGCGGGACGCGCCTGCGCAGCAGCACTCACGCCGCGCGGCGACCGACCCGCTGATTCCAAACACATGACAGGCTCTTGCTGAGCCAACAATGCCTGGACTGACGCTCTGGAACGAAGGGAATTGCCAAGGATGCCGCAATACCCCGCACAGCTTCTAGCTCTGCGGGGGCGGCAAGGGCGCGTGGATGGGGGCGAAAAGCCTGACAGTACGCTCAAATGCTACAAAAAATGTAGCTGGTTGCGCAGGCTGGAAGGGCGCTGGAGCATGATTTGATGCCCATGCCGCAGGCAGGCGCCTACGCCACAGTGCTTGAACCATCATGACCAGTGCCCACATGTTCGCTTCGATCCTCCGGCAGGACGGGCCCGGGTGGGGTGGCCTGCCAGATGGGGTATTCCGTATCGGTGTTCCAATGTGTCAGCCACCCGTGCGCCACACCGGCCATGGCAGGCAATGGGCCTGTCATCTGCTGGTGCGACACCCGCCGGCATCGACCTGCCTGCGCATGGGGAAATGGCCGCGTGGACTAAACTCCAGACGAATCAACCACTTACAAAACACTGCGCAGGTGAAACACATTATAGGGGCCAAACCGCTGCCGCGGGCGACGACACGCTCGCAAACCCCAGGCACTGCTGCACCATCGGCGGTACGTACCGTGGAGGTCGATGCCGAATCGGCGGGCCAGCGGCTGGACAACTTTTTGCTGCGCCAACTCAAGGGCGTGCCCAAGACCCACGTCTATCGCATCATCCGCAGTGGCGAGGTGCGCATCAACAAGGGACGCGCCAGCGCCGACACCCGGGTCAATGCGGGCGACCAGGTGCGCCTGCCGCCCGTGCGTTTGTCCGAAAAAATGGCCGACAAGGCCGAGCGCCCTGCACCGGCGCGCGAATTCCCGCTGCTGCTGGAGGACGAGCACCTCATTGCCATCGACAAACCCGCAGGCACGGCCGTGCATGGTGGCAGCGGCGTGAGCTTTGGCGTGATCGAGCAACTGCGCCAGGCACGACCGCAGGCCCGCTTTTTGGAGCTGGTGCACCGGCTGGACCGCGAAACCTCGGGCATTTTGCTGGTGGCCAAGAAGCGCAGCGCGCTCACGCAGTTGCAGGACCAGTTCCGCCAGCGCGAGACCGGCAAGACCTATCTGGCCCTGGTGGTGGGCGCCTGGCCTGCGCGCAAAAAGCTCATCGACACGCCGTTGCACAAATACCTGCAGCCCGATGGTGAGCGCCGCGTGCGCGTGACCACGCCCGAGGACCCTGATGCCATGCGTGCCATCACGCTGGTCAAGGTACGCAGCATGCTGCCCGAACGGCCCGATGCAGGCCTGCCCGCGTTCACGCTGCTGGAGGTCACCATCAAGACCGGGCGCACGCACCAGATCCGCGTCCACCTGGCCAGCCAGGGTCATCCCATTGCCGGGGACGAAAAATACGGCGACTTTGAGCTCAACCGCCAGTTGCAGCGCCAGGGCCTCAAACGCATGTTCCTGCACGCCTGGCGGCTTCAGTTCGACCACCCCGCCAGCGGCGCGCGCACCGAACTGCTGGCACCACTGCCGCCCGATCTGGCCATTTTTGTTCACGACACACCATGAATTCCATCGCCCGTGCGCGCCGCTTCGACCTGATCGCTTTCGACTGGGACGGCACGCTGTTCGACTCCACGGCCATCATCGTGCGCAGCATCCAGGCCGCCGTGCGCGACGTGGGCGGCGCCACCCCCAGCGTACAGGCGGCCTCCTATGTCATTGGCATGGCGCTGCCGCAAGCGCTGGCCCACGCTGCGCCTGATGTGCCGCCCGAGCGCTACCCCGAACTGGGCCAGCGCTACCGCTACCACTACATGCAGCACCAGGACGACCTGAGCCTGTTCGATGGTGTTCTGCCCCTGCTGGAGCGGCTGCGCGAGCGCGGCCATCTGCTTGCGGTGGCCACCGGCAAAAGCCGCCGTGGCCTGGACGAAGCACTGCGCAGCGTGAGTCTGCGCGGTGTGTTCGATGGTTCGCGCACCGCCGATGAAACCGCCGGCAAGCCCCACCCGCTGATGCTGCAGGAGCTGATGGCCGAATTCGACGTGCCGCCCGAGCGCCTGCTCATGGTGGGCGACACCACGCACGACCTGCAGATGGCGCTGAACGCGGGCTGCGCCAGTGTGGGCGTGAGCTATGGCGCGCACGAGCCCGAGGCCTTTGCGGCGCTGAATCCGCTGCATGTGGCGCATTCGGTGGCTGACCTGCACGCCTGGTTGGATGGAGCGGCATGAGATGAGCGAGCACACCGATCCACCAGCCTTGCCCCTGTGCCCCAGCGCCGACCTGCAGGAGGGCGGCCTGGCCGTGCCGTTTGACGTGCTGTACCACGGGCAGCATTGCCGCGCCTTTGCCATCCGCTTCGAGGGGCGGGTGCACGCCTATCTCAACCGCTGCGCCCATGTGCCCATGGAAATGGACTACCAGGAAAACCGCTTTTTCGACGACAGCGGGCGCTGGCTGATGTGTGCCACCCACGGCGCTACCTATGCCCCCGACACCGGCACCTGCGTGGGCGGCCCCTGCCGGGGCGGGCTGGTCAAGATCGCCCTGACCGAGAGCGATGGCATGGTGCACTGGCATACTGCGCAATCTTTGAAACCTGTGGATTTCTGACATGACCGACCCCCAAGCGACTTCTGGCGCTGGATCTGAGCAAAAACCATTGCCGACGCCCGATCCATGGGCGCAAGTTGCTACTCAATCGGTAGCAAAAGAGGATGCTTCCAGCGCTCCGGGCTGGGAGCGCGGGGTGCTCGAAAAACTCGCCTTTGCCGCGCTGGCAGAGCAGCGTGCCGCTCGGCGCTGGCGCATCTTCTTTCGCCTGGTCTGGCTGTTGCTGTTTGCCGGCCTGGTCTGGACGCTGGCTTCCAACGAAATGGCCAGCAATGCCAGCAAATCGGCGCCCCACACGGCGGTGGTGAACGTCAAGGGCGAAATCGCCGATGGCGCGGAAGCCAGTGCCGAGAATGTGCTCGCTGCGCTGCGCAGTGCGTTCGAGGACCAGGGCTCGCAGGCTGTGGTGTTGCTCATCAATTCGCCCGGTGGCAGCCCGGTGCAGGCAGGCATCATCAACGATGAGATCGTGCGCCTCAAGCAAAAGCACAACAAGCCGCTGTACGCAGTGGTGGAAGAAACCTGCGCATCGGCCGCTTATTACATTGCCGCCGCCGCCGACGACATCTACGTGGACAAGGCCAGCATTGTGGGCAGCATCGGCGTGCTGATGGATGGTTTTGGCTTCACCGGCACCATGGAAAAGCTCGGGGTCGAGCGCCGTTTGCTGATCGCCGGGGAGAACAAGGGCTTTCTGGACCCCTTCAGCCCGCAGTCGGACAAGCAGCGCCAGTTCGCGCAGTCCATGCTCGACCAGATCCACCAGCAATTCATCGCGGTGGTCAAGGAAGGGCGAGGCGACCGGCTCAAGTCCACCGACGAAACCTTCAGCGGCCTGTTCTGGACGGGCCAACAGGCCATCGATCTGGGCCTGGCCGACCACCTGGGCAGCCTGGACTACGTGGCGCGCGAGGTGGTCAAGGCCGAGGACATCATCGACTACACGCGCCGCGAGAACGTGGCCGAGCGCCTGGTCAAGCGCTTTGGCATGACCCTGGGCGAAGGGGCCGTGCACGCGATGCGCTCCTGGGCGCCGCAGTGGCGCTGAACGGCTTTCAAGGACAATGCCGACATGAACTGGCTGGACGAAGTGAAATGGGATGCGCAGGGCCTGGTGCCCGTCATCGCGCAGGAAAAAGACACGGGCGATGTGCTGATGTTTGCCTGGATGAACCGCGAGGCCCTGGCCAAGACGGCCGAGCTGGGTCGCGCGGTGTATTTCAGTCGCTCGCGCGGCAAGCTCTGGTTCAAGGGCGAAGAGTCCGGCCACGTGCAGACCGTGCACGAGATCCGCACCGACTGCGACACCGATGTGGTCTTGCTCAAGGTCACCCAACTGGGCCATGAGCCCGGCATTGCCTGCCACACCGGTCGGCACAGCTGCTTCTTCAACGTGCTGCAGGGCGATGCCTGGCAGGCTGCCGACCCGGTGCTCAAAGACCCGGAATCGATCTACAAGTGATACCCACATGACCCGCAGCGACACCCTGGCCCGCGTGGCCGCCACCATCGAAAGCCGCAAGCCCGCGCTGGGCGCCGACCCCGCTACCAGCTACGTGGCCCGCCTGCTGGCCAAGGGGCCGGATGCATTTCTGAAGAAAATCGGCGAGGAAGCCACCGAGGTCGTGCTGGCCGCCAAGGACGTGGACCATGGCGCCGACAAGGCCAAGCTCGTGTACGAGGTGGCCGATCTGTGGTTCCACAGCCTGGTGGCGCTGGCCCACTACGGGCTGCACCCCGACGACGTGCTGGCCGAACTGGAGCGCCGCGAAGGCACCAGCGGCATTGCCGAAAAGGCCGCACGCGACCGCACCTGAAACCCGCATCCCCGAGGAGGGCTGTGCCATGAGCGACATCACCGATGTGGAAGACCAACGTGCCGAGGGCCTCAAGGCCTGGGGATGGGTCAGCTACCTGCTGCACCTGATCGTGGCCGTGGGCGCCGTGATTCCGGGCGCACAGCCCGGCGCGGCGCTGCTCATCATTGCGCTGGTCATCGACCTGGTGAAAAAAGGCGATGCCGACGGTACCTGGCAGGCCAGCCACTACGCCTGGCGCATCCGTACCGTGATCTGGGCCGGGGTGTTGTACGTGCTGACGGCGCCCTTGTGGGTGTTGTTCCTGTTGCCGGGCTGGATTGCCTGGGGGCTGATCTCCATCTGGTTCCTCTACCGCATCGTGCGCGGTATGGTCACCATGAACCAGAGCCGTGCGATCGATGCCTGAGCCAGAGCGCACCCCAGCCAAGGGCCTGAACCTGGCCTTGCAAGGCGGGGGCTCGCACGGTGCGTTCACTTGGGGCGTGCTCGATGCGCTGCTGGAAGACGGGCAGTGGACGCTCGACGGCATCAGTGGCACCAGCGCTGGGGCCATGAACGCGGTTGCGTTGGCCCACGGTTTTGCACAGGCGGCGCGTGAGCATGCCGACCCGCTGGATGCACGTCAGGCGGGTGCCGCATTGGCACGCGCCACGCTGCGTCGCCTGTGGGAGGGTGTGGGCGCCCTGGGCAACATGGCCTGGGGGCTTCCTCAGTCCCAGGGTTTTGCCGGGCTGCCGATGATGGCCACGCCCTGGCTGGCGCCCGCGCAGATCAATCCCTTCGACATCAATCCGTTGCGCAGCCTGCTGGCGCGCGTAGTGGATTTCGAGCTGCTGGCGTCGCAGCGCAAGGGCGTGCCCCAGGTGTTTGTGTGCGCCACCAACGTGCGCACGGGGCGCGGGGAAATCTTTGCCGGCCCTCGGCTGTCGGCCGATGCGGTCATGGCCTCGGCCTGTCTGCCCTTGATGTTCAGCGCGGTGCGGATCGAGGGCGAGCTGTACTGGGACGGGGGCTATTCCGGCAACCCGGCGTTGTACCCGCTGATCTACCAGACCGAGTGCAGCGACATCCTGCTGGTGCAGATCAATCCGATCGAGCATTTGGGCGTGCCCGACACCATGCCGGAGATCATGGATCGCATGAACGAAATCACCTTCAACGCCAGCCTGCTGGCCGAGTTGCGGGCCATCGAGTTCGTGCGCCGCCTGCTGGCCGAGGGCAAGCTGGACCCGCGCCGCTACAAGAACGTGCGCATGCACCGCATCGATGGCGGAACCCCGCTGCAAGGCCAGGGTTTTGCCAGCAAGTCGCGCGCGGATGCGGCCTTTCTGCACAAACTCTTCGACCTGGGCCGCGAGGCTGGGCAGCAGTGGCTGCTGGCGCACCGCGCCGATGTGGGCGTGCGCGCCACGCTGGATCTGGCGCAGCATGCATGATGGGGAGCAACCCCCTGTGGCGCTGCGCGCCTTCCCCCTTCTCTCGAATTGCTGCGCAATTCGGGAAGGGGGACGCTCCCAGCACGGCGGGGCGGCCCTTGCGCGGGAGCCCTGGCATAGCTTGCGCTCGCTTCCTGCGGTGTGGGTGGAATGCGGCGCCACACCTCTTTCTATCTTGACTTTTTGAACCATGACCATGGCGACTTTGCACGATCCCAACTGCCTCTTCTGCAAGATCATTGCGGGCCAGATTCCGTCCCGCAAGGTGTACGAGGATGACGAGATCTTTGCCTTCCATGACATCCACCCCTGGGCGCCGGTGCATTTTCTGATGGTGCCCAAGCTGCACTTGCCCTCCATGGCGCAGGTGCAGCCGGAGCATGCGGGGCTGCTCGGGCGCATGATGGCGCTGGCGCCGCGCCTGGCGCTGGAGCAGGGCTGCCGCCCTTATCCCGAGGGGGGGTTCCGCATTGTGGTGAACACGGGGCTTGAAGGCGGGCAGGAAATCCACCATCTGCATGTGCATGTGTTGGGTGGACCGCGTCCGTGGCTCAAGGGCTGAGAGCTGTTTTGCAAGGTCTCTGACAGATTCGTCACAGGCGCCGACTAAAATGGCCCGCATTCGTTAGGAGAATTTCCATGGGTACTTTTTCCATCTGGCATTGGCTGGTTGTCCTGCTGATCGTCGTGCTGGTGTTTGGCACCAAAAAGCTCAAGAACATCGGTTCTGATCTGGGTGGCGCCGTCAAGGGCTTCAAGGACGGCATGAAGGATGGCACTTCCGGTGATGCGTCCGCCCCGGCCACGCCGCCCGCAGGCCAAGTCACGGGCAGCACGGCCGCCGACAAGACGACCATCGACGTCGAAGCCAAGCAAAAAAGCTGATGCTTGAAACCGAGAGGCGGGCGCACGCATGATTGATATCGGCCTGTCCAAGATGGCGCTGGTTGGCGTGGTGGCGCTCATCGTCATCGGGCCTGAGAAGCTGCCGCGCGTTGCGCGCACCGTGGGCACCTTGCTGGGCAAGGCGCAGCGCTACGTGTCCGACGTCAAGGCCGAGGTCAACCGTTCCATGGAGCTTGACGAGCTCAAGAAGATGAAGGAAACGGTGGAAAGCGCGGCCCGCGACGTGGAACACTCCGTCCAGACCGCGGCCAATGAGTTCGAGCAGGACTGGGCTGAAGCCACCGGCCAGGCCAGCGCGGAGCTGGAGGGCAGTGCCACGGTGGAGCCGGCGGCTCCCGTGTACCGGCATCCGGGCAAGAACTGGCGCCTCAAGCGTGGCGCGGTGCCCCAGTGGTACAAGTCGCGCAACGGCGTGCGTACCAAGGCGCAATCTGGCGCTGCGCGTGTTGCGCGCTACCGGCCCCAAAAATTCCACTGACGCGCGCTTGCCAGCGACGCCACCGCAGGCCGTAGTCCTGCAGGCAACCCATCATGTCCGACCAACCATCCAAAGACGAAGAATTAGCCGGCACCGAGCAGCCCTTTGTGGAGCATCTTGTCGAGCTGCGCGACCGACTGGTCAAGGCACTGATCGCCGTGGGTGTGGCTGCAGCGCTGCTGTTTTTCTTCCCCGGGCCAGGGGCCCTCTATGACTTGCTGGCCGCTCCCCTGGTGGCCCATCTGCCCAAAGGGGCCACGCTGATCGCCACCTCGGTGATTTCGCCCTTCATGGTGCCGCTCAAGATTTTGCTGGTCTCTGCCTTTCTGCTGGCCCTGCCTGTGGTGTTGTGGCAGGTCTGGGCCTTCATCGCGCCGGGGCTGTATGCCCATGAGAAGCGCCTGGTGCTGCCCCTGGTGGTTTCCAGCACCTTGCTGTTCTTTGTGGGTGTGGGCTTTTGTTATTTCTTCGTTTTTGGGCAGGTGTTCAGCTTCATCCAGAGCTTTGCGCCCAAGAGCATCACGGCCGCGCCTGACATCGAGGCCTACCTCAGCTTCGTGCTGACCATGTTTATTGCCTTTGGCCTGGCCTTCGAGGTGCCCATTGTGGTGATCGTGCTGGCGCGCCTGGGGCTGGTGAGCGTGGAGAAGCTCAAGGCGTTTCGGGGGTATTTCGTCGTGCTGGCCTTCATCGTCGCTGCCGTTGTGACGCCGCCCGATGTGGTGTCGCAACTGGCACTGGCCGTGCCCATGTGCCTGCTGTACGAACTGGGTATCTGGGCTGCGCAAGTCTTCATCCGGCACACGCGGGCGCCGGACGACGTGCAGGAAACCACGCCGCGCTGACCGGCGCGCTGCTCAGCGCTGGCGGGTGCGTCGGGCCTGTGGCCGCACGCCGGGCGTCAGCTCCAGGTCGAGCATCCGGTTGCCACGCTGCACCTGGAACGGTGCCGCTTCTCCGGGGCGCAGCGCCGCCACCGAGGACAGCAGGCCCGCCACGTTGGTCACGGGCTTGCCCGCCACTTGCACGATCACGTCGCCAGGACGGATACCGCCCACGGCTGCAGGGCCGTCTTGCAGCACGCCGGTGATGATGACGCCTTCGGTGGCTTTGACGCCAAAGGTCTCGGCCAGTTCGGGCGACAGTTCGTTGGGTTCCACGCCGATCCAGCCGCGCGTGACCTTGCCCTCGCGCACGATGCCGTCGAGCACCATGCGCGCCGTGGACACCGGAATGGCAAAGCCAATGCCCAGGCTCCCGCCCGAGCGTGAGTAGATGGCGGTGTTGATGCCCAGCAGGTTGCCGTTCACGTCCACCAGGGCGCCCCCCGAGTTGCCGGGGTTGATGGCGGCGTCGGTCTGGATGAAGTTCTCGAAGGTGTTGATGCCCAGCTGGCTGCGCCCCAGCGCGCTGACGATGCCGCTGGTCACCGTCTGCCCCACGCCAAACGGGTTGCCAATGGCCAGCACGATGTCGCCCACGGCCAGCTCGTCGGAGTTGCCCAGCACGATGACGGGCAGCTTGTCGAGTTCGACCTTGAGGATGGCCAGGTCGGTCTCGGGGTCGGTGCCCACCACGCGGGCGCGCGCCCGGCGGCTGTCGGAGAGGGTGACGTCGATCTCGTCGGCCCCCTCGACCACGTGGTTGTTGGTGAGGATGTAGCCATCGGGGCTCACGATCACGCCGCTGCCCAGGCCGGTCTGGGGCTCGTTGCCCATGTCGCCAAAGAAGAAGCGGAACCAAGGGTCGTTGCTGCGCGGATCGCGCGCCGGGGCGGTGCTGGTGTTGATGCTCACCACGGCGGGCGAGGCCTTGCGCGCCGCGCCGCTGAGGCTGCCTGGCGGCACGTAGCCGCTGGCGGCTGGAGGGGCCTCGATGAGCGCAATGCCGGCGCTCGACCGGATGGCGCCCTTGCGGATCCAGTCCGGTTGCAGGGTGGCAACGACAAAATAGGCCGCGACGAGAACCGTCACGGTCTGCGAAAACAGCAACCAGATGCGTTTCATGGACGATGGGCGATGAGAGTGCGGCTGCTATTGTGGCCCAAGCGCTGCCCCCTGCGCCGCACGACAATACGGCCATGCCCATTCACCGAGACACCATGCTGCAGGCGCTGGACGCGCTCTTGCAGCCCGAACGCTTCAAGGACTACGGCCCCAATGGCCTGCAGGTCGAAGGCAAGGCGCAGATTGCGCGCATCGTCAGTGGCGTGACGGCCAGCCGTGCGCTGATCGACGCCGCCATTGCGCAGCAGGCCGACGCCATCTTTGTGCACCACGGCCTGTTCTGGCGCGGGCAGGACGGGCGCGTCACCGGCTGGATGAAGCAACGCCTGCAGCGCCTGCTGGCGCACGACATCAGCCTGTACGCCTACCACCTGCCCCTGGACGCGCACCCCGAACTGGGCAACAACGCCCGCCTGGGCGCACTGCTGGGCTGGCAGGCCGACGCGCGCTTTGGCGAGCAGGACCTGGGCTGCGTGGCCAGCGTGGACTATGGCAACGCGCAGCTGCTGGCGCAGCATGTGCAGCAGGTGCTGGGGCGCGGCACCACGCTGGTGGAGCCCGAGGACGCCAGGCCCATCCGTCGCGTGGCCTGGTGCAGCGGCGGGGCGCAGGGTTACTTCGAGGCCGCCATGGCCGCCGGTGCCGATGCGTTCATCACCGGCGAAATCTCCGAGCCCCAGGCCCACCTGGCGCGCGAGAGTGGCGTGGCCTTCATCGCCGCCGGGCACCACGCCACCGAACGCTATGGCGCCCCGGCGGTGGCCGCCCATGTGGCGGCACAGCTGGGGTTGGAGCACCGGTTCATCGACATCGACAATCCCGCATGATACGCTATAAAAATGATAGCTGCTTGCGCAATGAATACGAGCGCTAGAGGCATAAATGACTGAAAAATCTACGCTGCGCCCTCTGGCCATCACCCAGGGAGACCCTGCAGGCATAGGCCCCGAGATCGTCGCCAAGGCATTCCGGGACGCACCTGAGCTGCTGCGCGGCTGTTTCGCCGTGGGCGACCTGGCTACGCTGCGCCGCGCTGCACAGTGCATCGTCCGGCCGGGCCAGCCCGAGCTGCCGGTGGCGCAGATCGATGCGCCCGTGCAGGCGCTGGACATGCCGCCGCGTTGCCTGCCGGTGCTGCCGCTGCCCGGCCTGCCGGGGCCGGTGCCCTGGGGCCAGGTCTCGGCGCAGGCCGGCCGGGCGGCAGCGCAGTGCGTGGTGTGGGCCGCGCGCGCGGCCTTGCGTGGCGAGGTGGCCGGGCTGGTGACGGCACCGTTGCACAAGGAATCCTTGCACGCGGCGGGTGTGGACTACCCCGGCCACACCGAGCTGCTGCAGGCCGAGGCGGCTGCGCACGCAGGCGTTGCGCTGGCCGACATGCCCGTGCGCATGATGCTGGCCAGCGATGAGCTGTGCACAGTGCTGGTCAGCATCCATGTGTCCTTGCGCGACGCGCTGGCCGCCGTGACGCAAGGCAACCTGTTGCAAACCCTGCAGATCACGCACGAAGCGTTGTCGCGCAGCCTGGGGCGCGCGCCGCGCATCGCTGTGGCT
The DNA here is from genome assembly GCF_022760965.1 of Simplicispira sedimenti. Taxonomy (NCBI): domain Bacteria; kingdom Pseudomonadati; phylum Pseudomonadota; class Betaproteobacteria; order Burkholderiales; family Comamonadaceae; genus Simplicispira; species Simplicispira sedimenti. The sequence continues at coordinate 110,823 of NZ_JAKVIJ010000002.1, forward strand.
GGCCTGAACCCGCACGCGGGCGAAGGGGGGCTGTTTGGCCGCGAGGAGATCGAGGTGATCGCCCCCGCCATCGCCGAGGGTCTGCGCAGGGGCTGGACCGTGGTGGGGCCTTTGCCGCCCGACACGGTGTTCATGCGCGCACGCAATGCGCCGGGTCATCCAGGCGAGTTTGATGCGGTGCTTTCCATGTACCACGACCAGGGCCTGATTCCCATGAAATACCTGGGCGTGGACAAGGGCGTGAACGTGACCCTGGGCCTGCCGCTGGTGCGCACCAGCCCGGACCATGGCACCGCTTTCGACATCGCGGGCCAGGGCGTGGCCGATGCCTCCAGCCTCATCGAGGCCGTGCGCATGGCGCGCCGCCTGGCGCTGTAAAACTCAGCGCAGGTGCTCAGCGCTTGAGGCTGTCGCGGATTTCGCGCAGCAGCACGATGTCTTCGGGCGTGGGGGCGGGGGCGGCGGGTGCTTCGGGGGCCGCAGGGGCCTCGCGCTTGAGGCGGTTGATCTGCTTGATCATCATGAAGATGATGAACGCCAGGATGAAGAAGTTCACCGCCACGGTGATGAAATTGCCATAGGCAAACACCGGCACGCCCGCCTTCTTGAGCGCATCCAGCGTCATGGCTGTGCCTTCGGGCACGGTGCCCAGCACCAGGAACAGGTTGGAAAAATCCAGCTTGCCGAACACCAAGCCTACCACCGGCATGATGAGGTCGGACACCACCGAGTCAACGATCTTGCCAAAGGCGCCGCCAATGATCACGCCCACGGCCAAGTCGATGACGTTGCCCTTGATGGCGAATTCACGAAATTCCTGCATCATTCCCATGGTTCGATTCCTTTCAAAACGACAAGCCCGCAGTATCACGCAATCGCCGTATTTTCGATCCAGGTCATGACTGCGCGAGAAAGCGGCGGTTGGTTCATTGCAGTCCGCTACAATTTACGGTTGTCCCAACCCTAGCGATGATCATAGAGGACCCCCATGAGTGACACTCCAATCGACTCCAGCAAACGGACGTGGCTGATCGCGACCGGCTGCGCGGGCGCTGTGGGCGGCGTAGCAACCGCCGTTCCGTTCGTGAGTACCTTCCAGCCCTCCGAGAAGGCCAAGGCCGCCGGTGCTGCGGTTGAAGTGGACATTTCTCAGCTCAAGCCCGGTGAGCGCGCCATCGTCGAGTGGCGCGGCAAGCCGGTCTGGATCATCAAGCGCACGCCCGAGCAGCTGGCCGATCTGCCTGCGCTGGATGCGCAGCTCGCCGATCCCAAGTCCGAGCGCAAGCCCGACGAGTTCACGCCAGCCTACGCGCGCAACGGCCACCGCTCCATCAAGCCCGAAGTCCTCGTGGCCGTGGGCATCTGCCCGCACCTGGGCTGCTCGCCCTCTGAAAAATACACGCCCGGTCCTCAGCCTTCGCTGCCCGACGACTGGAAGGGTGGCTTCCTGTGCCCTTGCCATGGTTCGACCTTCGACATGGCCGGCCGTGTGTTCAAGAACAAGCCTTCGCCGGACAACCTCGAAATCCCGCCGCACATGTATCTGTCGGATACGCGCCTGCTCATCGGTGAAGACAAGAAAGCCTAATCGAGGACCCCACCATGGCCGAATTCAAGGAAATTTCCCCCAACGCCTCGGCGGGCGCCAAGCTCACCAACTGGTTTGAGAACCGCTTTCCCACGGCATTCGACGCCTATCGCGTCCACATGTCGGAGTACTACGCACCCAAGAACTTCAACTTCTGGTACATCTTCGGCTCGCTGGCCCTGCTGGTGCTGGTGATCCAGATCGTCACCGGCATCTTCCTGGTGATGCACTACAAGCCCGACGCCGCCAAGGCCTTCGAGTCGGTCGAGTACATCATGCGCGACGTGCCCTGGGGCTGGTTGATTCGCTACATGCACTCCACGGGCGCCTCGGCATTCTTTGTCGTGGTGTACCTGCACATGTTCCGCGGCCTGCTCTACGGCAGCTACCGCAAACCGCGTGAGTTGGTCTGGATCTTCGGCTGCGCCATCTTCCTGGCGTTGATGGCCGAAGCCTTCATGGGCTACCTGCTGCCCTGGGGCCAGATGTCGTACTGGGGCGCCCAGGTGATCGTGAACCTGTTTGCTGCCATCCCGCTCGTGGGTCCCGATCTGGCGCTGCTGATCCGTGGCGACTATGTGGTGTCTGACGCCACCCTGAACCGCTTCTTCAGCTTCCACGTGATCGCCGTACCCCTGGTGCTGCTGGGCTTGGTCGTGGCGCACTTGCTGGCCTTGCACGACGTGGGTTCCAACAACCCCGACGGCGTGGAAATCAAGAAGGGCCCCAAAGGCAACCGCTGGTCTCCCAATGCACCTGCGGACGGCATTCCGTTCCACCCCTACTACTCGGTACATGACATCTTCGGTGTCTGCGTGTTCCTGATGGTGTTCTCGGCCGTGGTCTTCTTCGCCCCTGAGGCGGGTGGCTACTTCCTAGAGTACAACAACTTCATCCCGGCCGACCCCATGGTCACGCCGGCACACATCGCTCCGGTGTGGTACTTCACGCCGTTCTACTCCATGCTGCGCGCCATCACCGCCGAGATGATGTATGCGCTGGTCGCGTGCGTGGTGCTGGCTGCAGCGTTTGGTGTGTTCAAGGCGCGCATGCCGGTGCTCTTCAAGGGCATCGTCGCCGTGGCTGCTGCGGTGGTCGTGGCCCTCATGCTGGCCATTGACGCCAAGTTCTGGGGCGTGGTCGTGATGGGCGGCGCCGTGATCATCCTGTTCTTCCTGCCTTGGCTGGACAACAGCCCGGTCAAGTCGATCCGCTACCGTCCGAGCTGGCACAAGTACGTGTATGCCGTGTTCGTGGTCAACTTCGTGATCCTGGCCTACTTGGGTGTGCAGCCGCCGTCGCCTGTGGGCGAGCGCGTTTCGCAGGTCGGCACGCTGCTGTACTTCGGCTTCTTCCTGCTGATGCCCTGGTGGAGTGCCAAGGGTGAGACCAAGCCGGTGCCCGACCGTGTCACCTACAAAGCGCATTGAGCCGGAGTCAACCCACCATGAAAAAAATCATTCTCTCGTTCATTGCAGCCCTGGGTCTGGCCGCTGGCGCGGCGCACGCTGCTGGCGGTAGCACCATCCCTTGGGACAAGGCGCCCAACAAGCTCAACGATCTGCCTGCCCTGCAGAATGGTGCCAAGCTGTTCGTGAACTACTGCGTGGGCTGCCATTCGGCCGCGTTCATGCGTTACAACCGCCTCAAGGACATCGGCCTGACCGAGCAGCAGATCAAGGACAACCTGCTGCTGACCACGGACAAGATCGGTGAGACCATGAAGGCCAACATCGATCCGAAGCAGGCCAAGGAATGGTTCGGCGCCAACCCGCCCGACCTGACCGTGATCGCTCGCTCGCGCGCCGGCCATGGTGGTACGGGTGCCGACTACCTCTACACCTTCCTGCGCTCCTTCTACCGTGATGAAGCCAAGGCCACGGGTTGGAACAACGTGCTGTTCCCCAACGTGGGCATGCCGCATGCCCTGTGGCAACTGCAGGGTGAGCGCCGTGCGGTGTTCGACCAAACCACCCATGCCTTCAAGGGCTACGAGCAGATCACGCCCGGCTCCATGAGCGCGCAGGACTACGATGCCGCCATCGGCGACCTCGTGGCCTACATGCAGTGGATGGGTGAGCCTGCCCAGGGCACGCGTGTCCGCCTGGGCATCTGGGTGCTGGGCTTCCTGTTCGTCATGACATTCTTCGCCTGGAAGCTCAACGCAGCCTACTGGAAAGACGTCAAGTAAGGCCCGGTCTCGACCTGGCCACCGCCGCCGCCCTGGCGGCGGTGCATTTCTCTACGGAGTGGGCGCTTGCGAGCGCTCCACTCCTTTGGTTTTTAGGAGCTACTCGCCATGATGGTGCTTTATTCGGGAACCACCTGTCCCTTCTCCCACCGTTGCCGTTTCGTGCTGTTCGAAAAAGGCATGGACTTTGAAATCCGCGACGTGGATCTTTACAACAAGCCCGAGGACATCAGCGTGATGAACCCCTACGGGCAGGTTCCCATCCTAGTTGAACGTGACCTGATCCTGTACGAATCGAACATCATCAACGAGTACATCGACGAGCGCTTCCCGCACCCCCAGCTCATGCCTGGCGATCCGGTGGACCGCGCCCGCGTGCGCCTGTTCCTGCTCAACTTCGAGAAGGAACTGTTCGTGCACGTCGGCACGCTCGAATCGCGTGCCTCCAAGAGCAACGAAAAAGCCCTGGAAAAGGCCCGCGCCCACATCCGCGATCGCCTGACGCAGCTCGCCCCCGTGTTCCTGAAGAACAAGTACATGCTGGGCGAGAACTTCTCCATGCTCGACGTGGCGATTGCACCGCTGCTGTGGCGCCTGGATTACTACGGCATCGAACTGTCCAAGAACGCGGCGCCGCTGCTCAAGTACGCCGAGCGCATCTTCTCGCGCCCGGCCTACATCGAGGCGCTCACGCCCTCCGAAAAGGTCATGCGCAAGTAAGACTGTCCGTCGCCCAACCCCTGCAGGCTCCTCGCCCATGAACGCCCTGGAAACTACCTCCACGCGCCCCTACCTCATCCGTGCACTGCACGAATGGTGCACGGACAACGGCTTCACGCCCTACATCGCCGTGCGCGTGGACGAAACCGTGCAGGTGCCCATGGAGTACGTCAACAATGGCGAGATCGTGCTCAATGTCGGCTTTGATGCCACGGGCAGCCTGCAACTGGGCAACGACTACATCAGCTTCAAGGCCCGCTTTGGCGGCGTGGCGCGCGACATCATGGTGCCCGTGGGCCGGGTGATTGCCATCTACGCCCGTGAAAACGGGCAGGGCATGGCCTTCCCTCCCGCGGAAGACATGGCGCCGCCGCCCGCCACTTTTGCGGCACCGGTATCCAGTGCCGATCCAAGCCGCCTGGTGCAGCTGGTCAGCAGCGAGCCGGGCGACGAGGACAGCGACCCGCATCCCCCCGGGCCACCCCCGGCTTCGCCCACACGGCCCGCGCTCAAGCGTGTCAAGTGAGCTGGCGGGGCTTTACAATACTCCTCTCGCCGATTTAGCTCAGTGGTAGAGCAACCGCCTTGTAAGCGGTAGGTCGTCAGTTCAATCCCGACAATCGGCACCACATCAAGGGCCGCACAGTTCCAAGAACGTGCGGCCCTTTTCTTTGTGCTCTTTGGTATCGCACCGGTGCAGTGGGGGGCTGTGCGCTGGAAGCCACGTGCTGCCGATGGTATGTCGCGCTGCTTCTGCTGCGGTCGTTCATGTTGGACTGCCGAAGAAGCCATCAGGGCCCTTCCCCCGCCGCGTCAGACCTTTCCTCGCTGGACGGGGATCACGAAGCTTTCCTTGACCTCCTCCATCACCACATAGCTGTTGGACTGCGCTGGCACCGGCATGTGCTGCAGGATGGAGCCCAGCAGGTGCCGGTATTCCGACATGTCGGTCAGGCGCACCTTGACCAGGTAGTCGAAGCTGCCCGAGATCAGGTGACATTCCAGCACCTCGGGCATGTTTTGCAACTCGTCGCGCACCTTTTTGAAGATGTGCTCGGACTTCTGTGCCAGGGTGATTTCCACGAACACCAGCAGGTTCTTGCCCAGCGCGGCCGGGTTGACGCGTGCGTGGTAGCCCTTGATCACGCCCTGCGCCTCCAGCCGTTTGACCCGTTGTGAGCAGGGGGAGGTGGACAGGCCGACACGCTCGCCCAATTCGGTCATGGTCAGGCGTCCGTCCTGCTGCAAGAGGTCCAGGATGCGCCGGTCGATGGAGTCGATTTCAGACATTGTTGTTCATGCAGAAGTTTGACAATCAAAACAGCAGCTATTGCTGTATGTGTGCATTATTTCAGCAAAAGATATGCCTGAAAATCCGTAAAGTCACGATCATTCATCGTACATCGGAGACATGCCATGAAAGTTGTCGTATTGGGTGCGGGCGTGATTGGTGTGACCACCGCCTACTACCTGGCCCGCGCGGGCGCCGAGGTCACGGTTATCGACCAGCAGGAGGGCCCGGCCCTGGACACCAGCTTTGCCAATGCCGGCCAGGTCTCGTTCGGCTACTCCACGCCCTGGGGCGCGCCCGGCATCCCGGTCAAGGCGCTCAAGTGGATGTTCGAAAAGCACGCGCCGCTGTCCATCCGGCCTGACGGCACCTTGTTCCAGCTGCGCTGGATGGCCCAGATGCTGCGCAATTGCTCGGCCGAGCGCTATGCGGTCAACAAAGAGCGCATGCTGCGCTTGTCCAACTACAGCCGCGAGTGCATCACCCAGCTGCGTGCCGACACCGGCATTGCCTACGAAGGCCGCCAGGCCGGTACGCTGCAGTTGTTCCGCTCGCAAAAGCAGGTGGACCAGGCCGAGCGCGACATCGCCGTGCTCAAGGAGTGCGGCATCGCCTACGAAATGCTCGACGCCAAGGGCGTGTGCCAGGCCGAGCCTGCGCTGGCCCGGGCCGGTGCCCCGATCGCCGGCGGCCTGCGTTTGCCGCAGGACGAAACCGGCGACTGCTTCAAGTTCACCAACGCCCTGGCGCGCATGGCGCAGGAGCTGGGCGTGCAGTTCCGCTTCAACACCAGCGTGGACGGGCTGCTGTTTGACGGGCAGGGCGCCGTCAATGGCGTGCAACTGGCCACACCAGACCGGGAGGTGGTCAAGGCCGACCGCTACGTGCTGGCCATGGGCAGCTACTCGCGCCAGTTGCTGCTGTCCAGCGGGCTGGACATCCCGGTGTACCCGGTCAAAGGCTATTCGCTCACCATCCCGATCCAGGACGAGGCGCTGGCACCCGTCTCCACGGTCCTCGACGAAACCTACAAGATTGCGCTGACACGCTTTGACAACCGCATCCGCGTAGGTGGCATGGCCGAACTGTCGGGCTTTGACAAGACGTTGCGCGCGCAGCGCCGCGCCACGCTGGAGATGGTCACGCGCCAGCTTTTCCCCGGCGGCGACCTGGCACGCGCCGAGTTCTGGACCGGCTTGCGCCCCATGACACCCGACAGCACGCCCATTGTGGGCCGCACGCCGCACAGGAACCTGTACCTGAACACGGGGCACGGCACGCTGGGCTGGACCATGGCCTGCGGTTCGGGGCAACTCCTGGCCGACATCGTCACCGGCCGCAAGACCGGGATCTCCACCGAAGGCCTGTCGGTGGACCGCTACCTTGGCAGCGTCCCAACCTTGCAGGGTCGGACGGCCGCCGGCAGCGTGGCGTAAGAGTGTGCTTTGCGCTGCACAGTGACCCTGTTGCAGCGCAAAGGGGCTGCGAATCGAAGGCATGGGGCGCGGGGCACGTCAGCGCATGGCCCATGCGCAGCCGTCGCAATGTACCCATGTTTCCGTTGGGTGGTCCCCTCGACAGGAATCGAACCTGTATCTAGCGCTTAGGAGGCACTCGTTCTATCCATTGAACTACGAGGAGCGGCAGGCCAGGATTGTACGCGTTCAAACGCTTCCATTTTGATAGCTGCCTGCGCTTGATGGACGGGCGCTACAGGCCAATTTGGCCTAAATCCTTCGGCCTTCAGTCGAATCGCCGGGTGTAGATCAGATCCAGAGCCGCTTTCTCGCCTGTCTGGGCGCGCAGGGTCAGGTGGCGTGAGAGGTCGTAGAAGATGTACAGCGTGCCCATGGCGCCCGAGAGGCTGCGTTCGTAGCTCAGGTACAAGTCCTGGGACAGCCGCTTGCCCAGGGTGAGGGCGGCGCTGCTGGCGCCGTTGCTGCCGTCGGTGGTCTGGACGCCGAGTTCGTCCAGCCCGAGACGGCTGGCCAGGGGGGCTGTGGGGCTCGTCCCTTTGCTGCCCAGCAGTGCCCATGCGGCCTGCTGGAGCAGCACGGTTTCGGCAGTGCCGCTGGAGGCGCTGCGGCCCAGCACCACGAGGGCCAGTTTTTCGGCATCCGGCCGCTCCGGGTCGGCATACAGGCGCACGCGCGGGGCCTGTGCCGTGCCTTGCACCTGCACGCCGGCCCGGGTGCTGATTTGGGGGCGCAGGGCCAGGATGTCCAGTGCTGGGTTGTCGTAGACGCCGTTGAAGCGGATCAGCCCGCTCTCCACGTCCAGCATCTGGCCCCAGGCGCGGTAGCGGCCCTGCACGGTGCGCACCTCCCCGGTCACGCGCAGTGCGGCGCCTCCTGGCCCGCCACTTTGCACCTCCACCTGCCCACCCAGGCGGGTGGTGATGCCGTGGCCTTGCACGGCAAAGTCATCGCCCAGATCCAGGCGCAGCTCCACCTGGGCGGCAGGAAGGGTGCGGCGTGCAGGGGCCGCAGCGTCCCTGCGAGGGGCATCGTCCGCACGGTGCACCACCACGTCGCTGCCCAGGCGGGGGGCGTTGGCGTCCGGCAGCAGCAGGGCGGCGCGGTCCGCGCGCAGTTGGCCCTGCAAGCGCACCTGGCCCTGGGCCAGGGTGGCGCGCACCTTGCCGGACACGCTGGCCTGGCGGTCCGCGCGGGCCAGTACCTGCAGGGCGTGGGCCTGGGCGTTCAGGTCCATGGCCAGGCCTTGGCCGGCGACCCAGGTGACATGGCCCTGGGCCTCCAGGCGCCCGCCGTCGCGTGGTGGCGGTGTGCGATTGCCGCTGTAGCCGGGGATGTGGGCGCCACCGCCGGGGCTGCCGTGCAGCTGCAGTTCGGTGATCGCGATGCGGTCGCCCTGCAGCGTGGCGCGCAGGCGGCCGTCGCGCAGGTCCACGCCGTCCAGCACCGAGCGCAGCGCAAAGCCATCAGCCGCCAGCTTGCCGTGCCAGCGCGGCTGGCTGCGCGTGCCCGACAGGGTGGCCTGCGTGTCCAGCGTGCCCTGCACACGCCAGCCCGGCGGCGCCAGGGCCGACCACACGCCCAGTTGCGGCAGTTGGGCGTTCATCTGCGCTGCCACGGGGGCTTGTTCGGGCCAGAGCCAGCCCTGGTCCGTGCGCGCGATTTGTGTGGATGCCTGCAGCTCCAGTGTGCCTGCGCGTGCGCTGTCCCAGTGCAGCTGGGCGCTCAGGGTGGTGCCGTCGGTTTCCAGCTGCGCGGCCAAGGCGCGCACCCCTGCGGATTGGGGTGCGGCGCTGGTTTCGATCAGGGGCAAGGGCAGGTCGCCGCTTTCGTGCTGCAGGCGGGCGTCCAGGCGTGGTCGGGCGCCGCCTTCGGTGTCCCAGCGGCCCTTCAACAGCAGGGGGGCGACGCCTTGCGCCGTGGCAGGCCATGGGGTGCTCGATGGGGGTGCAAGCGCGGCCAGCCAGGCCAGCGGCAGGCCCTCCAGCGTGCCACGGCTCTGCCATTGCCAGGGCTGGGTCGGGTGCGTGCGCAGGCGCTGGGGCTCCCAGCGCAGCAGCGTGCGGCCGGGCTGGGGCCCGCTGAGGTGGGCCGATCCCGCATCCGCCTGCAAGGCCAGTGTGGGGCCGGGCTCGGTGTGCAGCGCCAGGGGCAGCGGTTCGGCCAGGGCCAGCAGCCAGGGCTGGCCTGCGCCTGCCGCTGTGGGCTGGGCCGTCAGTTGCAGGGTAGCGATCTGGGCGTGCCATGCCGCAGTGGCGGGGGAGTCGCCCGCTGGGGCCTTCTGGCCGCCGCTCAGGCGCGTCTGCAGGCGCAGGCGCTGGCCTTGGGTGAGGGCCTGGGCGTCCAGGTCGAGCTGGGCTTGCGCGGCGTTACCGCTGAAACGGGCCTGCACATCGCGCCATTGCACGGTGGTGGCCGCTGGGTTGTCCGCCGCGCGGGTCATCCATTCCAGACGCGGGGCGCTCAGCGTGGCTTCGAGCTGGGGTGGGGGGCTTGGGGCATTGCGGCCCGTGCCCGTGGGTACTGCCAGGCCGTCTTTCCAGCCCCCTTGCCAGCGCATGTCCAGCCGGGCCTGGCCCTGGGCCGAGCCTGCATCCAGTATGCCGGGCGGCAGGCCGGGCAGGCTGCGCAGCCAGGCCTGCACCTGGGCTGCCTGCTGCACGTCCACCTGGGCCTGGCCTGCGCCGCTGTGGGCGCTCCAGTGCCCGCTGGCCTGGGCGCTGGCGCCGGGCAGCGCCAGGGTCAGACGGCCACGCGCCTGGGGGGCATCGGCCCAGCGCAGTTCCAGCCCTGGGCTTTGTACACGGGCCTGCAGGGCTTGCAGGTCCAGGCGGTCGATCTGCAAGGTGCGGTCGTGCCAGCGGCCCTGGGCACGGGCATGGTCCAACCGCAGGCCCGGCCCAGGCGCTGTGCGGCGCGCGTCGGCCTGTACGTCCACGCGCCAGTCCAGGCCCGTGGCGTTCTGCCGTGCCTGCAGCGATCCACTGAGGGGCTGCGGCGCCCAGGCGCTGTGCAGCAGGGCGGGGTTGAAGGCGTGCAACTGGGCGCTGCCTTCCAGGGCCTTGTCCGCGGGGTGGTAGCGGCCTTGCAGGGTCATGTGGCCGCTGCCTGCCTGCAGACGGGCCTGGGCCAGCTCCCACAGCGTACCGTCGTAGTGGGCGCTGGCTTGCAGGGCCTGCAGAGGCAGGCGCTGCTGGTCCCAGGGGCCGTGCTGCGGGTTGCTCAACTGGGCCTCGATCTGCCAGCCCGCACCTTCGGGCTGCACCTGCACGTTGCCTTGCAGCGCGGTGTGCGGTGCCTGGGGCCACAGAATGGCCAAGTCCAGCGCCTGTAGCTTGGCTTGTGCCTGGCGCAGTGGCTGCGCGGCCCAGGGCGCGACGGTGGCGTCGATCTGGGCGGTGGAGTGCGTGGTGGGGGCGTGTGCTGTGTCGGGCTGCAGCCGGGCCTGCAACCGCAGCAGGGCATCGGCCCCGGCCAGAGGGCCTTGCAGCCGGGCCTGTGCTTGAAGGACCAGGTCCTGCCCGGCTGGCGTGGTGGTGTGCACCTGGCCTTGGGCTTGCACGTCCAGTGCCATGGGGGCCTGTGCCTGCAGCGTGCCACTGGCCTGGTAGCGGCCCTGGGCCACCTGCAACTGGGTGAGCTCCAGCCGGTGCGTGCTGCCGTCGTATCCGTAGTGCGCTTGCAGGTCTTGCGCGAGGGGCTGGCCGTTCCAGACGATCTGACCGATGTGCGCTGGCATGTCCACGCGCAGGGGCAGGCCGAGCTGTGTTGGCGCGGTTGTGTCGCGCTGGGCCGGGCTGGGCTGGGGGGTGTGGGTCAGCACAAGCTGTGCGGCCTGCAGGCGGCTGAGCACCACGCGGCCTTGCAGGAGCGTGGCAAGGTCCCAGGCGATCTGCACGTCTTGGGCTTGCACCTGCAGGCCGGGACCGCTCCAGCGCAGCGAGGCCATGCGGCCCCCATGGCGCAGGCTGCCCTGCACACCCTGGGCCTCGATCTGTTGGCCTGCGGGCAGCAGCGGGGTGATCCATTGCACCGCCGTGGCCAGTGAGCCGGGCAGGTGCAGCCACACGAGCAGGGCCGTGCAGGCCAGCAGCACCAGGGCGCCCGCGCGCACCAGGGCGTGGCCCAGCAGCGGTAGCAGCCAGGGCTTGCGCTGCGGCGGTGCGCTGGCGCTTGCGCCCTGGCCAGAGGCGGCTGCGTAAGGGTTGGGGCCGCTGGGCCGGCTCGCGCCAGCGGCAAACACCTTGGGGCTGGGCGCGCTAGTGTAGTGTTTCACTCTGATTGAGGCGGGTGGGGTGCGGCGCGGCATGGTGCCCATCAGAAGCGAAAGCCCAGGCGCAGGTGCAGGCGCAGCTTGCGCTCCTGCACGCCGTAGGCCAGGTCGGCCTGCACCGGCCCCACCGGGCTGCGCCAGCGCAGGCCTGCACCCACACCCACGCGGGCGTGCAGGTCGCCAGGCTGGTCGGCCACGGCGCCTGCATCCAGAAACAAGGCGCTTTCCCAGTCCGACGGGGCGCCATCCAGCACCAGGGGTTGCTGCCATTCCACGCTGCCCACGGCCAGGTAGCGGCCGCCGGTGGTCTGGCCTGCCGTGGTGCGCGCGCCAATGCTGTGGTAGCCGTAGCCGCGCACTGTGGTGTCACCACCGGTCACGAACAACTGGCTCACCGGCACGGGCGTGCCATTGCGCGCCAGAACGGCGCCGCCCTCGGCGCGCCAGGCGATGCGCGCCCTGGGGCCGGGCTTCGTGGCCTTGCCGACCTGCCCCAGCGGCTGGTAATGCAGCCAGCGCACCAGTGCGCGCACGTAGGGGTCGCGCTCGGGGCGCAGGGTGTGGCCCAGGCCCAGTTCCCAGGCCAGGCCCCAGCCGCGCGTGGGGTTGGTGGGCTGGTTGAAGTAGCGTCCCGTCCAGGCGTAGTGCAGGCCCAGGGCGGCGCTGGAGGGAGGGGCGCCGACGCCCTGGCTGTCTGCGCTGTCGTATTGCAGTGCCAGGGAGCGGTCGATGCGTTGGCTGCTCTTGGCGCGGCCTGCGCGCAGGCGGCTGCTGTGCACCATGGTGCTGCCCGTGGCATCGCGCTGCACCAGGGCGCCGGTGAACCAGCGCCAGCCGCTGTCGTGCGGCAGGCCGGTCCAGTCGGTGGTCAGGGACTGGGTGTTGCGGTCCCAGCCGATCTTGCTCAGGGCGCGCCAGCCCAGCCAGGGCAAGCGGTTGTGTGTGTGGTCCACCGACAGGCGCAGGCCGCTGTCGGTGGAGGCGCCCACGCCCAGCACCCATTTCTGCAGCGGTGCTTCTCGCACCTGGGCCAGAACGGGGGCGGAGAGCGGGTCTTGCGCTTCGGGCGCCAGGCTCAGGAACACGGCGTCGAAATAGCCGCTGTCGGCCAGGCGCTGCTGCGCGTCGAGCAGGGCGGCTTCGTCGTAGGTGCTGCCCAGGGGCAGGCGGGCGATGCGGCGCACGGTGTCGCTGCCATAGCGCTCGCTGCCTTGCACCTGCAGCGCACCAAAGCGGTACAGGGGGCCGCTGTCGTAGTGCACGGCCAGGCGGGCTTGGTGCTGCGGGGCATCGATGTCGGCGCGGCTGTGGGCGATGCGTGCCGCTGGGTAGCGCCGCGTTTGCAGGGTGCGCAGGCCCTGCTGCTTGGCGTTGTCCCAGGCGTCCTGGGTGAAGGGCTGGCCACTGGGCAGCGTCCATGCCGATTGCAGGCCTTGCTGCAGGCGCTCGGCACCGGGGGCTTGTGTGCCAGGGCCTTGCAGGTGGATGTCCACCTGTGCAACCTGGGTGCGGGGGCCGGGCTCCACCTGCACGCGGATGTGTTGTGCGGTGGCGCTGCCTGGGGACGCCTGCGTCAGCAGTACCTGCACATCGGGTGAGAAGTAGCCCTGGGTGGCCAGCAATTCGCGGGCGTCGGTGGCGGCGGCATCGCGCAGGCGTTCGAGCTCGTCGGCACGCAGGTCGGGCAGGTGGCGAAAGCGTTGCAGCTCCAGGTGCTGTTCCAGCAGCGGGCGCAGCGCATCCGGGGCCTGGACGTGCACCTCAAAGGCCAGGGGTGTGCCGGGTTGGCCTTCCGGGTCCGCGTCGTTCGCGCGGGGCAAAAGGCTGCAACCCGTCAGCATCAGGCAGGAAAACAGCAACGCCGGCCATCGGGCCGGCGTTGGGGCGTGGCGTGGCATGCGGCTATTTTGACAGCAGGCGCATGGTGTCTTCGAGGCCTTTGAGTGACAAAGGGAACATGCGGTGGCCCATGAGCTGCTGGATGATGCTGATGCTCTGGCGGTACTCCCACACGCCCTGGGGCTCGGGGTTGACCCAGGCGTAGCGGGGGAAGGCGTGCGTCAGGCGCTGCAGCCACTCGGCCCCGGCTTCCTCGTTGTTGTATTCCACGCTGCCGCCAGGCTGCAGGATCTCGTAGGGGCTCATGGTGGCGTCGCCCACGAAGATCAGCTTGTAGTCCTTGTTGTACTTGCGGATGATGTCCCAGGTGGGAAACTTCTCGGCAAAGCGGCGGCGGTTGTTCTTCCAGACGAAGTCGTACACGCAGTTGTGGAAGTAGTAGAACTCCAGGTGCTTGAACTCGGCCTTCACGGCGCTGAAGAGTTCCTCCACGCGCTGGATGTGTTCGTCCATGGTGCCGCCCACGTCCATGAGCAGCAGCACCTTCACGTTGTTGTGGCGCTCGGGCACCATCTTGATGTCCAGAAAGCCCGCGTTGGCCGCGGTGCTGCGGATGGTGTCGGGCAGGTCGAGTTCCAGCTCGTGCCCTTCGCGTGCGAACTTGCGCAGGCGCCGCAGCGCGACCTTGATGTTGCGCGTGCCCAGCTCCTGCTGGTCGTCATAGTCGCGGTAGGCGCGCTGTTCCCACACCTTGACGGCGCTGCGGTTCTTGCCCGCACCACCAATGCGCACGCCCTGCGGGTTGTAGCCGCCGTGACCAAAGGGGCTGGTACCGCCGGTGCCTATCCACTTGTTGCCGCCTTCGTGGCGTTCTTTCTGTTCTTCGAGGCGCTTTTTCAGCGTCTCCATGAGCTCGTCCCAGCCCATTTTCTGGATCGCGGCCTTTTCCTCGGGGCTCAGTTCGCGCTCCAGCACCTTGCGCAGCCAGTCGGTGGGGATCTCCTTGGTGAAGTCGGCCACCATTTCCACGCCCTTGAAGTACGCCGCAAAGGCACGGTCGAACTTGTCGAAGTGCTTTTCGTCCTTGACCAGCGCGGTGCGCGCCATGAAGTAGAAATCGTCCAGGCTCCAGGCGTCCTCGGAGCGCGGCCCCACCACGCCAGCCTCCAGCGCTTCGAGCAGGGTGAGGTACTCCTTCACCGATACCGGGAGCTTGGCGGCGCGCAGGGTGTAGAAAAAATCAATCAACATAAAAATAGCCTCTAGCGCCCGTCAATCCTGCGCATGGCGCTGCAAAAGGTATAGCAACTGTGCGCGGGCCTCGGGCCATTCGCCGCTGCGCATGCTGTACATCACGGTGTCGCGGATGGTGCCGTCGCGGCGCAGTGCATGGCCGCGGATCACGCCGTCCTTCCTGGCGCCCAGGCGTTCGATGGCGCGCTGGCTGGCGAAGTTGAAGTTGTCGGTGCGCCAGCCCACCACGTGGCAGGCGAGCTGGTCAAAGGCGTGCCCCATCATCAGCAGCTTGGCGGTGGTGTTGACGTGGGTGCGCTGCACGCTCTTGCGGTACCAGGTCCAGCCGATCTCCACGCGGCGCACGGCCGGCAGGATGTCGTGGAAGCTGGTGCTGCCCAGCACCTGGCCGCTGGCGTCGTCCAGCACGGCAAAGGCAAAGCGGTGGCCTTGGGCACGTCCCTCCAGCGCGGTTTCGATGTAGGCGCGCGTGTCCTGCGGCTCGGGCACCGAGGTGATGCGCAGCTTCCACAGTTCACCGTCGGCAGCGGCATCGGCCAGACCGGGCGTGTGCTCCAGGCCCAGGGGCTCCAGGCGCAGGCCGCGGTCTCTCAGGGTGACGGGTTCCACAAAGGCCATGGAAATCACTTCTCGTTGGTTTTCTGCGGGTTGCGGAGGTTGCGCCAGCGCCGTGCGGCCTGCAGCCCCAATCCGGCGCTCAGTCCCACCAAGGCGATGGCCAGCACTGTCGTGGTGCCATAGCTGGGGGCAAAGAGATCCCATCCCAGCAGGGTGCCCAGCCAGAAGCCGACCAGCGCCCCGCCGACGAAGCCAATGGCGTCGGACAGGCCTTCGATCAGCAGGCGGTTGGCGTCACGCATGGTGCATGCCCCTTCAGCGGTTGCGCTGGTTCATGAACACCAGCTTTTCGAACAGGCTCACGTCCTGCTCGTTTTTCAGCAAGGCGCCCACCAGCGGCGGCACCGACACCTTGTTGTCGGCGCTTTGCAGGGCAGACAGCGGAATGTCTTCGGCCACCAGCAGTTTGAGCCAGTCCAGCAGCTCGGAGGTGGAAGGCTTCTTTTTCAGGCCCGGCAGGTTGCGCACGTCGTAGAAGGTCTTCATGGCCACCGAGAGCAGATCGCCCTTGAGCGTGGGGAAGTGCACGCCGACGATCTGGCGCATGGTGTCGGGCTCGGGGAACTTGATGAAGTGGAAGAAGCAGCGGCGCAGAAAGGCGTCGGGCAGTTCCTTTTCGTTGTTCGAAGTGATGAACACCAGCGGACGGTGCTTGGCCTTGATGAGCTCGCGCGTTTCGTAGCAGTAGAACTCCATGCGGTCGAGCTCGCGCAGCAGGTCGTTGGGGAATTCGATGTCGGCCTTGTCGATCTCATCGATCAGCAGTGCCACCGGGCGGTCGGCCGTGAAGGCCTGCCACAGCACGCCCTGCACGATGTAGTTGCGGATGTCCTTGACGCGCTCGCTGCTGCCTTCCAGCTGGCTGTCGCGCAGGCGGCTCACGGCGTCGTATTCATACAAACCCTGCTGCGCCTTGGTGGTGGACTTGATGTGCCACTGCAGCAGCGGCATGTCCAGCGCCTGGGCCACTTCCTCGGCCAGCATGGTCTTGCCGGTGCCGGGCTCGCCCTTGACGAGCAAGGGGCGCTGCAGTCGGATAGAGGCGTTCACGGCCAGCATGAGGTCCTGGGTGGCGACGTAATTCTGGGAGCCTTGGAATTTCATGAAAATAAATGCGGTATCGTTGACAAATGGGCTTGACAGGTGCTGGCTATAATCATTTTCAGCGCCTGGGCCCCAGGGTTCTCTTCCACAAAGATTGTGCTCGCAAAATGAAAAAGACGCTCCACATGCTCGTTGTCTTGGCTGTCGCTTGCGGGACCGCCGCCATCCACGCCCAGGAGGTGCAGGGCAACGTCCAGGCCGGTGAACAAAAGAATGCCATGTGCATCGGCTGCCACGGCATCGTGGGCTACCAGTCCAGCTTCCCTGAAGTGCACAAGGTGCCGATGATTTCGGGCCAGAACGCGGCCTACCTGGCTTCGGCGCTGCAGGCCTACCTCAAGGGCGAGCGCAAGCACCCCACCATGCGCGGTGTGGCCATCTCGCTGACCGAGCAGGACATTGCCGATCTGTCCGCCTACTATGCCCAGCATGGCAAGAGCGGCACCGAGTTGCCCGCGGCACCCAAGCGCCAGCCCGATGCCCGCGTGGCCGCGCTGCTGCAAAAGGGCGCCTGCGTGTCCTGCCACGGCGACAACTTCGCCAAGCCCATCGACCCGTCCTACCCCAAGATCGCCGGCCAGCATGCCGACTATCTGTTCGTCGCCCTCAAGTCCTACAAGGAAACCGGCAAGAACGCCTACGTGGGCCGCAGCAACGGCGTGATGGCAGGCGTGGTCGGCCAGTTCTCCAACGACGAGCTCAAGGCGCTGGCGCAGTACATCGGCAAGGTGCAGGGGGACCTGCAGGTGGTGCCGCAGCCGCGCTTCCGCTGACCCTCCCTCGCGCTTGCCACGGGCGCGCCAATACTGGCACGCCGAGGTGCGACATGCTTGTGGCTTGCAGCCCTGCTCCCTACAATGGCAGGCGCATGAAACCGCTGGCCCTTGACCCCCATCATTCAACGCCCAGATCCTTTCGGGTCGGGCCGGGGTGGGCGCAGTCCATCGCCCCGGCCGCAGATTCCTAGGCCCGGCGGCTCTTCTCTCACAGACGTCATCCAATCCCCGCCGGGCACATCCTCGTCCAGTGCAGTGGCATGCACGCGCCGCCCTGGCCCGGTGCCACAGATGCCTTTCTGCCGCGCGAGAGGTGGATGACGCAGACGATGACGCTGAGGCGTCCCGCCCATCTGCCCGAGAGGAGTTCCCATGCGCATCCAGAACATTCTGGCCCTGACCGATTTTTCCACCCCGGCCGAGCACGGCCTGGACCGGGCGGCGACGCTCGCCGCCACCCATGGCGCGCGGCTGCGCGTCCTGTATGTCTGCGAAACGCCGCCGCTGCAACTGGCCGATCCGGCGGCTCGGTTGGAACAGCGCGCGCGCCAACTGGCGCGGCGCCATGGTGTTCCAGTGACTGCGGTGATCGGCACGGGTCGGCCGCTGGACGATTGCCTGGCCGAGGCCGAGCGAGCCGATCTGCTGGTGGCGCACGGACGCATGCACCGTCCCTGGCCCGTGCCGCCCTGGCGCACGCTGCTGTACCCGTTGTTGCGCCGCTGTCCCTGCCCGGTGCTGGTGGCATGTCGTCCGCCGCAGGGGCCTTATGCACGGGTCCTGGTGGCGGTGGATTTCTCTGCGGCATCGCGCCCACTGGTGCGCTACGCGGGCGATTTCGAGACCGGCGCGGCCCTGGAACTGTTCCATGCCATCGACACCCACGATGAAGCCCGGCTGCGCAGTGCCGAGGCTTCAACGGCTGCCGTGCAGGCCTACCGGCGCGAGGTGCTGCAGTACGCGCAGGAGCGGCTGTACCGGCTGTCCAATGTGTTCGATGCTCGGCGCAACCGTGTCGGCACGCTGATCGGCCGGGGCGACCTGGCGCGTCAACTCACGGTACAGCAGGAAAGCGCCGACGCCGATCTGGTGGTGCTGGGCCAGGAGCACCGCTCATGGCCGATGGAACTGCTGCGCGGCAGCGTGCCGCGCCGTCTGCTGGCGGGCGGCCTGGAGAGCGACCTGCTGGTCGTGCCCCATGCCTACCTGGGCGTGGTGCCCGGTGGCGCGCAGCCCGCCCGTCCGGCGGGGCGGCTGACGGCATGACGTGGTGCGCTCAGTCGCGTGTTGCCCGGCGTTGGACAGCGGCGACATAGGCATCGCCATCGGGCGGGCGGCCCGAGCGTTGGCTGTCCCACAGCATCTGGCCCAGGCATTCCATGGTGGCGTGGTGCGCGTCGTGCAGGGAATCCAGGCGCTTGGACAGCAACTCCACGGCCTGGCGGATGCCGCGCGGCTGGTCGATGCTGCACTGCTCGCTGATGGACAGGTGCATCGACAGGTGCAAGAAGGGATTGGTGCGGTCCGGCGTCTCGTCGTAGTTGCGCGCCACGGCGGCGTCCGCATCCGCGAGTTCGGCGTGGTACTCGGGGTGCTCGGCGATCCACAGGCTGGCCAGGGTCTCTATGGCTTCCATGGGCGCGCCCGCACGCGCCTTGGCATGGGCTGCGCAGAAGAAGCGGCGGACGTCGGCTTGGCTGGGCTGGAACATGGCGGCAGTGTAGCGGTGCAGCGGGCCATGCGCGGTGCGCCCCGTGCATGTGCCTGGGCATGGAGGGGCAAACCGGCTTTCAGACCCGCCAGGCGGGCAGTTGCCAGTTGCGCCACACGGCCAGGCCGCGCAGCCCCGCCGTGATGGCCACGCAGGCCACCAGCGGCATCCATTCACTGGTGTGGATTTGGCGCAGCGCCACGTCGGCCCAGCCGCCCGCGAAGGCGCACAGTGCGTAGGGGCGGTGGTCGCTGAAGGCCTGGGGCACTTCGTTGCACAGCACGTCGCGCAGCACGCCGCCAAACACGCCCGTGATCACGCCCATCATCACGCCAATGATGGCGGGCATGCCCACGGCCGTGGCCACATCCACCCCCACGGCCGCAAACAGGCCCAGACCGATGGCGTCGGGCAGCAGCATGGCGCGCTCGGTGGGCTCGAAGTGGCGGTGGCGCATGAACAGCATGGCCGCCAGGGACAGGGCGAGCACACCCCACACAAACTCGGTGTGCCGCACCCAGAAAAAGGGGCGTTGGTCCAGCAGCAGGTCGCGCAGGGTGCCGCCGCCAAAGGCGGCCACAAAGGACACCACGCACACGCCCACGACGTCCAACCGCTTGCGTGCCGCGGCGATGATGCCCGAGAGCGCAAAGGCCGCCGTGGCCGCGATTTCCAGCAGCAGGCGCAGGGTGTGGAGCCAGTCGGAGGTTGGCATGGAACGGGGCGTGAGCGAGGGTGTCATTGTCGCGCACGGCATGTGGGCTGCGCCGGGGCTTGCTAAGATGCCCCGCTCAATTTGAGCTTGTGGCGGACGGTTCCCATGGATGTGCAGACTTGGTTGGCTTTTTTCGTGGCTTCTTGCCTGATTGCGATCTCGCCCGGCTCGGGGGCCGTGCTGTCCATGAGCCACGGGCTCAACTACGGGGTGCGCAAGGCGGGCGCCACCATCCTGGGCCTGCAGTTGGGGTTGTTGCTGGTGCTGGTCATTGCCGGGGCGGGCGTAGGCTCGCTGTTGCTGGCGTCCGAGTGGGCGTTCAACCTGGTCAAGGTGCTCGGGGCGTGCTATCTGCTGTACCTGGGGTTCAACCAGTGGCGTGCAGGTGAGGCGTCACCCCTGCAGGAGCAGGAGGGTGGGCCTGCGGGCACCTGGAAGAAGCGCTGCCTGACCGGTTTTCTGACCAATGCCACCAACCCCAAGGGCATTTTGTTCATGGTGGCCGTGCTGCCGCAGTTCATGACCGACGCGCGTCCGCTCTGGACCCAGTTGCTGGTGATGGCCGCCACCACGGTGGTGGTCGATGTGACCGTGATGCATGGCTATGCCGCCGGTGCCAGCGCATTGCGCCGGCTGACGCGCAGTGCCCGTGCCATGCGCGTGCAGAACCGCGTGTTTGGCGGGTTGCTCATGGCGGTGGGCGCTGGGCTGTTCTTCGTCAAGCGGGGAGGGCAGCACGCGTGATGCTGTTGCTATAAAAACAATAGCTGCTTGCGCTTGATCCATAAGCGCTAATGGCACTTTTTGTTGTTTATTCGCAAGGAGATCGGATCATGCCGGTGGTGGTCATAGCTAATCCCAAGGGTGGCGTGGGCAAGTCCACGCTGGCGACACATGTGGCGGGGTACTGGGCACGCAAAGGCCATGCGGTGGTGCTGGGCGATGTGGATCGTCAGCAATCCGCGTGCCTCTGGCTGGGCCTGCGTCCGCCCCAGGCGCGCCCCATTGCGCTGTGGGATACGGGTGATGGCGATGCCATCGCCAAGCCGCCCAAGGGCAGCCACGCCGTGCTGGACACGCCCGCAGGCCTGCATGGCTGGCGGCTGAGCGATGCCCTCAAGCTGGCCGACAAGATCATCGTGCCACTGCAGGCCAGCATCTTCGACATCTACGCCACGCGCGATTTCCTGGACCAGCTGGCCACCCATCGCCGCGCCGGTCATGCGCAGGTGGGCATCGTGGGCATGCGGGTGGATGAGCGCACGCGCTCGGCCGAGCAGCTCCACCATTTCGTGGATGGCCTGGGCCTGCCCGTGCTGGGCACGCTGCGCGACACGCAGAACTACGTGCACCTGGCGGCGCACGGGCTCACGGTGTTCGACGTCACCCCTGGCCGCGTGGCGCGCGACCTGGAGCAATGGGATCCGATCACCGCATGGCTGGAAGCCTGATGCCCTGCTGTCGCACGCCAGACAAGGCCCGTGGGGCGGCGGCGCTACATTGCGCCCATGAAAACCTTTCGTTCCTACACCGAAGTGAGTGCCTGCGTGGGCCAGGAAGTGGCCGTGACCGACTGGATCACCATCACGCAGGAACAGGTCAACCAGTTTGCGCAGGCCACGGGCGACCACCAGTGGATCCATGTGGATCCCGAGCGTGCCAAGGCGGGGCCTTTTGGGGCACCCATTGCGCACGGCTTTCTCACGCTGTCGCTGATTCCGCGTTTCTTCGATCTGGGCATCCAGATCGAGGGTGCGCGCATGGGCGTCAACTACGGCCTCAACCGTGTCCGTTTCACCGCGCCGGTGCCCGTGGGCAGCCGTGTGCGCGCCCGGCTGACGCTGCAGGCCACCGAGGCGCTGGCGCCCGATGGGCTGCAGATGACCTGGCTGGTGACCGTAGAGCGCGAGGGGGCCGACAAGCCCGCCTGCGTGGCCGAGTCGCTGTCGCGCAGCTACGGCGCGCCTGTATAAGGTGCCAACCCCCTGAGCGGCTGCGCCGCTTCCCCCCGCTCTCGCATCGCTGCGCGTTGCGGGCAGGGGGACGCCACCAGCACGGCGGGGCGGCCCTTGCGCGGCGGCTGCTGGCCTTGGCCGCGCCCAGTGCTGGGCGAAGGGGCTGAGCGATGGATCGCCTGCAGGCCATGAGGGTGTTTGCCCGCGTCGTGGACGAGGGGGGGTTTGCCGCAGCGGCGCGGGCGCTGGACATGTCGCCCCCGGTGGTCACGCGCATGGTGGCGGATCTGGAGCGCCACCTGGGAACGCGGCTTTTGCAGCGCACCACGCGCAAGGTGGCGCTGACCGATGCGGGCCAGGCCTACCTGGAGCGTGTGCGCGCCATTTTGTTCGACATCGAAGACGCCGAGGCCCACGCAGCCGCCAGCACCCGCGAACTGCGCGGCAGCCTGCATGTGCTGGCGCCGCCGGTGCTGGCCACCTACTTTCTGGCGCCGCTGGTGGCGCCCTGGCGCGCGCGCTATCCGCGCCTGCTGCTGGACATTGCCACCGACAACTACGTGGCCGCCCGCGTGGACGAGTTTGACGTGACCTTCATGGTGGTGCCCGAGGACTACGACGGCAACATCGTGGCGCGCAACCTGTTCCAGGGCGAGGCCGTCGTGGTGGCGTCCCCGACCTACCTGCAGCGCATGGGCATGCCCCAAACGCCCGCAGACCTGGGCCACCACCAGTACCTGCGCGACAGTGCCATGGCCATGCACAACCCTGCCGGACGCAAGCTGCGCCTGCAGCATTTGCAGGGTCAGTTTGCGGCGCAGGAGGTGGATATGCCGCATGTGGCGCTGCAATCGGTCAGCACGGAGCTTTTGCTGCGCGCCGCACTCGACGGTGTGGGTGTGGCCGTGATGGCGCGTCTGCTGATCGAGCCCTACCTGGCCAGCGGCGCGCTGGTGCATGTGCTGCCCGATTGGATGTATTCGCGCTACACCGTGTATGCCGCCCTGCCCACGCGGCGCATGGTGCCTGCGCGCACCAAGGCCTTCCTCGATTTTGTGACCGAGCAGGTGCCCGAGGCGGTGGCGCTGCAGCGCGCAGCGGCGGGCCTGGTGAACTAACTCAGGGGTTTCCGGGAGGCACGGCAAAGCCGTTCTGGCGCCAGGCCTCGAACACCGTGACGGCCACGGCGTTGGACAGGTTCAGGCTGCGCTGGCCCGTCAGCATGGGCAGGCGCAGTTGCTGCGCGGGGGCAAAGGTCTCGCGCAGCGCGGGGTCCAGGCCGCGCGATTCGGCACCATACACAAACCAGTCGCCGGGCTCAAAGTGCGTTTCGTGCACCAGGCGCTGGCCTTTGGTGGTCAGGGCAAACATGCGCTGCGGGTTGGGGTGGTGCGTGGCCAGCAAGCTCGCCCAGTCGCGGTGGCGCAGCACGCGGGCGTATTCATGGTAATCCAGCCCGGCGCGGCGCATCAGGCGGTCTTCCATCGAAAAGCCCAGCGGCTCGACCAGGTGCAGCGTGCAGCCGGTGTTCGCCGCCAGGCGGATGGCGTTGCCCGTGTTGGGCGGGATCTCGGGTTTGACCAGGACGATGTGGAACATGGGCGTATTGTCTGCGCTGTCGTGCGTCATTCGGGTGGCGGCGTGCGTGCAAACACCAGGGCTGACACCGTGCTGGCACCTGCCTGGCGCAAGGCCAGCGCAGCGGCCTGCAGCGTGGCGCCGGTGGTCATCACGTCGTCCACCAGCAGCACGCTGCGCCCCTGCAGCGCGGCGGCGCGCAACGGGTCCACCGCCAGTGCGCCCTGCAGATTGCGCAGGCGCTGCGCGCGGCCCAGGTTGCTTTGGGCCTGTGTGTCATGCAGGCGCAGCAGCAGTGTGGCGTCTGTCTTGGCGGGCGCCAGGATGCGGGCCAGCAGCAGGGCCTGGTTGAAGCCGCGCTCGCGCAGGCGGTGGGCAGACAACGGAATGGGGAGGACCCAATCGGCGGCATCCATCAGTGGTTCGGCCCAGGACGTGCTGTGCAGCAGCCGGGCCAGGGTGGGCGCCCATGCGGGGTCTGCCTGAAACTTGTATTGCCCCACGATGCCCGCCCAGGGGTAGGCGTAGTCCACGGCCGCCACGCAGCGGTCCAGCCCCAGGGGTGTGCGCAGGCAGGCGCCACAGCGCATGCCTTCGGGGGCATGGCCGCTGGCGGGCAGGGGCAGGGCGCAGCCGGTGCAGCGCGCCTGCGGCTGGGCAAAGCGTGCGGCACAGGCATCGCACACGCGGCGTGCGGGCCAGGCATGGCAGATGGCGCACTGGCTCGGCAGCCATGCACCCAGGCGGCGCAGGGTGGTGCGCAGCATGGAGGGCGAAGGGGTATGCATGATCGTGTCCAATATAGGGCAGGGCGCAACAAACGGTTGCGCCATTTGCCTTTGTAGCTGCCATGCCCTTCGAGCGCCCGCCCACCATCGACCCTGTTGCCGCCGCCCATTGGCAGGCCACTGCGCCTGCGTTGTCGCCCTGGCTGCATGAGGAGGTGGCACGCCGCATGGAGCAGCGCCTGCAGTGGATTCGCATTCCTCCCCAGGCCTGGTGTCATTGGGATCCGGTGCGCGGTGGCTTGCAGGCACACGCCCTGGTGCGCGCGCGCTACCCGCAGGCGCTGTGCCACGTTGTCGAGACCGCGCCGCACCTGCAGCCCTTGGCTGCCAAGGCGCTGGCGCCTGCATGGTGGTCGGCTTCCCGGTGGATAGGTGCGGGTGTGCGCTTTGAGGCGCCTGCGCCCGGATCGGTGCAGATGCTCTGGGCCAACATGGCGCTGCACATGGCAGCCGACCCACAGGCGCTGATTGCGCAGTGGCAAAAGGCCCTGAGCGTGGACGGCTACCTGATGTTTTCGTGCCTGGGTCCGGACACCCTGCGTGAGCTGCGCGCGCTCTACGCGGCCATGGACTGGCCCCTGCCTGGCCACGCCTTCACCGACATGCACGATTGGGGTGACATGCTGATCGAGGCGGGCTTTGCCGAGCCGGTGATGGACATGGAGCGCATCACCCTGACTTTTCCCAGCGCGCCGCGCCTGCTGCAAGAACTGCGCGAGTTGGGCCGCAACCTGCATCCGGCGCGCTTTGCGGGGCTGCGTGGGCGGCGCTGGAAGGCGGGCCTGGAGCAGGCCTTGACCGAGCGGCTGGCGGCGCCGGAGCATGGAGGTCAACTGGCGCTGACCTTTGAAATCGTCTATGGCCATGCCTACAAACCCACGCCCCGGGTGCCCGTGGCGGGGGAAAGTGCCGTGTCCTTGCAGGACATGCGCGCCATGCTGCGCGGCAATCAACGCCGCTGAGCATCATCGGCCAAGTGCCGGTCATCTCGTCAATGACGTAGCGCAAAAACACTGCCTGCAAAGGCAGTAATTACGTGAACGTCTGATTTATCTCAATACCGCTACAATGGTTTGGCAGCCCTCGGGCCGCGTTTCGACTGCCTGTGGGCGGTGCGTTGGTGCGCTGGGTGCGTGGCCCTGCAGTGCAAGGCGCCAGCCCCTGGGCGACGGTGAGGGAGACGACTCGAACGATGAGGCACAACAAAGTGAAAACCATGATGCGCATTCCCCACATGCTGGCCAGCGCCCTGTGCTGGGTCGGCGCCTGGGCCACCACGGCAGCGCATGCCGCGCAGGATCTGCCCGGCGGCCCGGCGGTCAACCAGCTCAACCTGCACCCACCCGCCACGCGCATTGCGCAAGAGCAGCACTGGCTCCACTGGATGATGCTCATCATCTGCACGGTGATCTTCGTGGCCGTGTTCTCGGTGATGTTCTATTCGATCTGGAAGCATCGCAAGTCCCAGGGGGCAAAGGCAGCCCATTTCCATGAGTCGGTCACCGTCGAGGTGATCTGGACGGTGATCCCCTTCATCATCGTGATCCTGATGGCACTGCCCGCCACCAAGGTGCTGGTGGCCCAGAAGGACACCACCAATGCCGATATCACCATCAAGACCACGGGCTACCAGTGGAAGTGGGGTTACGACTACCTCAAGGGCGAAGGCGAGGGCATTGCCTTCCTGTCCACGCTGGACAGCAGCCACCGTGCCATGTCCAACAGCGGCGACGTGTCCCAGGCGCCTGCCGACTACCTGCTGAAGGTGGACAACCCCATGGTGGTGCCCGTGGGCCAGAAGATCCGCATCATCACCACGGCCAATGACGTGATCCACGCCTGGATGGTTCCGGCCTTCGGTGTGAAGCAGGACGCGATCCCGGGCTTTGTGCGCGACACCTGGTTCCGCGCCGAAAAGGTGGGCGACTACTACGGCCAATGCGCCGAGCTGTGCGGCAAGGAGCACGCGTACATGCCCATCCATGTCAAGGTGGTGTCCGCTCAGGACTACTCCGCCTGGGTGGCAGAGCAAAAGAAGAAGGCAGCAGCGCTGCTCGACGACCCCAAGCGCGTGTGGGTGCTCGACGACATCGTGGCGCGCGGTGAAAAGGTGTACGCCGCCAACTGCGCCGCCTGCCACCAGGCCAGCGGTCAGGGTGCGGGTGCGATCAAGGCGCTGGATGGTTCGGCCATCGTCAAGGACCAGGATGCTGCGCGCCAGATCCAGGTCTTGCTGCAGGGAGCGGCCAATGGGGCCATGCCTTCCTGGAAGCAGCTCAGCGATACCGACCTGGCGGCCGTGATCAGCTATACCAAGAATGCCTGGTCCAACAAGACCGGCCAGCTCGTGCAGCCGGCCGACGTCGTGGCCCAGCGCGGCAAGTGAACCGTGCCTGAGTGCACTGAGGAATCCCACCCATGAGCGCAGTTCTTGACCATTCCGCACACGCTGCAGGCGCCGCGCACGGCGCGCACGATCACCATCACCACGGACCCACAGGCTGGCGCCGCTGGGTTTATGCCACCAACCACAAGGACATCGGCACGCTGTACCTGCTGTTCTCGTTCACCATGCTGATGGTGGGCGGGGTGCTGGCGTTGCTGATCCGTGCCGAGCTGTTCCAGCCCGGTTTGCAGCTCGTGAACCCCGAGCTGTTCAACCAGCTCACCACCATGCACGGCCTGATCATGGTGTTTGGCGCCATCATGCCGGCCTTCGTGGGCTTCGCAAACTGGATGGTGCCGCTGCAGATCGGCGCGTCCGACATGGCCTTCGCGCGCATGAACAACTTCAGCTTCTGGCTGATGATCCCGGCTGCGCTGCTGCTGGTGGGCTCGTTCTTCATGCCCGGCGGCGCGCCCGCCGCCGGTTGGACGCTGTATGCGCCGCTGACGTTGCAGATGGGCCCCTCGATGGACGCCGGCATCTTCGCCATGCACATCCTCGGTGCCTCGTCCATCATGGGCTCGATCAACATCATCGTGACCATCCTGAACATGCGCGCGCCCGGCATGACGCTGATGAAGATGCCGATGTTCTGCTGGACCTGGCTGATCACCGCCTACCTGCTGATCGCCGTGATGCCTGTGCTGGCCGGCGCCATCACCATGACGCTGACCGACCGCCACTTCGGCACCAGCTTCTTCAACCCCGCGGGGGGCGGTGACCCGGTGATGTACCAGCACATCTTCTGGTTCTTCGGGCACCCCGAGGTGTACATCATGATCCTGCCGGCTTTTGGCATCATCAGCCAGATCGTGCCTGCCTTCAGCCGCAAGAAGCTGTTCGGCTATGCCTCCATGGTGTACGCCACCTCGTCCATCGCCATCCTGTCGTTCATCGTGTGGGCGCACCACATGTTCACCACGGGCATGCCGGTGACGGGCCAGTTGTTCTTCATGTACGCAACCATGCTGATCTCGGTGCCCACGGCGGTGAAGATCTTCAACTGGGTGGCCACCATGTGGCGTGGTTCCATGACCTTCGAGACGCCCATGCTGTTCTCGGTAGGCTTCATCTTCGTGTTCACCATTGGTGGCTTCACGGGCCTGATTCTGGCCATGGCGCCCATCGACATCCAGTTGCAGGACACCTATTACGTGGTGGCGCACTTCCACTACGTGCTTGTGGCCGGCTCGCTGTTTGCGCTGTTTGCGGGCGTGTATTTCTGGCTGCCCAAGTGGACCGGAGTGATGTATTCCGAACTGCGCGGCAAGATCCACTTCTGGACCTCGCTGGTGTTCTTCAACATCACCTTCTTCCCCATGCACTTCCTGGGGCTGGCGGGCATGCCACGCCGCTATGCGGACTACCCCATGCAGTTTGCCGACTTCAATGCCGTTGCGTCCATCGGCGCGCTGGGTTTTGGTCTGGCGCAGGTGTACTTCTTTGTCGCCGTGGTCTGGCCCTGCATGCGCGGGCAGGGGGCCAAGGCGCCAGCCAAGCCCTGGGATGGTGCCGAGGGCCTGGAGTGGGAGCTGCCTTCGCCTGCACCTCTGCACACCTTCGAGACCCCGCCGAAGCTGGACGCAACGGCCACGCGCATCATTGGCTGAGGAGACTGCCATGCCTACTGCTGCACAACGCAAGGCCAATGCCCGCACTGCGTGGGGACTGGTGGCGCTTGCCGCCACCTTTCTTGCAGGTTTCGTCGGCAAGATTTTGTGGCTGAACGCCTGAGGCGACCGTCATGACAGCGCGCAGCGCCAACACCCGGATGCTCGGCAAGCTTGCCGTCATTGCCGTGGGCATGTTTGCGTTTGGCTATGCCTTGGTCCCTATTTACGAGCGCATTTGTGAGCTGACGGGTATCAATATCCTGGCCTTGTCCGAGCGCCAAGTACCGGGCAATGGCGCGGCAGGGCGTGATGTGCCGGCGCCCAGGAACACCCAGGTGGATCGCAGCCGCACCATCACGGTGGAGTTCGATGCCAATGCCCGTGGTCCCTGGAAGTTCTGGCCCGCGCAGCGCTCGCTGCAGGTGCACCCTGGCGAGCTGACCACGGTGATGTACGAGTTCCAGAATGTGCAGAACCGGCGCATGGCAGCGCAGGCCATTCCCAGCTACGCCCCCAGCCAGGCGGCAGCGCATTTCAACAAGCTGGAATGCTTCTGCTTTGACCAGTACACCTTGGAGCCTGGGGAGAAGAAGCAATGGCCAGTGGCCTTTGTGATCGACCCGCGCATTTCGCGTGATGTCACCACCATCACGCTGTCCTATACCTTTTTCGAGGTGGGTGGGCGTACGCCTCCCGCACCCGTCACCCCTGTGGCGGCAGCCCAGGTGAACCCCAAGGCGGGCACATGAAGCAGGTCACCGAGCCCCGCCCGCCCCAGGCACCGGGCCGCAGTTCGGCGCTGCGCAGCATCCGTGCGGTGGCCTGGTCGCTGATTGGCCTGCGCAAGGGCAGCGAGTACCGTGAGGACTTGCAGCGGATACATCCCCTGCATGTGATTGTGGTGGGCCTGGTGGCCATTTTTGGACTGGTGGCGCTGCTGATGGCCCTGGTCCACTTCATTGTGTGAGTCCCAAAAGAACATATAGATCCAGGAGCAATCGAGATGAGTGCAACCACCCCCAGCAGCACCCCGTACTACTACGTGCCCGCGCAGTCCAGCCACCCCGTCATGGCTGCGGCGGGGCTGTTCTTCGTGATCCTGGGAGCAAGCCAGTGGATCAATGGCATCGACTGGGGCGCCTATGCCCTGGGCTTTGGCCTGCTGTGGTGGCTGGTCGTGCTGTTCCAATGGTTCCGCGATGCCGCCCGCGAGAGCGAGGGTGGCCTGTACGGGCGCAAGATCGACCTCTCCTACCGCTGGGGCATGAGCTGGTTCATCTTCTCGGAAGTGATGTTCTTCGGCGCGTTCTTCACCGCGCTGTGGTGGGCACGCGCGCACTCGGTGCCTGCGCTGGGTAGCCTGGAAAACGGCATCCTGTGGCCCGACTTCAAGGCCGTGTGGCCCAGCGTGGTGGCGGGCGCCACGGCGTCGCCAGCGGGTATCGTGGAGCCGTTCAAGACCGTGGGGCCGTTCTGGCTGCCGACCATCAACACCGCCTTGCTGCTGAGCTCCGGTGTCACGCTGACCATTGCGCACCATGCGCTGCGTGAGAATCAGCGCGGCAAGACCATCGCCTTCATGTGGATCACGGTGCTGCTGGGCTTTACCTTCCTGTGTGTGCAAGGCTACGAGTACTACCACCTCTACACCGACCTGAACCTCAAGCTCAACTCGGGCATCTTCGGCTCTACGTTCTTCATGCTCACGGGCTTCCACGGCTTCCACGTTTTCCTGGGCATGTTGATGCTGCTGTTCATCACGCTGCGCCTGCATCAGGGGCATTTCAGCGCAGAGCGGCATTTTGGCTTCGAGGGTGCCGCCTGGTATTGGCACTTTGTCGATGTGGTCTGGCTGGGCTTGTACGTGCTGGTGTACTGGATGTAAGTCGGAGCGCTACGCTGCGGGCAGGCCGGTGGGCTGGATGTAACCCAGCTTCCAGGCCAGCAGCAGGGCGATGAAGAGCGCGATCGACAGTCCCACGCGCCAGGCCAGCATGCGGGCCATGCGTCGGCCATTGTCTTCACTGTGGGGGGCCGGCTTGCGGTCGCCGCGCAGCATGAAGAACAATGCAGAGCCCAGGCTGGCAAGAATGGCCAGAAAGGCGAGCAGAACCATGGTTTTCATGGAAAGCGATTATCCCGGGACGGTACAAGGCATGCAGGCACAAGGGCGATTCTGGAGTGTGACCCTGGCTGCGGTGTTGGCCGTGGGGGTGACCGCGTCCCTGGGTCGGTGGCAAATGGACCGGGCTGCCCAGAAGCAGGCCCTGCAGACGGCGGTGGAAACGCGTGCCACCCAGTCACCCCTCGCATCCCATGAAGCGGTGCAGGCCTTGCGCCCTGGCACCGAGCAGGCCGCTGACCTGCTGCATCGCACCGTGCACCTGCGTGGACGTTGGTTGGCTGAGCACACGGTGTACCTGGACAACCGCCAGATGAACGGTCGGCCAGGATTCTTTGTGCTGACACCGCTGCAGCTGGAAGGGGCCGCGCACAGCGTGCTGGTGCAGCGTGGCTGGATTGCGCGCAATTTCCAGGACCGCACGGCGCTGGCGAGCGTAGAGACACCGCAAGGCGAGGTCGAGGTGACCGGACGGCTCGCGCTGGGGCCCTCGCGTCTTCTGGAACTGGCCGGTGCCGACAAGGGACCAGGGGCTTCGCGCATCCGGCAGAATCTGGAGTTGGCCGCATTTGCGGCAGAAACCGGCCTGGCCCTGGCACCCTTGACGGTGGTGCAGACCCAGGGGCCTGCCGATGGCCTGCTGCGTCAGTGGCCCGCATTCAGCGCCGGGGTGGAGAAGCACCACGGCTACGCTTTCCAATGGTTCGGGCTCAGCGGCCTGATTGCACTGCTTTATGTCTGGTTCCAATTTGTCCGACGCCTCCACCCTCGCAGCCCTCGCACCGCCTGAAGGCGACAAGCCCGATGCGGATCGCGCTCGGCGCCGTGCGCGCTGGACCTTGCTGGTGCTGCTGCTGGCTTGTCTGGCGCCGGTGCTGGCTTCGTACTTTGCCTACTACGTGGTGCGGCCGGAAGGGCGGCGCAACTTTGGCAGCCTCATTGATCCGCAGCGTCCCGTCCCCGAAGCGCTGGCCACCAGCACGCTGGATGGCCGTCCCGGCCGAGTGTCCGATCTGCGCCATCAGTGGCTGCTGGTGAGCGTGGGTTCCGGGGCCTGCGATGCAGTCTGCGAAAATCACCTGTATTTGCAGCGCCAGATGCGCGAGGGCCTGGGCCGTGAAAAGGACCGGCTCGACTGGATCTGGCTTGTGACGGATGACGCCCCGGTGCCTGAGGCGCTGCAACCGGCGCTGGCGCAGGCCACGGTGCTGCGGGTGGATGCCCAGGCGCTGGCGCGTTGGCTGGAGCCTGCCCCGGGACATGGATTGAACGAACACCTATACGTTGTGGACCCTATGGGGAACTGGATGATGCGCTTCCCTGCGGCACTGGATGCGGCAGGCGCGGCCAAGGCCAAGCGTGACCTGGAGCGCATGTTGCGCGCTTCTTCATCCTGGGACACCGCAGGACGCATGGAAACCTCTCGATGAACGAAACCCAAGCCTTGTATGACTACGCGCCGCTGCTGCAGCTGATGCTGTTGGGAGCGACCATTGCCCTGGGGCCTTTGGCGTGGGTGGCCTGGCGCAGCAGGGGCGGTGCCCGTGGCAAGCGCCTGCAGGCCCTCATGGTGCTCACGCTGTTCCTGACCTTTGATCTGGTGATGTTCGGTGCTTTCACGCGCCTGACCGACTCGGGTCTGGGCTGTCCCGATTGGCCGGGCTGCTACGGCAATGCCAGCCCCATCGGTGCACGCGAAGAAATCAGTGCGGCCCAGGATGCCATGCCCACCGGCCCGGTCACGCATGGCAAGGCGTGGGTGGAGATGATCCATCGCTACCTTGCCAGTGCCGTGGGTGTGCTGATCATTGCCATCAATGTGGGCGTGTGGCGCCAGAAGCGCCAGTGGCAGCGCGAGGGACGCACCGGTGATGAACCCCTGCACCCCGGCTGGGCCGTGGCCACTCTGGTGTGGGTCTGCCTGCAGGGGGTGTTTGGCGCCTGGACCGTGACCATGAAGCTGTTCCCCGCCATCGTCACTTTGCACCTGATCGGGGGGCTGGTGCTGTTGGCCTTGTTGTGCGCGCAAGCGGTGCGGCAGGTGCGCACGGTGCAGGGCGTACAACCTGTGCAGCTACCAGTGAACTTGCGCTGGGCCATGGTGGCTGCCCTGGCGCTGGTGTGGATTCAGGTCGCCTTGGGCGGTTGGGTCAGCACCAACTACGCGGTGCTCGCTTGCACCACCTTCCCGACCTGCCAGGGAAGCTGGTGGCCTGCCATGGACTTTGCCCAGGGCTTTGAGATCTGGCGTCCGCTGGGCCTGCTCAAGGATGGAAGCCACATTGGATTTGCGGCGCTCACGGCCATTCACTATGTGCACCGACTGTTCGCCTACCTGGTCCTGGTGGTGCTGGTCGTACTGGGTCTGCGCATGCTGCGTGCAGGGGATTCCACCCATCCCGTGGCAGCGCAGGGACGGTGGTTGCTGGCGCTGGCAGCGTTGCAGCTCGTCACCGGTCTGAGCAACGTGATTCTCGATTGGCCCCTGGCGGCTGCCGTGCTGCACACCGGTGGTGCTGCGGCGCTGGTGGGTGTACTGACCTGGGCGCTGGCGGCCAGCGAGGCCAGCGCATCACAGGCCGTACTGGTGTCATCCAACACGCCCCTGGCGACAGCCAAGGCCAAGGCATGAGCGTGACCGCCGCAGTGTCGCTCCCTTCGCGCCTGGCGCAGTATTACGCGCTGACCAAGCCGCGCGTGGTCCAGCTCATCGTGTTCTGTGCGCTCATCGGCATGGTGCTGGCGGTGCCTGGCGTGCCCACACTCGACCAACTGCTGCGCATGCTGGTGGCCTGCCTGGGAATCTGGCTGGTGGCGGCTGCGGCCGCCGCCTTCAACTGCCTGGTGGAGAAAACCATCGATGCCAAGATGAAGCGCACCGCCTGGCGCCCCACGGCCAAGGGCGAGCTGACCGACATGCAGGCACTGCTGTTTTCTGCGGTGCTGTGCCTGGCGGGTTCGGCCGTTCTGTACGAGGGCGCCAACCCGCTGACCATGTGGCTGACCTTTGCCACGTTTGTGGGCTATGCGGTCATCTACACCCTTCTGCTCAAGCCGCGCACGCCACAGAACATCGTCATCGGGGGGGCTTCGGGCGCCATGCCCCCAGTGCTGGGCTGGGCCGCCATGACCGGCGATGTGGGGCCGCAGGCGCTGATCCTGTTCCTCATCATCTTTTTGTGGACGCCGCCGCACTTCTGGGCGCTGGCCCTATACCGGGTGGAGGACTATCGCAAGTCCGGCCTGCCCATGCTGCCGGTGACCCATGGCAATGCCTACACGCGCCTGCAGGTGTTCCTGTACACCCTGGTGCTGTTTGCCGCTGCCCTCATGCCTTTTGTGTCCGGCATGAGTTCCTGGATCTACCTGAGCGCCGCTGTGTTGTTGGGCGCAGGTTTCTGTGCCTACGGGTTCGCGCTGTGGCGCAGCTACTCGGATGCACTGGCGCGCCGCACCTTCCGTTTTTCCATCGTCTACCTCAGCCTGCTGTTTGCAGCCCTGCTGGTGGACCACTACCTGCAGTGAGAGCCCCGTTCATGCCCCGTCGAAATGCTATAAAAACGATAGCTGCTTGCGCTTTGTTTGCAAGCGCTGGAGCCATTTTTTCCGCTTGTTCCAAAAGCCAGCCCGAGTTCCGGGGGGTAGACATCTCCCAGGTGGACTATGCGCGTGACTTCGCACCGCTCAAGGACCACAACGGCCAGCAGCGGAGCATCAAGGACTTCCAAGGCAAGGTCGTCGTGGTGTTCTTTGGCTACACCCAGTGCCCCGATGTGTGCCCCACCTCCATGCAGGAGATGGCCGAAGTCAAGAAGATGCTCGGTGCCGATGGCGAACGCCTGCAGTCCATCTTCATCACCGTGGATCCCGAGCGCGACACGCCCGAGATGCTCAAAGCCTACATGGCCAACTTCGACCCCAGCTTCCTGGCCCTGGTCGGCAACGCCGAACAGACTGCGGCCTTGGCCAAGGAGTTCAAGATCTATTACAAGAAGGCCGAGGGAAAGACCCCCACAAGCTACACCATGGACCACTCGGCCGGCAGCTACATCTACGACACCCAGGGTCGCCTGCGCGTGTACTACCGCTACGGCAGCGGTGCCGAGGCCCTGGCGCACGATGTGAAGCAGTTGCTCAAGGAAGCCCGTTGAGGCCTGTGGAGTGGGTGCGCTGAAAGCAGCAGGGCTGCACATGGCAGCCCTGGTGTTTCTGGGAGGGGGGGCAGCAGCCCGTCAGGCGAATTCCGCCAGCGCCTTCTTCATCTTTTTCATGGCCGCTACTTCGATCTGGCGGATGCGCTCGGCACTCACGCCGTATTCGGCGGCCAGTTCGTGCAGCGTCATGCCACCCGAGCCGTCGTCATTGACGCGCAACCAGCGCTCCTCCACGATGCGACGGCTGCGCGCATCCAGGCTGTTCAGCGCCGTGGCAATGCCATCGGAGGCCAGCAGGTCGCGCTGGCGCGACTCGATCATGGCCGTGGGTTCGTGCGCCGCATCGGCCAGATAGGCAATGGGGCCATAGGCCTGCTCGCCATCGTCCGACGGGGCCGGGTCCAGCAGCACATCGCCGCCCGACATACGCGTTTCCATCTCCAGCACTTCTTCGCGCTTGACGTTCAGTTGCGCCGCCACCTGATCGATTTCGCTCTCGGTCAGCGTGTTGCGGTGCGTGTCCAGCGCGTCGGCATCGGCCTTGAAGCCCTGCTTCATCGAGCGCAGGTTGAAAAACAGCTTGCGTTGCGCCTTGGTGGTGGCCACCTTGACCATGCGCCAGTTCTTCAGGATGTACTCGTGGATCTCGGCCTTGATCCAGTGCATGGCATAGCTCACCAGGCGCACGCCCTGGTCGGGGTCAAAGCGCTTGACCGCCTTCATCAGCCCCACATTGCCTTCCTGGATCAGATCGCCCTGTGGCAGTCCGTAGCCCAGGTATTGGCGCGAAATGGACACCACCAGGCGCAGATGTGACATCACCAAGCGTCCTGCGGCGTCCACATCATTGCGGTCGCGCAGGGCGCGCGCTGCTTCCTGCTCCTCTTCAGGGGTGAGCAGCGGCAGGCGGTTGACCGCAGAAATATAGGCGTCCAGATTGCCCAGCGGGGGCACCAGCGCCCAAGGGTTGGCAGGCGCCACAGCGGTCGTCGCAGCGATGGTGGGAAGGGTCATTCGGCTTGTCCTTTCCTTGTATGCCTTCATGTTAGCACTCTCTTGGAGGGACTGCTAATTCCGGAGTTCCCCTGGGGTTTGCACAAAATGAGGGGCGGTCAGGCGCGCTCCTGCGTGGCAGACTTGCGTGCCGAGGTCTCTATCCATGACTATTTGTTCCGAAACCCTGAAGGCTGTGACCACCACCGTGGGCACGGCAGAGGATGCGCGCCGCCTGGCGCAGGCTGTGCTGGCGCAGCGCTTGGCGGCCTGCGTGCAGATCGAAGCCATCAGCTCCCACTACCGCTGGCAGGGCGCCTTGCATGAGGATGCGGAGTGGCGCCTGGTCTGCAAGACCGTTCCCCAGGCAGTGGATGGGCTATGTGCGCTGTTGCAGGCCCAGCACCCCTATACCTTGCCGCAACTGGTGGTGCAGCCCCTGCAGGCCAGCGCGGCGTACGCCGACTGGGTGCGGCAGGAGACGCAGGGGACCTGGTAGTTTCAGAACCGGTTCTCAGGCCACCAGGTCGATTTGCTGCGTGCTCCCCACGCCACCGTCTTCACGCAGGTACACGCTGGTGGCGCGCACGGCGCCCAGCGTGCGGTTGTCGGCCGTGCGCAGCGAGAACGGGGTGTCTGCTGCCGCCAGCGCCAAGGCACCCACACCGGCTTCTTGCAGGGTGCGCAGGTGGCCAGGCCCTTCGGCCTCTGGGGTCCACAGGCGCAGTTCGCCATACACGGTGTCGTTGGCATCGATCCAGCCGTTGCCGTCCTCATCGTGTTCGGCCAGTTCGCTGTAGCCGTTGCCCGTGGCGGGGCCGAACAGTTCGCGACCGTCGTCGATGCGCTGGTTCCGGTTGCCGTCCAGTGCCAGGTAGGCGCGCTGGCCTGCCAGCAAGGGCACCTGCTCGGTGTGGCCATCGCCGTCCAGGTCGAAGGCAAAGCGCAGGTCCTGCAACTGCGCGGCCGTGCCGTCAAAGTTGATGACCAGCGGATCCACCGGTTGGACCGCGTTGCCCAGGCGGACCAGCAGGTGCGTTTCCTCGCGGTAGCTGCGCTGCATTTGCAATTGCAGGCTGAAACGGATTTCCTGCCCATCGGCGGTGTGCACCACGCCTTGGGCGGCCCACTGGGTTTGCTCGGTTTCTTCGAGCACGGTGTGCTGTTCGAATTCCAGGCCGAATTCAGGGCGCGGGGATGCAGCGGCGGCTGCACGGGGGTCTTGCAGCACCACCGGATCGGCCGCTGGAGCGTCCGCCAGGCGCAATTCCTGCGCGCGGATGCCGGTCATGCGTTCGATCAGGTCGCGCACCATGGCCAGGTGCGGGGTCAGTGCCTTGGCGGGGTCGGCATCCCGCGCCTTGGTGCTGGACGCGGCCTGGGGCGCAGGCGCGTTGTGTGCCACGGCCGCAGCGCTGGCCGCGGCAAGTGCGCGGGCTGACGGCTGACCTGTGGCTGCGGCAGCGCGCGCTGGGCGCGGGCCTACCCAGGCTTCCAGCCGGGTGCTCTGCGCCTGCACGCGCGTGGCGCTGTGCTGCACCTGCCACTGCAGGGCAGAGGATGTGACTTTCATGGCCGGACTCCCAGGAGCGGATGCCGGCATATCGGCACAACAGCCGCGTTACTTGAGTCCTCGGATCAGGTGCGCTGCGCGCGCACGCGTTGCTCAAACAGCTCCAATGGCTCGGGGCGACCGAACAGGTAACCCTGGAATGCGCGGCAGCCATGCTCAATCAGGAAGCGGTGATGCTCGGGCGTTTCCACACCCTCGGCAATCACGCCCAGGCCGAGCATGTTGGCCAGGGCGATGATGGTGTGGGCGATGGCGGCGTCCTTGGGGTCCAGCATCACGTCGTGCACGAAGCCCTGGTCGATCTTGATCTGGTCGAGCGGCAGGCGCTTGAGATAGCTCAGGCTGGAGTATCCGGTGCCGAAGTCGTCGAGCGAGAAACCCAGGCCGTGCCGCTTGAGTGCATGCATGGTGGCGATGACGCCGGCCACGTCCTGCAGCAGCAGGCTTTCGGTCAGTTCGAGCTTGATGTGCGCCGGGTCCGCCCCGGTGGAGCCGATCAGGTCGAGCACCTGCGCAACGAAGTCTTCCTGGTGGAACTGGCGCGCGCTCACATTGATGGCCAGCGTCAGGTGGGCCAGCCGAGGGTCCGTGCGCCAGCGGGCCTGTTGGCGCAGCGCCGTTTCCATGGCCCAGTAGCCCAGTGGCAGGATGAGGCCGGTGTCCTCGGCCAAGGGCACGAAGAGGGCGGGCGATACCAGTCCCTTTTCAGGGTGCTTCCAGCGCAACAGCACCTCCGCGCCGGTGATCTGTCCGTCACTGTCCACCTGGGGCTGGTAGAGCAGCAGGAACTGGCCATTGCGCAGGCCGTCGTGCAGCTCGGTTTCGAGCAGGGCGCGCTGGTTCACCGCCTCCTGCATGTCCGGGTCGAAGAAGCGCAGGGTGTTGCGGCCTGCATCCTTGGCGCGGTACATGGCCAGGTCGGCCTGCTTGAGCACCTCGTCCACCGTGGCCTGGTGTCGCAGCAGCGTGGCACCGATGCTGGCCGTGAAATGGTGATCCTGCCCGGCCAGACGGTAGCTCATGCGCAACTGCGTCAGAAGCAGTTCGCCCAGCGTACGCACCTGTGCGGCCGCTTCGGTGGCATCGGGGCTGAGGTTCTGCAGCACCAGCACGAACTCGTCGCCACCGAGCCGCGCCACCGTGTCCTGCTCGCGCAGACAGGCGCGCAGGCGCTGCGCCACTTCCACCAGCAGCAGGTCGCCCACCTCGTGGCCCCGGCTGTCGTTCAGGGTCTTGAAGTTGTCAATGTCCACGAACAGCACGGCCGCATTCAGGCCCGTGCGCGCGCTGCCGGCCATGACCTGCTGCAGCCGGTCTGCCAGCAGCCGCCGGTTGGGCAGGCCGGTGAGGGCATCGTAGAAGGCGAGGTAGCGGGCTTCTTCCTCGGCGGCCTTGCGGGCGGAGATGTCGATGTCGATGCAGAACATCTCGGGGGGCTGCCCCGGTACCGCAATGCGCGTGTGGCTGGAGAACACATCGACGAGCGAGCCATCCTTGCGCCGCAGGCGCAGCTCGCCGGCCGGGATGGGCTGGCCGGTGGCGAACATGCGGGCGACATCCTTGCGTACCGGCTCGCGCATCTCGGTCGGGATGATCAGGTCCAGCAGGTTGCGGCCCAGTGCTTCCTGTTCGGTGTAGCCGTAGAGGGTTTCGGAGGCCTTGTTCCAGTAGCTCGTGGTGCCATCGGCGCGGTAGCCCTGCACCGAGATGGCGGGAATGTCGCGCAACAGCGATCGAAAGCGCAGTTCGGATTCGCGCAGCGCGTTCTCGGCCAGCGTGCGCTCGGTGATGTCGCGGGCGAGAAAGAGCACGGTGGCCTGACCGTTGACCAGTGTGCCCAGGGCGCGCCCCCGCCCTTCGAAGTGGCGTGGTCCGGACAGCGTTTCCATCACGTATTCGACGCTTTCGGTCTGGCCGCTGCGCAGCGTGGTGCGGATCAGTTCCATGAAGCGGTCCGCCTGGGCGGTCGGCAACACCTCATGCAGCCGTTTGCCCAGCAGCACGGTGGCGGGTGCTGCAAGTGCCGACTCTTCAGGTGACAGCACCTCGACATAGCGGCCCTGGGCGTCGAGCACCAGCAGTACATCGGGGATGGCGTAGGCAATCGCGTGCAGGCGCGCTGCGCTTTCTTGCAGCGCCT
Source organism: Simplicispira sedimenti (assembly GCF_022760965.1). Classification (NCBI taxonomy): domain Bacteria; kingdom Pseudomonadati; phylum Pseudomonadota; class Betaproteobacteria; order Burkholderiales; family Comamonadaceae; genus Simplicispira; species Simplicispira sedimenti. Next base: position 149,740 of record NZ_JAKVIJ010000002.1, read on the forward strand.
GCTCGGTGGTCATGCGGTCTTCCACGTCGCGCAGCAGCAACCCGACCAGGGCCGTGGCAGGCGCAGACAGCAGCAGCAGCAACAGCGTCAGGCGCTGGTTCATCTCCTGCGCCAGGGTGTCTGGCAGCCACTGGGCCATGCCCAGGGCCACGGCGTGCAGCAGCAGGCCGAAGCCGAGCAGCGGCACAGGCCTGACCTGGACGAGCCCCCGCTGCAGGGCCCAGCGGAAGGCCAGGCCCAGGGCGGCGGAAAGCACGATCACCGACAGGCCCACCCAGGTTCCGGCGCCGCCGATCCACAGGCGCGCGGTGCCCGCCATGACCACGGCCAAGCCAGCGACCACGGGGCCGCCGAACAGACCCGCCATGCTCAGCACCACGGAGCGCACATCGAAAATCGCACCAGGACCGACCGATACCAACGGGCTGAGCATGCTGATCGCGGCGATGCTGCCGAACAGCAGCCCCGAGGTCAGGCGCCCTGCCGTAGGCTTCTGTCGCCACAGCCGGATATGGCTGGCGTGCAGAAAGCACAGGGTCAGCAGCAGGGCAAGGGCTTTGACCAGTTCGGTGAACATGGGTGCGCGGACCAAACCACAGGACGCGTGGACGGATTCCTGGAGCCAAGAAGGCACCATCATGCGGCAATCGCCTGCCCGCGTAAACGGGGAAACCCGCCCCGTGGCCCGGTGGCCGGGGTGGGGCGTGGTCGTCAGCCCAGCAGTGCCTGGGCGAACTCGCGGGCGTTGAAGGTTTCCAGGTCTTCGAGCTTTTCGCCCACGCCAATGAAATACACCGGAACGGGGCGCTCCTGCGCAATGGCGGCCAGCACGCCGCCCTTGGCCGTGCCGTCGAGCTTGGTCACGATCAGGCCGGTGAGCTGCAGCGCGTCGTCGAAGGCGCGCACCTGGGCCAGCGCATTCTGGCCGGTGTTGCCGTCGATGACCAACAGCACCTCGTGCGGCGCCGTGGCGTCGGCCTTGGTGACCACGCGGCGGATCTTCTTCAGCTCTTCCATCAGGTGCAGTTGCGTGGGCAGGCGCCCGGCGGTGTCCACCAGCACCACGTCCTTGCCGCGCGCCTTGCCCGCGGTCACGGCGTCAAAGCTCACGGCGGCGGGGTCGCCGCCCTCCTGGCTGACGATTTCCACGGTGTTGCGATCGGCCCACACCCCGAGCTGCTCGCGCGCAGCTGCACGGAAGGTGTCGGCCGCCGCCAGCAGCACTTTCTGGTCGTGCTGGGCCAGGTGGCGTGTGAGCTTGCCGATGGAGGTGGTCTTGCCCGCGCCGTTGACCCCCGCCACCATGATGACGGTGGGTTGGTGCTCGCCAATCACCAAGGGCTTTTCCAGCGGGCGCAGCAGTTCGGTCAGCGCCTCGGCCAGCAGGCCCTTGACGGCGGCAGGCTCGGTGGCCTTGGCCTCCTTGACGCGGCGCTTGAGGTCGGTGAGCAGCCACTGCGTGGCCTTGACGCCGGTGTCGGCCATCAGCAGGGCGTCTTCCAGCTCTTCGTACAGCGCATCATCGATGCGCGTGCCGGTGAACACCGTGGCAATGCTGCTGCCGGTCTTGCGCAGGCCGGACTTGAGGCGATCGAGCCAGCCCTTGCGCGCAGGCTCTGGCGCTGGCTCCGCTGCCATGGGCGCCGATGCCATGACAGGGGCAGGGGCAGGGGCAGGGGCAGGGGCAGGGGCAGGGGCAGGGGCAGGGGCAGGGGCAGGGGCAGGGGCAGGGGCAGGGGCAGGGGCAGCGGGCGCCGCAGGTTCCGGCGCGGCGGGTGGCGCCGGGGCCAGTGTCGGCGCCGGGGGCGGAACGTCTGCTGTGGGCGTGGGTATCGACGGCGCAGCGGGGGCTGGCAGCACCTGCGCTTCAGGTGCTGGGGCCGCAGGAGCCGCAGGCGGCACGGCCACGGGGGGCGCGGCATCTGCGTTCAATGGCGCGATGGGCTTGTTCAGCCAGCCAAACAGGCCGCCGGCGTCGGCATCGCCGGTGGCGGCGGGCTTGGGCGGTGGTTCGGCAGGCGGCGAAACGGGCGAGGGCGCGGTCGGCTGTGCGGGTGCGCTGCCCTCGGTGGGCTGCGCAGGCGTGGGTTTCTTCTTGAAAAAACTGAACATTGGTGGGTTCGTAGAATCACTGCATTCTATGAAACACGCCACACCCCTCCTGGCCCTGTGGGCCTGTCTTGTCGCCGGGGCTGCCCTGGCGCAACCGGCGCGTGCGCCCGCAACCCCTGCCGCAGCGCAGGCAGCGGCGGGGCCGCAGCAGTTCCAGCTCTCCAACGGCATGCAGCTCATCGTGCAGCCCGACCGGCGCGCGCCCACGGCGGTGCACATGGTCTGGGTGCGTGTGGGCTCCATGGACGAGGTCGATGGCACCTCGGGCGTGGCCCACGTGCTGGAGCACATGATGTTCAAGGGCTCGCGCAGCGTGCCGCCGGGCGAGTTCTCGCGCCGCGTGGCGGCCCTGGGCGGGCAAGAGAACGCCTTTACCAGCCTGGACTACACCGGCTACTACCAGCAGATTCCGGCGCACCGGCTCGAAGACGTGATGCGCCTGGAAGCCGACCGCTTTGCCCACAACGAATGGCCCGACGCCGAATTCCGCAAGGAGATCGAGGTCGTCAAGGAAGAGCGCCGCCTGCGCACCGAAGACCAGCCGCGCGCCCTGTTGTGGGAGCAGCTCAGCGCGGCGGCCTTCACCGCCTCGCCCTACCGGCGGCCCATCGTCGGTTGGATGAGCGACCTGGACGCCATGACGCCCGAGGACGTGCGCCAGTTCCACCGCCAGTGGTACGTGCCGGGCAACGCCGCCGTGGTGGTTGCGGGTGACGTGGATGTGGCCCAGGTGCGTGCGCTGGCCGAGAAGTACTACGGCAGCATCCCCACGCGCGCCGTGCCCACGCGCAAGCCGCGCGCCGAGCCGCCCCAGCGCGGCCTGCGTCGCATCGAGGTCAAGGCCCCGGCCGAGCAGGCCTATGTGGCGCTGGCGTTCCGTGTGCCCGCACTCAGCGCGGTGGACGCCCCCAGCGCCGAAGACCGCGACGCGCTGGCGCTGATCGTGCTCTCCGCCGTGCTCAGCGGCTACGACGGTGCACGCCTGGAGCGCGCGCTCACCCAGGGCGCTCAGCGCGTGGCCGACAGCGCCGACAGCGGCGCCTCCGTCATGGGGCGCGGGCCTGCGCAGTTTGTGCTGACCGGCGTCCCGGCCCAGGGCAAGACGGCGCGGCAGGTCGAAGACGCCCTGCGCGCCGAACTGGCGCGCGTGGCCCGCGACGGTGTGAGTGCGGCCGAGCTGGAGCGCGTCAAGACCCAGTGGATCGCCGCCAAGGTCTACGAGCGCGATTCCGTCATGCGCCAGGCGCAAAGCCTGGGCCAGCACTGGGTGCAGGGCTGGCCGCTGGACGCCGAAGACCGTCTGCTGGCGCAGTTGCGCACCGTCACGCCGCAGCAGGTGCAGGCCGTGGCGCAGCGCTACTTTGGCGACGACCAGCTCACCGTGGCCACCCTGCTGCCCCAGCCCCTGCCTGCAGGCGCCGCCCGCCCCGGCAGCGCGCCCGCCGCAGCCCACCGCCATTGATGCCCGACGACCGGGCCTACCCAGGATTCATCGCCATGAATGCTATTAAAATTATAGCTGCTCGCGCTTTATTCATAAGCGCTGGTGTGCTTTTTTGTGCCCAATCCGCCTGGGCGCTGCTGCCCATCCAGCACTGGCAGGAGCCCAGCGGCGCCCGCGTCTGGCTGGTGGAAAGCACCGCCATCCCCATGGTGGATGTGCAGATCGACTTTGACGCCGGTGCCCGGCGCGACCCGGCCGAACAGGCCGGTCTTGCGCAGGCCCTGGCGGGCATGGTGTCCAAGGGCGTGCGCGCCGGGCGCGGCTTTGCCGCCCTGGACGAAAACGCCCTGGGCGAAGCCTGGGCCGACCTGGGCGCGCAGTTCGAGGCCAGCGCCGGGCGCGATGCCCTGAGCTTCTCGCTGCGTTCGCTCACCGAGCCCGCCTTGCTCGACAAGGCCGTGCACCTGGCCGCGCGCCAGATGGCCGAGCCCGCCCTGCCGCCCGAGGTGTGGGCGCGCGAGCGCGAGCGCTGGAGCGCCAGCCTGCGCGAGGCCGACACCCGGCCCGGCACCGTGGCCGCCAAGGCGTTTTCGAGTGCCGTGTTTGGCAGCCATCCCTATGGGCAGCGCCCCACGCCGCAAACGCTGGAGCGCATCCAGGTGGCCGACCTGCAGCGCTTTCACGCCCAGCACCTGGACGCCTGCCGCGCCCGCGTGCACATCGTGGGCGCCGTGGGCAAGGCGCAGGCGCGGCTGCTGGTGGCTGCGCTGCTGGCGCGCCTGCCGGCCTCCAGCCCCTGCGCCCCGCTGCCCGCCGTGCCTGAGGTGGAGCCGCTCAAGGCTGCAGCGCAGCAGAACATCCCCTTTGCCTCGGCCCAGGCCCATGTGTACATCGGCCAGCCCGGTTTTGCGCGCAAGGACCCCGACTTCATCGCGCTGCTGGTGGGCAACCACATCCTGGGCGGCGGTGGCTTTGTCTCGCGCCTGACCGAAGAGGTGCGCGAAAAGCGCGGCCTGAGCTACAGCGTGTACAGCGGCTTTGCGCCGGGCCTGCATGCGGGCGCGTTCAGCATCAACCTGCAGACCCGGCCCGACCAGGCCGCGCAGGCCGTGCAGGTCGCGCGCGAAGTGGTCGAGCGCTTCGTCGCCGAAGGCCCCACCGAAGAAGAACTGCGCGCCGCCAAGGACAACCTGGTGGGCGGCTTTGCGCTGCGCATCGACAGCAACCGCAAGCTGCTGGCCAACGTGGTCAACATCGCCACCTACGGCCTGCCGCTGGACTACCTGGATGGCTGGACGCGCCGCGTGGAAGCCCTCACCGTGGCCGACGTCAAGGCCGCCATGGCGCGCAAGCTCCAGCCTGCGCGCATGGTCACCGTGGTGGTGGGCGCGCAGCCATGAGCAGCCGCCTGAGCATGGCCAAGGTGCAGGCTGCCCTGCGTAAAGGTGTGGCCTCTGCCGCTGCCCCGGTCCGCAGCGCAGCCTCGGCCGCAGCGCCAGTGCGCGCCCAAGGCGCCCAGGGCGCGGGCGAAATCCGCATCATCGGCGGGCAATGGAAGCGCACCCGCCTGCCGGTGCCCCAGCGCCCCGGCCTGCGCCCCACGCCCGACCGCGTGCGTGAAACCCTGTTCAACTGGCTGGGCCAGGATGTGACCGGCTGGCGCTGCCTGGACGCCTTTGCCGGCACCGGCGCCCTGGGGCTGGAGGCCGCATCGCGCGGCGCCGCATCGGTGCTGCTGGTGGAGCAGGACGGCGAGCTGCTGGCGCGCCTGCAGCAGCACGTGCTGCGGCTGCAGGCCACCAGCGTGCAGCTGCGCCGCGGCGACGGCGTGGCCGCACTGCGCCAGTGCGCCCCCGCCAGCCTGGACCTGGTGCTGCTCGACCCGCCGTTCGACAGCGCGCTGTTCCAGCCCGCCCTGCAGGCCGCCGCCCAGGCCGTGGGCCCCCAGGGCTGGGTCTATCTGGAAGCCCCGCAAGCCTGGGACGCGGCCCTGGCCCCCCTGGGCCTGGCGCTGCACCGCCATCTGCGCGCCGGTGCGGTGCATGCGCATCTGCTGCGACAGGCGTGAGATAAACACCCCCTGCGGCGCCTGCGGGGCGGCCCTTGCGCGGGAGCTCAGGCCTGAGGGGCGCCGGTTTACCGGGTTTTTAGATGTTTTGGTAATAAAAAACCAAAAACACAGTAGTTCCAGTTTTGAAGTGTGGATTCCACAATCCTTTCACCACACCACAAAACCACAGGAACTACACCATGAATTTTCGCCGTCGTTTCATCCAGCTACCCCTGGCCGCCGCTGTACTGACCCTGGGCGCCGCATCCGCCTGGGCGCAGGGCGTGACCCTGCTCAACGTGTCCTACGACCCGACGCGTGAGCTGTACGTGGAGTTCAACCAGGCCTTTGCCAAGCACTGGAAGGCCCAGACCGGCCAGGACGTGACCATCAAGCAAAGCCATGGCGGCTCGGGCAAGCAGGCGCGCTCCATCATCGACGGGCTGGAGGCCGACGTGGCCACCCTGGCCCTGGCCGGCGACACCGACGCGCTGCACGCCAACGGCGGCTGGATCGCCAAGGACTGGCAGAAGCGCCTGCCGCACAACAGCGCGCCCTACACCTCCACCATCGTGCTGGTGGTGCGCCAGGGCAACCCCAAGGGCATCAAGGACTGGGACGACCTCGTCAGGCCCGGCATCAGCGTCATCACGCCCAACCCCAAGACCTCGGGCGGCGCGCGCTGGAACTACCTGGCGGCGTGGGAGTTCGCCAAGCGCAAGTACGGTGGCGATGCCAAGGCCAAAGACTTCGTGACCAGGCTGTACGCCAATGTGCCGGTGCTCGATACCGGTGCGCGTGGCTCTTCGGTGACCTTCGCGCAGCGCAACCAGGGCGATGTGTTCATCAGCTGGGAGAACGAGGCCTATCTGCTGGAGAAGGAGTTTGGCAGCAAGGTCGATGTGGTCTATCCCTCGCTGTCCATCCTGGCCGAGCCCGCCGTCACCGTGGTGGACAAGAACGCAGACCGCAAAGGCACGCGCGCCGTGGCCGAGGCCTACCTGAAGTACCTCTACACCGAGGAAGGCCAGGACATCGTGGGCCGGCATTTCTACCGCCCGGCCATCTCCGAGAAAGCCAAGGCCAAGTACGCCAAGCAGTTCCCTGCGCTGCAACTGTTCACCATCGATGCCGCCTTTGGTGGTTGGGAAAAGGCCGCCAAGGACCACTTCGCGGACCACGCCAGCTTTGACCAGATCTATATAAAAAAATAAGAGAAAAATTGGCATCAAGCGCTCGTCCATCAAGCGCTGGCAGCTATCAAAATAGAAGCAAAGGAACCACCCTATCCACCTTGTGGATCGCAGGCAGTCCGTCGGAGCGTTCGTGCCTTGCCAGTCTTGCAGGATCCCGTGGGGTGGGGCATCACCGCGTGCCTGTGTGCTGCGGTCGGTGCGTGGTGGCGCGGTACGGATTCGCCGAATCTGCTACCGTGACGCGTGAATAGAAACGGCTGCACCGCTCGTCAATGTGGTGTGGTGCCTGGGAGCCCCAAAGACATGTCACGCAAACTACTCGCTGTTTACCCTGGAACCTTTGATCCCATCACCTTGGGGCATGAAGACCTGCTGCGCCGCACGGCCCGCCTGTTTGACGGCGTGATCGTCGCCGTGGCCATTGCACACCACAAGAAAACGCTGTTCAGCCTGGACGAGCGCATGGACATGGCGCGCGAGGCGCTGCGCGACTGCCCCCAGGTACAGGTCGAGCCCTTCGAGGGGCTGGTGACGGCCTTTGCCGCCGCGCGTGGGGCCTGTGCCATGGTGCGCGGCTTGCGCTCGGGCACCGACTTTGATTACGAGTTCCAGCTTGCAGGCATGAACCGCGCCCTCATGCCGCAGGTGGAGACGGTGTTCCTCACCCCTGACAGCCGCTACCAGTCCATCAGCAGCACGCTGGTGCGCGAGATTGCCACTTTGGGCGGCGACGTGGCGCAGTTCGTCTCGCCCGTGGTGCACGAGCGGCTGATGCAGAAGCTGGGTCGCGCAGCGCGGGCGTGATTCAACTGCTGCTGGCCTGCTGCACCGTGTCGTGCACAAAGCGCAGCTTGCACCATGCCCCAGCCGACAGGGCAAAGGGGTAGGCGTCGGGCTGACCCAGGCTGCGGTTCAGGCTGTTGAGCAGCAGCGTCAGCGGCACCCATTGGCGCACCAGGGTGTCGAACGGTGGCGCGGGGTGGGCGAACGGGTTGGCGACTTGCTCGCGCACGATGCCGTGGGCGCCGGGCACCCGCAGGGCGGTGTCGTATGCGGAAGCGGTCTCCAGCAGATCGACCATGTGCAGGTAATGCGCCCAGGTCTCGGCCCAGTCTTCCCAGGGGTGAGCGGTGGCGTAGGCGCTGACATGCTGTTCTTGCCAGTCGGGTGGTGGGCCGTCTGCATAGTGGGCAGACAGCGCGGCGGCGTAGTCCCGGCGCTCGTCGCCAAACAGGGCGCGAAAGGCGTCCAGCCGGCCGCCTTGCTGCACCAGCCGTTCCCAGTAGAAGTGGCCTGATTCATGTCGCAGGTGGCCCAGCAGCGTGCGGTAGGGTTCGTGCAGGGCCAGGCGGCGGCGCGCGCGCTCCACATCGTCGGCCTCGGCCACGTTCAGCGTGATGGTGCCGCCCTGGTGCCCGGTGAGGATGGCTGGCCCGCCCGGTTGGTCGGCCAGCAGGGCGTAGCGGGGGCTGGCCTGCGCGGCGGCGTTGTCGGCCGTGCCTTGCAGGCCCAGGCGCGCCAGGGTGTAGAACAGTTGGCGCTTGGCTGCCTCGATGCGTGCCCAGTGCTGGCGCAGCAAGGGGTCGGTCAGCGCGGGCAGCATGTGCGTCTGGCGGCAGGCCAGGCACAGGTGGTGCGGGCTGTGGGCGGGCAGGGCGAAGTTGCAGCCGCCCCCGTCGTCGCGGTGCGTGCACAGGCGGTAGCGTGCCGCTCCGGGTGCAGGGCTGCGCTCCTGCCATAGCGCTGGGGCATTCCCTGGTGCGGGTTCGAGCGCGCGCAGGGCCATGGCTTCCGGCACAAAGGCCAGCGTGCTGCCGCAGCGCACGCAGTGCATGCTGTCAAAAAACACCAGGTGGCCGCAATGGCTGCATGGATAGACCTGCATGGCGTGAGCTTACCCCGATGGCGGCAGCCAGGCGTGCACGGTCGTGCCCTGACCTGGCGTGGACTGCACCTGCCACTGGCCGCCCAGGGCCTCTATGCGCTGGCGCATGCCGGCCAGGCCATGGCCGCCATGGCCCAGGGTGGCGGGCTCAAAGCCGATGCCATCGTCGTGCACCGTGACCACGACCTGCGCCCCCTGGGGCTGCACGCGCACGTGGACCTGGCGCGCCTGGGCGTATTTGCCGATGTTGGTGAGCGACTCCTGCACCAGGCGGTACACGGCCAGTTGTGCGGCGTCGTTCAGGCGCACCTCGTCCACATGGGCCTGCACGGACAGGCCAGCGCGTTCCGAAAACTCGCGCGCCAGAATCTCCAGCGCTGTGGCCAGCCCCAGGTTGGCCAGCGCCGAGGGCCGCAGGTCTTCAATGATGCGGCGCTTGAGCGCAATCACCTGGTTGAGCGTGGCGCCCAGGTGTTGCAGGCGCTCCTGCACCTCAGGGCCGCTGGTGCCGATGCGGGATTTGAGGCGCGCCAGATCCAGCTTGGCGGCGGTGAGCAGGGCGCCGAGTTCGTCGTGCAGCTCGCGTGCCAGGTGGCCGCGTTCGTCCTCGCGCACCTGCTGCAGGTGGTTGGCCAGCGCGCTGAGCGATGCGGTGCGCGCGCGCACCAGGGCCTCCAGGCGTTCGCGCTCGCTCTCCAGGGCTTGTTGTTCGCGGGCCGTGGCCTGTTGCAGGGCCTGGGTCTGGCGCAGGTAGCGGTAGAACGCCAGCAGGCCTACAGCAGTGGCCAGCGCGATGCCCAGGCGCGAGCCCCACAATGCGCGTTCGATCTCGGCCTGCCCACGTGCCACCTGTGCGTTGCTGCTGTCAATCAGGGCGCGTGCATGCAGGCGGATCGCATCCATGTGTTGTTTGCCCACGTCGGTGGAGAGCACGAACTGCCAGGCGTCCTGCCGCTCCTTGCGGCGCAGGTCCAGGCTCAGCGCCATTTCCGAAAGCTTGGTGGTGATGGTGCGGGCGAGTGCCTCGTAGTGCTGTCTGTCCTCGGGGGTGTCGGCCACCAGGCTTCGCAGTTGTTCCAGGTCGTCCTGCAGCGTGGCGATCCCGGCCTTGTAGGGGTCGAGATAGCGCTCATCGCCCGTGAGCAGGTAGCCGCGCAGGCCGGTTTCGGCGTCGAGCATGTCCTGCAACAGCCGGTTGACGCTGGAGTGTGTGGCCTGGCTGTGCGCCAGTTGCTGCAAAGCCTGGTGTGAGCGCTGGTAGCCCGCCTCGTTGATGCCCACCAGTGCCAGTGCCGCGAGCACCGCCAGGGGCAGCACCACGGCAAGGCGTTGCAGGGCATGGGGCCATCGCAGGGGGCGGTGTGGACGAAGCATGCAAATCAGGATAATGGGTCGAACGCCGCCGCCGCCGTGGCTGGCGGCGCGCAGGGAGAGCCGATTCGATGATCAATGTAGGTATCGTGGACGACCATGCGATTGTGCGCTCGGGGCTGCGCCAGTTTCTGTCCGAGCATGTGGACCTGCGCGTGGTGGGCGAGGCCGCCAACGGACGCGAGGCCATCGACCTGGTGCACCAGCAGGACATTCAGGTGCTGGTCATGGACCTGGCCATGCCGGGGCGCAGCGGCATCGACGTGCTGGCGCAGTTGCGCGCCAAGGCACCGCACATGGGCATTCTGGTGCTCAGCGGCTACCCCGAGGAACACTACGCCATCAGCCTGATCCGCCAGGGTGCCAGCGGCTACCTCAACAAGGAATGCGAGCCCGAAACAATTGTCGAGGCCATCCGCACCATTGCGCAGGGGCGCCGCTACGTCACACCCGCAGTCGCCGACCTGTTGGCCCAGCAGTTGCACCGCAAGGAGGACGCGCCGGTGCACGAGCAGTTGTCCGAGCGTGAATTCCAGGTGTTCCTGAAGCTCGCACGCGGCGAAACGGCCGGGGACATCGCCCAGGCGCTGTCGCTGAGCGTCAAGACGGTGAGCACCTACCGCACGCGCCTGCTCGAAAAAATGGGCCTGTCCACCAACAGCGACCTGACGTACTACGCGCTCAAGAACCGTCTGATCGATTGAAGTGATGTAACACCCCCCTGAGGTGCTGCGCACCTTCCCCCCGCTTTCGCAGCGCAGCGCGCCGCGGGCAGGGGAACGCTCCCTGCGCGGCGGGGCGGCCCTTGCGCGGGAGCCCTGGCTTGGGGCGCGTCGGTTTCATCCGCTGTGGGTGCCGCGTTCGTGCAATGGATCACTGAGATGCGCCGCCAGTTCGCGGCAGTAGTCCACCAGCGCCTCGATATCGCCCGACTTGTCGAACACCGCGTCCACGCCCAGTTGGGCACAGCGCCGGCGCACGTCGGGCGTGGCGTAGTTGCTGAGCACCACCGCGCGCTGCCCTGGTTGGCGGCGCCGGCAGGCCGCCAGTACACCCAGGCCTGTGCCCTGGCGCAGGAACACATCCACGATGACCAGGTCCCAGTTCTGCGTGTGGGCGTCCAGCCATTGGCAGGCGGTGGCTTCGCTGTCGGCCATGCCCACGGGCTCCACGGCGGCCAGCTCTTGCAGCGTGCCGATCAGGTTCTCGCGGATGGTGGGGTTGTCTTCGACGAAGAAGGTGCGGAGCTTCACAGCGGCCTTTCGGGATGTGGCGAGCCCACTCTATCGTGACGGGCGGCCGCGGGCTGCCAGCGCAGGCAAGCGCTGCGCGTAGGCGCATTCCTACTGGGCTGGCGGGATGTGGGCTGTGCCGCACACCGGGCAGGCCGGATTGCGGGCAGTGCGCAGGCTGCTCCATTCCATGCTCCGGCCGTCCAGCATCAGCAATCGCCCGGCCAGAGAGGTGCCCACGCCCGCCACGAGCTTGAGCGCCTCGGTGGCCTGCAGGGCCCCCACCACGCCCACCAGCGGAGCAAACACGCCCATGGTGGAGCAGGCCACTTCCTCGAACTGCGCCGCCGGGTCGAACAGGCAGGCGTAGCAGGGGGTGCCGGGCTCGCGCGGGTCGATGACGGTGATCTGCGCATCGAAGCGGATGACCGCTCCCGCCACCAGCGGCTTGCCCAGGCGCACGCAGGCGGCATTGACCGCCTGGCGCGTGGCGTAGTTGTCCGAGCAGTCGAGCACCACCGTGGCCTCCTGCACCAGCGTGTGCAGGCGCAGGGCGTCCACGCGCTCCTGCAGCGCGGTCACCTGCACGTCGGGGTTGATGGCCTGCACCGCCTGTGCAGCCGATGCCACCTTGGGCTGGCCCACGCGCTGTGTGGTGTGGGCGATCTGGCGCTGCAGGTTGGTCAGGTCCACCACGTCGTGGTCCACCAGCGTGATCCGGCCCACGCCCGCCGAGCCCAGGTACAGCGCTACTGGGGAACCCAGGCCGCCAGCGCCAATGACCAGTGCGTGCGCCGCCAGAATGCGCTCCTGTCCCTCGATGCCGACCTCATCGAGCAGGATGTGGCGGGAATAGCGCAGGAGCTGGTCGTCGGTCATGGGTGGGCGGGGCAGTAAAAAGGGCCGGTGTGCAACCGGCCCCGGTGGGCGAAGGCGGCAGCGGCTTACTGCTCCTTCTTTTCTTCCTTGCGCTCGGTCTGGGTCTTGCTCACCAGCACGGGCTTGCCGCGCAACTGGTTCAGGGCCTGGGCGAGCTGGAAGTCCTTGTCGGTGCCGAACTCGGGGAGCTTGCGCTCGGACACGGGTTTCTTGGCCTCCTCTTCCAGGCGCTTGCGGGCTTCCTCGCGGGCCTTTTCGCGTTCGGGGTCGGGCTTTTCCTCGCCCTGGCCGTTGCCCAGGTGTTTTTCCAGGTCGGCCTCGCGCATGCGCAGGGCGGCAAAGGGGCTGCCCTCGGCGGTCTCGTCCACCATCACGTCGGGGACGATGCCGCGCGCCTGGATGGATTTGCCGCTGGGTGTGTAGTAGCGCGCCGTGGTCAGCTTGATTCCGGTGTCCGGCCCCAGGGGGCGCACGGTCTGCACCGAACCCTTGCCAAAGGTCTGGCTGCCCATGATGGTGGCGCGCTTGTGGTCCTGCAGGGCACCGGCCACGATCTCGCTGGCCGAGGCAGAGCCTTCGTTGACCAGCACCACCAGCGGCACCTTCTTGATGGCCGCAGGCAGGCGTTTGAGCGGGTCGCTGCTGCCACGGCGGGCGTAGAAGTCGGGCGATGCCTTGAACGTGGCCTTGCTCTCCGCAAGCTGCCCGTTGGTGGTGACCACCACCACGTCCGCAGGCAGGAAGGCCGCAGAAATGGCCACGGCGGCGTCCAGCAGGCCGCCGGGGTCGTTGCGCAGGTCCAGCACCAGGCCCTTGAGCTGCGGGTCCTGCTTGTACAGTTCCTCGACCTTGCGCACGAAGTCGTCCACCGTGCGTTCCTGGAACTGCGACAGACGAATCCAGCCGTAGCCAGGCTCGACCATCTTGCCCTTGACGGACTGTGTCTTGATCTCTTCGCGCGTGATCGTGACGGCAAAGGTACGGTTCTCTTCCCTGCGGAAGATGGTGAGCGTGACCTTGGTGTCGGGCTGGCCACGCATGCGCTTGACGGCCTCGTTCAGACTCAGCCCGCGGACGGCGGTTTCGTCGATCTTGGTGATCAGGTCGTTGGTCTTGAGCCCGGCGCGGAAGGCTGGCGAGCCCTCGATGGGCGAGACCACCTTGATCAATCCGTCTTCCTGCGTGATCTCGATGCCCACGCCGACGAACTTGCCCGTGGTGCCTTCACGGAATTCGGAGAAGGACTTCTTGTCGAAATACTGCGAGTGCGGATCGAGGCTGGCGACCATGCCCGAAATGGCATCGGTGATGAGCTTCTTGTCGTCCACCGGCTCCACATAGTCGGTCTTGACGAGGCCGAACACGGCGGCAAGTTGCTGGATTTCCTCCAGCGGCAAGGGTGCCATGCTGCCGCGTGCCATGGTTTGCAGCGACACCGTGGTCAGCGCGCCCGCGAGCGCGCCGACCGATACCCACCCTGCGATTTTCAGTTTCTGGCCCATACGTTTACCTCTGACCGGGTCAATATACACCTTGGAAGGGCCCAACCCGCGCCGGTTCCCGCGCGGGCGCTCACATTTTGCAGCGCTTGTCTTTTTTCGGTGGACTCAGGCCTTGCCTTGGGTGGCAACCGCTGCCGCAGCCTTGGCGGCGGCCTCTGCATCGCCAAGATAGTAGTGGCGGATGGGGCGCAGGTCCGTGTCCAGTTCGTACACCAGAGGAATTCCGTTGGGTATGTTCAGGCCGACGATGTCCTGGTCGGAGATGCCGTCCAGGTACTTGACCAGTGCGCGGATGGAGTTGCCGTGCGCCGCCACCAGCACGCGCTGACCGGAGCGGATGCTGGGGGCCATGGTCTCGTTCCAGAAGGGCAGGACGCGGGCCACGGTGTCCTGGAGGCACTCGGTCAGCGGCACCTGGGAGGCGTCCAGGTTGGCGTAGCGGCGGTCGTTGCGCTCGCTGCGCGGGTCCTGCGGCTCCAGCGCGGGTGGGGGGGTGTCGTAACTGCGGCGCCAGACCAGCACCTGCTCGTCGCCGTACTGTTTGGCCATGTCGGTCTTGTTCAGGCCCTGCAGCGCACCGTAGTGGCGCTCGTTCAGGCGCCAGCTTTTCTGCACGGGCAGCCAGGTGCGGTCCATCTCGTCCAGGCAGTACCACAGGGTGTGGATGGCGCGCTTGAGCACGCTGGTGTAGCACAGGTCAAAGTCATAGCCTTCGGCCTTGAGCAGCTTGCCTGCCGACATGGCCTGGGACACCCCGGTGGGGGTCAGGTCCACATCGGTCCAGCCGGTGAAGCGGTTTTCCAGGTTCCAGGTGGATTCGCCGTGGCGGATCAGAACGAGTTTGTGCATGGTGTCCCTTGGGCAAGCAGGTCGAAACCCGGCATTTTAGAATTGCGGCATCTGACACCCCAAGGAATATCGTGAATTTCATTGTCGAGAACTGGTATCTGTTCGTGCTGGCCTTCGTTTCGGGAGGGATGCTGTTCCTGCCCATGCTCAAGTCGGGCGCGAACGGGCTGACTCCCTCGGCCGCCGTGCTGCTGGTCAATCGCGAGAAGGCGGTGCTCATCGACGTGTGTGGTGCCGACGAATACGCCGAAGGCCACGTGGGCGGCGCCAAGAACGTGCCGGTGAATGAAATCGATGAGCGCCTGCCCACGGTGGTCAAGAACAAGGCACTGCCGCTGGTCATGGTGTGCTCCAGTGGTGCGCGTGCCACACGCGCGGCCATCATGGCCCGGCGCCTGGGCTACGAGAACGTGCAGGTGCTCGCCGGTGGCACCAAGGCCTGGCGTGAAGCGGGCCTGCCGATCGAGAAAAAAGCCTGATTGCCCACTGCCGCCGAGGAAAACGCCATGCAAGCCGTCAAGATGTACACCACCGCCGTTTGCCCCTACTGCGTGCGTGCCAAGCAACTGCTCAAGGCACGCGGGGTCGAGCACATCGAAGAGATCCGCATCGACACCAACCCGCAGGAGCGCGAGCGCATGATGGAAACCACTGGCCGACGCACCGTGCCGCAGATCTTCATCGGCGACACCCATGTCGGTGGTTGCGACGACCTGATGGCCCTGGACGCCCGCGGCGGTCTGCTGCCCCTGCTGGGCGCTGCATAATCCCGTGTTTCGCGCCCGCAGCGGGAAGGTATCCTGCAGCGGGTCTTTTTGTGGCCCGGCGCTGTGCCGGGCCTGGTTTGAGCTGAAAGCATCCCATGGCCGATCAAGAAACCTCCTCCGCCCCCGTGTTCCAGATCCAGCGTGTGTACCTCAAGGATCTGTCGCTGGAGCAGCCCAACTCCCCCGCCATCCTGCTGGAACAGCAACAACCCAACGTGGACATCCAGCTGGGCGTGGAAGCCACCCCGGTGGTCGAGGGCATTTACGAGGTCTGTGTGACCGCCACCGTGCAGACCAAGATCCAGGACAAGACCGTGTTCCTGATCGAGGCCAAGCAAGCCGGCATCTTCGAGATCCGCAACGTGCCTGAAGACCAGATGAGCATGGTCATCGGCGTGGCCTGCCCGCAGATCGTGTACCCCTACCTGCGTGGCAACGTGGCCGATGTGGTCAACCGCGCCGGCTTCCCGCCCGTGCACCTGGCGGAAATCAACTTCCAGGCCATGTACGAGCAGCAACGGGCACAGGCGGCTGCAGCGCCCTCGTCGCCTCTGCCGCAGTAATTTTTAGGTCTTTTTGGCCTCTGGCGCTTATGCAATAAGCGCGAGCTGCTATGAAAATCATAGTTCTTGGTGCGGGTGCCTGGGGTACGGCCATGGCGATCAGCGCCGCGCGCCACTCCGACAGTCACGCCGTGACCCTGTGGGCGCGCAGCGCCGAGCATGCAGTGCAGATGCAGGCGGCACGCAGCAATGCGCGCTACCTGCCTGGCGTGGGCCTGCCCCAGGGGCTGGAGGTGCGCAGCGGCACGGTGCCCGATGCGGTGGCCGGGGCTGGGCTGGTGGTCGTCGCCACCCCCATGGCCGCACTGCGCGGCATGCTGGGGGCCTTGCACGGCTGCACCGCCCCGGTGGCCTGGCTGTGCAAGGGCTTTGAGGCCGCGCTGGCCGAAGGTGCACCGGGCCTGCTGGCCCACGAAGTGCACGCCCAGGTGGCGCCCGGCCTGCGGGCAGGCGTGCTCAGCGGCCCCAGCTTCGCCCAGGAAGTGGCCCTGGCCCAACCCACCGCGCTGGTGGCCGCCAGCGAACACGCCGACGTGCGCGACACCCTGGTGCGCGCCTTCCACAGCCCCAGCCTGCGTGTCTATGCCAACGACGATATCGTGGGTGTGGAAGT
This sequence comes from Simplicispira sedimenti, assembly GCF_022760965.1. NCBI lineage: Bacteria > Pseudomonadati > Pseudomonadota > Betaproteobacteria > Burkholderiales > Comamonadaceae > Simplicispira > Simplicispira sedimenti. The sequence continues at coordinate 166,203 of NZ_JAKVIJ010000002.1, forward strand.
GGGCGGCGCCGTCAAGAACGTGCTGGCCATTGCCACCGGCCTGTGCGATGGCCTGCAACTGGGGCTCAATGCGCGGGCCGCGCTCATCACGCGTGGCCTGGCAGAAATCACCCGCCTGGGCTTGGCCCTGGGCGCGCGCGCCGAAACCTTCATGGGCCTGTCGGGCCTGGGCGACCTGGTGCTGACCGCCACTGGCGACCTCTCGCGCAATCGGCGTGTGGGTCTGCTGCTGGCGCAGGGGCAGACGCTGGCGCAGGCCGTGGACTCGCTCGGCCACGTGGCCGAGGGTGTGTACTGCGCCCGCACTGTGGTGCAACGTGCACGCCAACTGGGCGTGGAAATGCCCATCAGCGAAGCCGTGGTGGCCTTGCTCGACGGCCGCCTGCGCCCCGCCGAGGCCGTGGCCGCCCTCATGGAGCGCGAGCCCAAGGGCGAAGGCGCCTGAAGCAAGACAACCCCCTGTGTCGCTTCGCTCCTTCCCCCTTCTCTGGCATCGCTGAGCGATGCGGAAGGGGGACGCCACCAGCGCTGCGGGGCGGCCCTTGCGCGGTGGCTGCCGATGTGGGGCGCGCTCGTTTCATGCGGCATGGGTGGTGCGCACCTCCTGATTCAGGTCAGGGTAGGGGTCTGCACCTCGCGCCACTCTCCCGGCGCCAATCCCTCCAATCCCCAAGGGCCGATGCGCACGCGCACCAGGCGCAGCGTGGGCAGGCCCACGGCGGCGGTCATGCGGCGCACCTGGCGGTTGCGGCCCTCGCGGATGGTCAGTTCCAGCCAGGCCGTGGGAATGCTCTGGCGCACCCGGATGGGCGGCTGGCGCTCCCACAGCGCAGGCGCTTCGGCCAGGCACTGCGCCTGGGCGGGCAGGGTGGGGCCGTCGTTCAACAGCACGCCCTCGCGCAGTTGGCGCAGTTGATCTTCGGTCGGCGTGCCCTCCACCTGCACCCAATAGGTTTTGGGCAGCTTGTGGCGTGGGTCGGCAATGCGGGCCTGCAGCGGGCCGTCGTTGGTCAGCAGCAGCAGGCCTTCGCTGTCGCGGTCCAGGCGTCCGGCAGGGTACACACCGGGTACGTCCACAAAGTCCTTGAGGGTATGTCGCCCGCTGCCGTCGGGGCTGAACTGGGTGAGCACATCGAAGGGCTTGTTCAGCAGCAGCAGCCGGGGCACGGCCGGTCGTGGTTGCGCGGTGCGGCGCGGCGCCGCTGATGGGTTGCGCGTCCCGCGAGCGTTGCGGGGAGGCGGGGCCATACCCCTCAGCCTTTGACCAAGGCGAGGTAGGCACGGCGCGTGGCAGGGTCCACTGCGTCGATCACCTGTGCATACGCCGTCTGGTGCCGCGCCATCAGGCGCGCCGAGGCCACGGGCTTGGACTTGCAGTACCAGTGGCAGGTGTGCTGCATCAAAAACAATTCGGCCATCAGCGTGAAGGCCTTGTCCTTGGGGACGCGCTGGGCGTCGTTGCGCACCGCGCGTTCAATGCCTTCGGCGTGGATCTTGAATGCCTGGCGCAGGTCGAAGCTGGCGCTGGGCCACCACTGGTCGGCAAACGGCAGGGCCAGCGGCAGGGTGCTCACGCGGGTGAGGGCGGCGTCCACGCGCGCCATTTCGGTCGCCAGTTGGCCGAACTGCTCGCTCAGTTGCAGCTCGGTGGTGCGCAGCAGGTCCCAGATCTGCTGGCGCCGGGCGGGGTCGGTTTCGCCCAGGGCGCGCATGTAGCCCTCGATGAGGTTTTCCAGCAGCTTCTCGATCTGGTACTGCGCCAGGTGGCTGGCCAGCAGGCCGATGCGCTGGCGCTGCTGCTTGCCATTGAGCACGAAGATGCCAATGGACAGCAACAGGGCAAGGAGCAGGATATCCATGGGGCCGTGGTCTGGCGCGTCAGACTTCCAGGTTGTCGATCAGGCGCGTGCGGCCCAGGCGTGCGGCGCCCAGCACCACCAGCGCATCACCGGCCTGGGGGGGCTGCAGGTCACTGCGGCGGCGCACGGTCAGGTAGTCGGGCTGCCAGCCGCGTCCGGTCAGGGCCTGCAGGGCGCGCGCCTCCAGCGCTTCGCGCTGCGCGGGCAGGGTGTGGGCCGCGGCCACGGCGTCGCGTGCCAGGGCGCGCAGGGCCAGCGACAGTTGCACCGCCTCCTGGCGCTCGGCCTCGCTCAGGTAGCCGTTGCGTGAGCTCAGCGCCAGGCCATCGTCGGCGCGCTGCGTGGTTCCGGCCACGATGTCCAGGGGCAGCGCAAACTGCTGCACCATGCGGCGCAGCACCATGAGCTGCTGGTAGTCCTTCTGCCCGAACAACGCCGTACCCTGGGCCTTGCCCGCAAACACGGCGGAAAACAGCTTCATCACCACCGTGCACACGCCGGTGAAGAAGCCGGGGCGGAACTGCCCTTCCAGAATGTCGGCCAGTTGCGGGTCGGGTTGTACCTTGAAGGTTTGCGGCTCGGGGTACAGATCCTGCTCGCTGGGGGCAAACAGCACATCGCAGCCTGCGGCGCGCAGCTTGTCGGCGTCCACCTGCAGGGTGCGCGGGTAGCTGTCGAAGTCCTCGTGCGGCAGAAACTGCAGGCGGTTGACGAAGATGCTGGCCACCAGCGTGTCGCCCAGCGGCCTGGCCTGGCGCACCAGGGCCAGGTGGCCGTCGTGCAGGTTGCCCATGGTGGGTACGAAGGCAGGGTTGCGGCTCTGCGCCAGGGCGGCGCGCAGCTCGGGAATGGTGTGGATGATCTGCATGGGGAAAGGGGGCACGCCTTACCAGGCGTGCAGGGTGTTGTCGGGGAAGCGGCCTTGCTTGACGGCCTGGACATAGGCCTCCATGGCGCCGCGCACGCTGTCTGCGTCCTGCATGAAGTTGTGCACGAACTTGGCCATCTTGCCCAGGTTCAGCCCCAGCATGTCGTGCAGCACCAGCACCTGGCCTGCCGTGCCGTTGCCTGCGCCAATGCCGATGGTGTGGCAGTGCTGCAGTTCCTGGGTCAGTTCGGCCGAGAGCAGCGCGGGCACCATTTCCAGCACCAGCATGGTGGCGCCGGCGTCCTGCAGCTCGTGGGCGTGGCGGCGCAGGGTTTGCGCGGCCTGCTCGGTCTTGCCCTGCACGCGGTAGCCGCCCAGGGCGTGCACCGTTTGCGGCGTGAGGCCCAGGTGGGCGCACACGGGCACGCCGCGCTCGACCAGGAACTGCACCGTTGGTGCTGTCCAGCCGCCGCCTTCGAGCTTGACCATGTGGGCCCCGGCGCGCATCAGCTCGCATGCGCTGCGCAGCGCCTGTTCGCGGCTTTCGGCGTAGCTGCCATAGGGCAGGTCGGCGATCAGCCAGGCCGTGCCCTGCACGCGGCGCAGGCCGCGCGCCACGCTTTCGGTGTGATAGACCATGGTTTCCAGCGTCACGCCCACCGTGCTGTGCAGGCCCTGGCAGACCATGCCCAGCGAATCGCCCACCAGCAGGCATTCCACGCCCGCAGCGTCGGCCACGGCGGCAAAGGTGGCGTCGTAGGCCGTCAGCATGGTGATTTTTTCGCCCGCTTCGCGCATTTGCTGCAGACGCGGCAGGCTCACCGGGCGGCGCTGGGGCAGTGGGGATGCGGGGGGCAGCGTGCCGTAGGGCGTGCCGCTGGGAGTGGAAGGGGGCGTGGTGGGATCGGTCATGGTGCCTCAATCGCAAAAAGCCGTGGAGCCCGGCAGTCTAGTCGAAGCCGCTATGCTTTGGGGTTGAATCATCCCAGCGCTGCTGGCCCTGGCCCCGCCCGGCCAGGGCGCTGCGCATTGAAGAACATGGACATGAACCCCAAAGACCCCACGATGGAACCGCTTGGCACCCAGGTGCTGCTGGATGTGGCCCGCGCGCTGCAGGAAGACGTCGGCAGCGGCGACCTGACCGCTGCCCTGGTGCCCGCAGGGCGCCGTGCCCGCGCCCGCGTGCTGGCGCGCGAAGCCGCCGTCATCTGCGGCGCACCCTGGGCCGAAGCGGCGCTGCGCGCGCTGGACCCCACCGTGCGCATCACCTGGCATGTGGCCGAGGGACAGCGCAGCACCTCCGACCAGGTGGTGTTGGAGGCCGAGGGCGACGCCCGCGCGCTGCTGAGCGCCGAGCGTACGGCGCTCAACTTCCTGCAACTGCTGTCTGCCGTGGCGACCAAGACGGCCACCTACGTGGAGGCCGTGCGCGGCACCCGTGCCCACATTGTGGACACGCGCAAGACCATCCCCGGCCTGCGCCTGGCGCAGAAGTACGCCGTGCGCGTGGGCGGCGGCACCAACCACCGCATCGGCCTGCACGACGCCGTCCTCATCAAGGAAAACCACATTGCCGCTGCGGGCGGCGTCAGCGCCGTGCTGCAGGCCGCGCAGCAGGTGGCCGCGCGCGCGCAGTTCATCGAGATCGAGGTGGAAACGCTGGAGCAACTGCGCGAGGCGCTGGACGCGGGCGCAAGAATGGTGCTGCTGGACAACATGCCCCTGCCCATGCTGCACGAGGCGGTGCGAATCAACGCGGGCCGCGCCATCCTCGAAATCTCGGGCGGCGTGACGCTGGAGGGCCTGCGCGCCCTTGCAGAAACCGGCGTGGACCGCATCTCCATTGGCACGCTGACCAAGGACGTCAAGGCCACCGACTTCTCGATGCGCCTCCAGGAGCTGCCATGAACACCACGATCACCCTGAAAGAAGTCGATTACGAACAGCCCGAAGGCGGCGCGGTCTGCTCCACCAAACACGCCTGGGCGCGTGTGCCCGCCGAGCTGTCGCAGGACGAGCGTGCCGCGCTCAAGGACAAGATCCGCCGTCTGCTGAAGGAAAAGAACGCGGTCATGGTGTCGCACTACTACGTGCACCCCGACCTGCAGGACCTGGCCGAGGAGACCGGTGGCATCGTCAGCGATTCGCTGGAGATGGCGCGCTTTGGCCGCGACCACGCCGCGCAAACGCTGGTGGTCAGCGGCGTGCGCTTCATGGGCGAGACGGCCAAGATCCTCTCGCCCGAGAAGACCGTGCTCATGCCCGACCTGGATGCCAATTGCTCGCTCGACCTGGGCTGCCCCATTGAGGAGTTCAGCGCCTTCTGCGACCAGCACCCTGACCGCACCGTGGTCGTCTATGCCAACACCAGCGCCGCCGTGAAGGCGCGCGCCGACTGGCTCGTCACGTCGAGCTGCGCGCTGGACATCGTGCGCGCCCTCAAGGACCAGGGCCACAAAATCCTGTGGGCGCCCGACCGCCACCTGGGCGACTACATCCGCCGCGAAACCGGCGCCGACATGGTGTTCTGGAACGGCGCCTGCATCGTGCACGACGAGTTCAAGGCCTTCGAGCTCGAAGCGCTGAAGAAGGAGCACCCCCACGCCAAGGTACTGGTGCACCCCGAAAGCCCGGCCGAGGTCATCGCCCTGGCCGACGCCGTGGGCTCCACCTCCGCCATCCTCAAGGCTGCGCAGACCATGGACGCCCAGGAGTTCATCGTCGCCACCGACAACGGCATGATGCACAAGCTGCGCACACTCAACCCCGGCAAGCGCTTCATCGAAGCCCCCACCGCAGGCAACAGCGCCACCTGCAAAAGCTGCGCCCACTGCCCCTGGATGGCCATGAACGGCCTGGCCGACGTGGCCCGCGTACTGGAGACCGGCGCCAACGCCGTGCACGTGGACCCGGCGCTGATCCCACGCGCGCGCATGCCCATAGACCGCATGCTGGCCTTCACCGCAGCCCTGCGCAGCGGCCAGCCAGTCAGCGGCCTGGTGCCCCATATCGGCGCGGCATGATGCTATCAAAATAGTAGCTGCTGGCGCTTATCCAATAAGCGCTGGAGGCCATTTTGACTATTGGTTCACTGATCGACTTTGCCGACCCGCATGATGCGGCCGGTGCCCGCCTGCGCCATGCGTTTGGCGCGCCGCGTACCGTGTGGGCGGCCCATGCGCTGCACGAGGTGCGTGCTGTGCTCGACGCTGCCGAGGCCGCAGCACGGGGCGGCGCCTGGGTGCTGGGCTGGCTGCGCTACGAGGCCGCGCCCGCGTTCGACCCCGCGCTCGCCGTGCAGGCGGGCGACCCCGCGCTGCCCCTGGCCTGGTTTGCGGCGCACGATGCACCGCTGCCCTGGCCCACCGCAGCGACAGCGGCAGACGATGCGCGCATCGACTGGCACACCCAGCCCGAGCGCGCCGCGTTTGACGCCGCGCTGGCGCACATCCAGGACGGCATTGCGCGCGGCACCTACTACCAGGTCAACCACACCGCACGGCTGCGCGGGCGCTGGTCGGGCACGGCGCAGGCCTTGTTTGCCGCGTTGCAGCGCGCCCAGGGCGGCGGCTACGCGGCGTGGATCGACGGCGCTGCCGCCGGGCAGGTGCTGTCCGTCTCGCCCGAGCTGTTCTTCGACTGGCAGGCCGGGCCGCAGGGCAGCGGCCCCATCCTCACCCGCCCCATGAAAGGTACGGCCGCACGCGGCGCCACGCCGCAGGACGACGCCGCGCAGGCCGCGCACCTGCGCAACTCGCCCAAGGAGCGCGCCGAAAACGTGATGATCGTGGACCTGCTGCGCAACGACCTCTCGCGCATTGCCCAGCCCCACAGCGTGCGCGTGCCGCGCCTGTTCCATACCGAGGCGCTGCCCACCGTGTGGCAGATGACCTCGGACGTGGCCGCCACCACGCGCACGGGCACGCGGCTGCAGGACGTGTTTGCGGCGCTGTTCCCCTGCGGCTCCGTCACGGGCGCGCCCAAGGTGCAGGCCATGCGCACCATCGCCCAGCTTGAAGACGGGCCGCGCGGCGTGTACTGCGGCGCCGTGGGCCTGCTGCGGCCCGCCGCTGGTGGCGGCCTGCACGCCACCTTCAACGTACCCATCCGCACCGTCGAACTGCAGGGCAGCGAGGCCCGCTGCGGCATTGGCAGCGGCATTGTCTGGGGCGCCGACGCCAACGCCGAATGGCGCGAATGGGCCGCCAAGCGCGCCTTTGTCGAGCGCGCCAGTGAGCCCTTCGACCTGCTGGAAACCCTGCGGCTGGAGGACGGTGCCTACCACCACCTGCCCGAGCACCTGGCGCGCATGGAGCAGGCGGCGGCGCATTTCGGCGTGCCTTGGGACGCCACCGCCGTGCACCAGTGCCTGCAGGTGTTGGCGGGCAGCCACCCGCAGGGGGCATGGCGCACGCGCCTGTTGCTGGGCGCCGCAGGCACACCGCGTGCCGAGGCCTTTGCCCTGGCCCCCACGCCCGAACCCGTGCTGCTGCGCCTGGCGCAGCGCCCGCTGGCCCAGGCGCACGGCGAATTCGTGCGCCACAAGACCACGCGCCGCGCGCACTACGCCGCGTTTGCGCCCCAGGAGCCGGGCGTGTTCGACACCGTGCTGTGGAACGAGGAAGGCGAGATCACCGAAGGCACCTTCGGCAACATCGCCATGCTGCTCGACGGCCGCTGGGTCACGCCGCCGCTGGCCTGCGGCCTGCTGCCCGGCGTGGGCCGCGCCGTGGCGCTGCGCGATGGCCGGGTGATCGAGGCCGTGGTGCGGATTCAGGATCTGCCGCGCGTGCAGGGCTGGGCCTTCATCAACAGCCTGCGCGGCTGGCTGCAGGCGCGCCTGGGCTGATAGCCACCGCCTGCACGCCGCCCGCGCCAGCGGTGCTGGTACAGTGGTCCGCCATCGGTATGGATCGGTGTGAACCCACGGAGGACGGCAGCATGGCGCTGTTTCAAGGCATCTTCTTTTTGATCCTGGGCCTGGGGCTGCTGGGCGTGGCCTACCAAAGCCTGGCGCGGGGCTGGCTGCCTTTTGGCTCCAACGGCTTCAAGGGCCGCCTGGAATGGCGCCGCGATGAGCAGCCAGGCCTGTTCTGGCTGGCCTGGGCCATGTACGCCACCGCAGGCCTGGTGATGGCCGTATTCGCCCTGGGCCTGCTGCTGGGCGTGAGCACGCCGCTGCCGTTGCGCTGACTTCTTGGTGTCTTATGAGTGCGTGGTGTGCCCTTGAGCTTATTCGACTAGCACGCCCTCAGTTTTCCCCTTGTTCAGAATATCCAAAAGCACCAAGCACTGCTTTTCTGTGGGCAGTTTAGCGGGGATTTGTGCGGCTACTTTGAGTACGCCGTCCTCCTTTGGGGTGAGCAGATTTCTTTCCATTAACGCTTTGCGGATGCGATTCCACTCTGTCGCAGGGACGGTCAGTACTTTTTTCTGGGCATCGATGCCGTCATCGATCCTTTGTGTCTGTTTTGCTGACCGCACTGTGACTGACTGTTCATCGAGTGAAACGAGCCGATCATAGAAACTCTGGGGCAGGGCGCTTGCGATGGTTTCGACACGAGCCTGAATCCTCGTCCAGCATGCTTCTCTTTTGCACCATTCGGATATGTTGGATATGCCTTGAGGTGGATTGGTAATGTCGTTGTTCACTACCCCAGATATCATCGCGATTGCTCCTTCCAGCACCGTATCGACCATCTGCGCATTCCAGATTCCGAGAAAGTCGATGCTCTGCTTCCTGCGTTTTGCAATTTCAGAAAGTATTGCTAATGTATAGGCCACGATATTTGCACGGTACCCGCCGTTATACCAAGGTTGGGCGGAAACGATACGCTCTGTGGCTCGAAATATTAGACCACGCGCCACCGCTCTTTTGAAATAAAACTCATTGAATCCATCGGATGACTTTTCCCACTCACTGCCGATTCGAGAAGCATAGCGTGCAAAGTTTTTCTGGGAGCCAAGATTGACGTGCCTCGGATGGTCATCCCAGACGTTCTCGAATTTCGCAAGATCTGTCTTGGTGAACATTTGCGGTTTTGGATGTTCGGCTTTGAATTTCCGTTGCTCTGCTGGCGTGAGCTTTGATTGCACATCAGCATACTGACCACGCGCTCGTTCATAGAACCAGCGTGTCTCACGTGTGGCGCCTTTCTGCGCTGGTGCCCAAATACGGCGAGAAAACCCTTCCATCCTGATATGGAATGGGTGATTTGAAAAGAAATCGGCTGCATTTACACGATTCTGGGTGTTGGCATACTCCGATATCTTTGGCACGATCGTCTCGCTTTGCAGGCTGTCGATAACGGACAGCTTCATTTGAACAAATATCTTGGATAGGTCCGCTTTGTCTCGTTTCCTTGTGTGGAAGAGGGAGGCAGTGGTTTGCCCGCCATTGACAATCTGAAGGTCAATTACTCTTGAGATCGCTAGGCCTGAATCCGTCATCACGGTGTCTACACTTTGCGCTGTAGCGGTGATTCCGTTGTTGTAGGCAAAGAACATTCCTGGTTCATTCAAAATGGTCGACCGTATTCCCTGATTCACATTGCCACGGGCCTGCAGGAAGGTGCGCACGTTCTGTTCCAGCAGGCGTGCTCCGAATTTTTCGTACAGGGTTGCCAGCACATCTGCAGGCATAACCATCAGATAAGACTCGTAAGTATCGGTTTTGAGGTGGGCAGGCAAGCAAGCGATAGCCTTGCCGAACATATGATCGAAATCCAGATCGAGTGGTTCTTTGTGACTGCGGGAGCTTCGCTGGCGTTGAAGCCGTGAAATGTCCCATACGTGGTAACTGGCTGGGATACCAGCAACATCTCCATCGGCCAGGCTCTGCACAGTACCGCTGAGCGTGCGTTCGGAGAGAAGAATAAGGTTCAGCGAGCTGATGGCGCATCTGCGGTCAGCGATCTGCCTTGATAGACCGTATTCCGGCGAGGTGACTTCCAGTTCGCTGGCCAGATTCCTGTCGATGCTTGCCTCGAAAAAGTTTGCAAGACGCTTGAACGCAGCATCCAGATCGGTCTTGGTCAGTGATACCAATTCGTTTCTGGAATCGAAATCGGCAATGAAAAGATCCAGACCACCTTCGTCATTGAACCAGTATCCATCTATGCGCATACCACGCTGCGCTCGGAAATGGCAAAGCTCAAAGCCTTCAGTGAAGCCAGTTTCGATTAGTTCGGTCGCAAAAGTCTCCATGAACTCGTCGAGCTGAAATCTGGCATTGGCCTCGGCACCTGCCAACAGTTCCTGTCGGAAATCGTGAAAAAAGGCTTCGCCAGTTTGCTCCATCACTGTCCTCCGAAGATGGCGGTTCCGTCGCACTCGTATGGCGCGATCGATTCAAGTTTGATGTCGTAGGCTACGTTGGCGATCCCTGTCGGCAACTTTGACCGAATGAGACGCGGAAAATCGGGAGCGACTCGATAGCTTCGAACATCGCTAATGGAAAAGCGTGGTTCGTCATAGGCAGGCAGAGGGGCGTAGCCGTGTGCAACGAGCTTTTGTTCAAAAGCCTCCAAAGCGCTTGCCTCGTCGAGGCGCGACAGGACTGCAGCTACTATCTCGTTGAGGGAGCGGGCGGTCGTCACGTCTGACAATGCGCTAAGTCGGTAGATGCGCAGGAACAGCGCATCGTTCAAGGATTCAAGCTGATCTTCTGACGAAATGCGGACGCTGTTTCGCTCTGACCCCGAGAGCGATTTGACCTCGACGGCTGTGTTGCCGAATATGAAATCCTGATGTGATCGTTCCGGACCGAGCCAGGCTTCGACGGCGGCAATGCTCGACATCTCCCGATCGATTAGTTCCGTCAGGAAGACAATTTCGGCAAAGAGGCCGCGTACTTCCTCGATGGTCAGGTGCTGACCTCGACCTGACAGGAATGTCTTCCAACGGCGGATGTGCGCCAGAGAGATTGCGAGAGCGCTTGCCGAGTCGGTGGCGCGCTCCAGAGCGGATGCAAGGGTGCGGCACAGTCCTTCGAAGAGATCGCGGTCCACCTGCTTCTCAAGGGCGAGGACCAAGCGCTGCTGCCCCTGATCTCCGGCACGAAAATCGACACCAATGCCGTTCACCGTGACCGCGTTTTTCCGATACTGGGCTGCGTGGTCGCCCTGAAGCTCCACGATGAACAGGCAGGCGCCGCCGGCATCGCGTCCCCAGAAACAGGGCACGGCCGTTTCCACCGCAACCGGGCGGACATTGAAGTCCGCTCCCGGAACGGCGATGTCATCCCACGGAGAGGACTCAGGCATCGTAGTCATCCTCCTCGTCAGGATCGTCGGCGTAACCTTGCATCTGCTGGAGCCAGACCTTGTTCACGACGACATTGATGGTCGTCGAATAGTCCCCGTGGGGGAAACTGACGCCGAAGGCAACGATCGGTCCCTTCACGGCCTCGCCCTTGGGCTCCAGGCTGTGAATCATGAGGAGCGGCTTGTTCCGGACCATGCGGTAATGCGTGTCGGATACCGCTCCTGAGCCATCTTCGCCGCCAGCCAGTGTTCTGGCCTCATTGCGTTGTGCGTCGCTGAGACCGAGCTTCTCGTCGCCACGCGAGGCAACCCTGTCCTTGTTCAGGCGCCAAGAAGTGCCGTCCGGCTGATCCTTCCCGACGACGCGCACTTGGTTCCTCAGGGTGAACGCGTTTTCACCGCCTGAGCCACCCGAAGGGGAAATCAGCAGAACATCGGCCAGCGGGCGCTTCGTCGCAATCCGTTCGAGATAGCTCACCACGTCCGATTTCTGTCCGGCAAAGGTGGAATGGCATTCGAACCGGGTGAGGAAGTCGTCGATCACCTCGACGGGTACGTCCCTGAAGATGACGCCCTTTTCGGTGGACTCCTCCGGTTGCCCGCCGAATCCACTTCGCCAGTGATCGGCGATCAGCGCAAGGTTCCTGGCATTCACGTCAGGGTCGGTGGAGACTATGTAGCTCTCCCGCAATCGCCCACTGAAACTCTGCTCGACCGTGACCTCTTGGCCGGATCGCATCTTGTTCACCGCCGTGATCAGCAGGCTGTCCGGATGCGAGCGGACGTACAGGCCAAAATCCTTCGGGCTAAGGCGATCGCGCCGCATGCGCTTGACCTGCTGTACAAGTTCTTCGGAGGCATCGGCGATGTGGGAGTACCAGTTGATCGAATCGCGCGAAAGATGGACGCGGCAGAGGTCCTCGAAGCCCGGCCGGTAACCAAACCAGCGGCCCATCTGCATGAGGGTGTCGTACATCTTCGTGTTGCGGTACATGTAGCTGACGGTCAACCCCTCGATGGTCAGGCCTCGGGAGAGGCTCAGACCACCGACCGCGACCGCGGTCAACCCGACTCCTTCCTTAGCGTAGCGGGCGTAGTCGAGCACCTCGTCACTCTTGCTGTTGATGACATAGAGGTGTAGGTGCTCGAAGACGCCGCTGAGGGCAGCCTTCACTTCCGCCCAGGTAAACCCGGCGTCGGCATACTCGGCATCGAAGGCGTGCTTCAGGCCCTGCATGTACGCGTTTCGTGAGGAAACCTCTTCCGGCATCGCGTAGTTGGCGAGAACCGCCTCCCTGATCCTCTTCTCCCTGAGACTCAGGAAGTCACGTACGGCCTTCTGAACGGGCACGAAGCGCGATACATTGACCATCATTGAGCAATGCTTGCCGGTCTGCCCACGCAGGTTCCGGATGGCGCGGGCGACGATGAATTCGTCGAGTGCGCGATAGAGGCTGGCGGGCAACTCGTGGACGGGATCGTCACGCTTGTGGGCGTACGGGATGAGATCCTCGCAATCGTCGATCGGCCTCACGATCGATTGACTGGTCGCCTCGTCGAGGAACACCTTCTCTGCGCCGAAGTACGTCGTTGGCGCGTCCAGGCAATAGATGAAGTCGCGTGGGAACAGCTCCTCACGCACATCATCGCCATACGCGTCGGGGTTGATGAAGATGTTGGCGAACGGTGTCGCCGTGTAGCCGACATAGCACGATTTCGCGAACAGCCCAAGGATGCGCCGGATCATCGTATTCGTTTGGGTCGGATCCAGATCCTCCTTGTTGGTGTTGATCGACGCGTTGTCGGCCTCGTCGTCAATCAGCAGCATCGGCACGTCGGAAATCCGGCCATCGCCCTCGGCGTTCAGCTCCTTCAGCCACTTGTGAAGAGCCTTGAGCGTCGTGACGTTCTTCTTGATGACCAGAATGATCGGCTTGCTGAAGTCGTTGATTTTCCAGCCGCTCTTTTCCGCTGTGTTCTTGTTGAAGTCCTCGTTGATGTTGGTGAGGGTGGCCGGATGCGGATAGCCCGGCGCGAGGCCCACACCGATGTTGCGACGATCCTCGGGATCGCTGGATCGGCCGATGAAGGCTTCATCGATGCGCTGCTGCGTCTGCTTGCGCAGATTGTTGTGAATGCCGGCGACGACGATGATGAACTTGTAGCCGGTGTCGGCGGCACGTGCTATCAGGCCGGTGTAGTTGGCCGTCTTGCCCGACTGCACATGACCGATGACAAGGCCGCGACGGTTCCAGGTTGTGCCCTCGCTCATCGGATCCTGCAGGTGGCCGAGAATGCGGGTCGTCACATCGCTCAGCGACTGAACCATCTGCGGAGGCCAACCTTCCTTGAGAAGAAAATTCCCATAGGATTCCGCATACGTCCAGGCGACATCCTCACGCTTGTGGACCCACTGATCATCATGCTTTGCAGTGACATCCACCAACGAAACACCGGCCCCCATGCGTGTGTCGATCGAGATCATCGCCTCGGTGACGATATTGCGGAGATCACCCGTAAAGCCGAAGATTGCGGCGATCTGTTTCGCCTTTTCCTCCACCAGCTCACGCGTCGGCGTCTCGCCCATGTTGGCAAGGCCTGAGATGAGCGAATTGGTGATGTTCCGTTCTTCAGTGATGGCTGTGAGGCTCATACAAAGGTCTCGCTGATGAATTTTTCGGCCAGATCGATCTGACCGTCAAAAAGGTGCGTCGAGCGCACGATCTGGAGAAAGGCTTTCGGATCGCCAGGCCCGTCACCGTACAGCACCTGACGCAGGCTTTTCAGGCGTTCCATGGTCTGGTTCTCATCTGCAGCATGCTGATTGATCACGCGCGGCTGGGTTGAATAGTCGGAATAGATCATCTCGATAGGCAGCGCAGCTGCAATCGAATCAAGTAGCGTACGCAGCAGTTTTGCGTCCTCCGCCAAGAGTTTTCCTGTCAGCGAAGTGATGATTGGGTGCTGTACGTTGATTGCGAAGCGGATACCGTCGTGATCTGCATATCGTTCCCATAGCGGAGCCTGGGCTTCGTGGAACAGGCGCTGCCCGCGTCCTCGATGCACCGTCACACTGCGATCGGTGATTTTGTTGATGATCTGACGCAAGCGTTCACGCACCAGATGCGGTGGACGGGCACGTGACTTCTTGATATCTATGGTCCATGCCTCGTCAAGATCGTTGGAAAAATCGATCTGTATCCGCGCCAGCTTGGTGGCTTCGCCTTTCGGCACCAAACGGAACCAATCTCCCCATGCCATCAGGCGCCCGTTCCTGTAAACATAGCCTCCTTGGTTCGAAATGAAATCGCTGCGATCCTGGTAAAAATCGTAGTCGGCAGCGGAGAGTCGGCTGTGGTGAGGAAGTACATAGGGTTGCATTCGGACCTCAGCACCTCCGACATATACGATTTCTTCAGGTAGAACCTGGGTCGCTGGGCTCTTTTTGCAGAAGGGATCAAATGGCGCAATGGGATGCCCATTGATGGTGATGGATATCCTGGTACGGCCTTTGACTTCACCCGAGAGGAATCGATGAAAAACGAGGGACAGGTGTCGTCTCACTGCTTCCAGTTTCTCGTTCACGATATCCTGCTGGTGATCATTGGCTTCGTCCTCCAGCAAGCGATCAAGCTGTTGCCAGACTACTGCAGTGCCGTGCCTACCAAGATTGCCGATATGAGGTAACGCTTGGATTTCAGCCTCATCAAGGATATTCAGAATCCAGTCGTCTGCAGCATCGATTCGATCCAAATTCCATTCGGCACCAGAAAGAAGGCCTTCGGTGGTGCTTACAACGGTCAGCGAGCGGCACTGCGAGAAAGACGCTGTTTTCAGCCCAAGTCCAAAGCGCCCCAGGTCCTTTGGTGACCGATGCCGTCTGGGGTTGACTGTGCCATGGCGCATGGCGGCCAGCACCTCATCTCCCGTCATTCCTTTGCCGTTGTCGAGAATGACCACAACAGGATGCTCGCAAGCAATATCGCAGATGATGTCGATCTTGTCTGCGTCCGCAGAGATACTGTTATCGATCAGATCCGCAATGGCAGTTTCGAGTGAGTAACCAAGATCCCGCATCGAGGCAGAAAGGCATGCTGCGCTTGGTGGATGTCTGTGCTCCCGTGCCATCAATGCTCCCTTTTTGATCTCTTGCGAAACAGTTGCATGCAAAGCTTCAAGCTACCGATCTATGGTTCGTTTCTCTTCGGATGAAATGGCCGAGGATGTGCGAACAGGCGGTTTTCGATGACAGCCAGGCGAATAGTATCCAGGGCCATGCACGTACCGACTTCCCCTCAGCGCAGTCGCATGATGTCTGGCATTCGCGGCAAGGACACTTGGCCGGAACGGGCACTTCGCTCCCTTCTTTTTGCCAGGGGATTTCGATATCGACTGCACGTCAGAGGCTTGCCCGGTACCCCTGACCTTGTTTTTCCGAAACACCGTGCCGTCGTGTTCGTCCATGGCTGCTTCTGGCATCGGCATGATGGATGCCGCTATACCACCACTCCTCGAACCAATGCGGACTTCTGGCAGCAGAAGTTTCTTGGCAATGTCGATCGAGACAAAAAGCATGTGGAGCAACTCCTGACGCTTGGTTGGCGTGTGGCTATCGTCTGGGAGTGCTCGCTGAAGCATTCGGTGGAGGACACAGCAAGATCGGTGGAGGAGTGGCTGCACGGCAATTCGGAAGCTTTGGTGCTCGGTCAGTCTGCTTTGGCCAGCAGCGGAGCCTGAAACTGACCGGGTGTGCTGCTCTTTTCACTTGCCATTGGTTGGTTGTTCATGCGGTCACGGGCTTGCCTGCGTTTGTTTCTGCTCATCTCATTCAGCAGGCTTCGCACTATTGTTGCCAGCTTGTACGCAAGAAGTGGCGGAACGGCGTTGCCGATTTGGGTATATTGCTCCGTCCGGTTGCCTGCAAAGAAGTAGTTGTCCGGAAACGTCTGAAGGCGTGCGGCTTCCCTGACGGTCAGGCTTCTGCATTGCTCAGGATCGTAGTGAATATAGTAGTGGCCGTCCTTGGCAATATGCGCGACTATCGTGGTGGCAGGGTCGTTTTTGCACTGTACGCGGAAGCGATCCTTGAAGGGTATGGCTCCTGCCCTGTCGTTGGGCTGTACGTTGTGATGGGCTGGCAGCAGCTTGGGGGGGAAGACATCCAGCCGAGGGGAATACTTCTGCCATTCAGCAAAGGTTGCTGCAAAGAAGTACCGGGCCAGATCCGATGCCATGTGCGCCCTTGATTCATGCTGGCATATGCCACCCAGATTGCGATCCAGCAGCCATTGCTGCAGTTCGGTTGGGTTGTGGGGCCTTCTGTATTCCTGCGCGATGAAAGCTCCGCCCGTGCTTGTGCTGGTCGCTTTGGCTACAGAGGATTGCATTCTCTCGATCATTGCCGACTCGATTTCCAAACCCCAGCCATCCATGTAGCTGGGAGCAGCCTGAACCGCATGTCGCCATGCTTCCAGTGAATCTCCTTTGGACAGCTTGCTTCGAATCTTCGGAAGATCATCGATGGCATGTCCGACAGTCACAGGTGTTGATACGGGTTCAAGCAAATGGTGCTGAGGTGCTCCGGTGCCCTTGAGTACTCCGAGCAGGATCACTCTGTGCCTGCTCTGGGGTATGCCGTAGCGCTCCGAATGAATAAGGTAGTCCTCTGGCTCCAGGGAATCGCTGTTGCCTCTCTTCGCAAAGGAGCGGATCTCATATTCGAGTCCCTCTGCCGGTGATGCGAGATCCGCAATGATCCGTTCGAACATCGGACTGCCGGCGTGACTTGACGACAGCAGCCCCTTGACGTTCTCCATCACAAAGATGGTCGGTCTGTGCTCCCGAATGATCCGCAAGTATTCCTTGTAGAGAAAGTGCTTCTCATCCTTGTGGAAGTCCTTGTCGTTGGTTCGCCTTGCACGTCCGGCGACGGAATATGCCTGGCAGGGCGGGCCTCCGATGAGTACCCAAGTCTGCTGGCCGTTGAGTGCGGCACGGATTTCTGCGTCGATGCTTGTTTCGTCGGATTTCCCCAGCTCCAGGCACCGCGCTTCCTTTGAAGCATGCTCGAAAGCCGCAGCTACGGCAGGAATGCTGCGAAACGTGGCTTCGTCGATTTCGCCCCGTATGAAGCTGTAGTAGTGCCTGACATGATCGGTTCCACGAAGGCGCCTGAAGGCAGCTCGCAGCATCAGCGTTCGATGCGCGACCTCGGTCTTTTCAATGGAAATCCCGATCTCGAAGAAGGGCTGCTGGTCATGGCCTTTCAGGGAGGCAAAGCCCTCTCCCAGTCCTCCGGGGCCGGCAAAGAGGTCGATTATCGGAATCGGCATTTGGCCTTCTTTTGGTTTACTGCGAAGTGCCGTCGCAAGACATTGGGCGCATCGAACCTTGATGTTGTCAAAGCGTCTGCACAGGCACCTTGTGCCGCAGTTCCACCTGGCGGTTCTTTTCATCTACAAACACCAGTTGCGGCTTGTGCGTGGCCACGTCGGCCTCGGGCACCTGGGCGAAGGCCGCGATGATGAGCAGGTCGCCCACGCTGGCGCGGCGTGCTGCCGAGCCGTTCACCGAGATCATGCCGCTGCCGCGCTGGCCCTTGATGGCGTAGGTGATGAAGCGTTCGCCGTTGTTGATGTTCCAGATGTGAACCTGTTCGTTTTCGCAGATGTCGGCGGCGTCGAGCAGGTCTTCGTCGATGGCGCAGGAGCCTTCGTAGTGCAGTTCGCATTGCGTGGCGGCCACGCGGTGGATCTTGGACTTGAGCAGGGTGCGGTACATGGCGGTGCTTTTCAATGGTTGACGGGGGGCACGAGGATGGTGGGCGCAGCCGGTGCGGCTAGGTCGGGGTAGTCGCGGCTGTAGTGCAGGCCGCGGCTTTCGCGGCGCATTTGGGCCGAGCGCACGATGAGGTCGGCCACCTGCACCAGGTTGCGCAGCTCCAGCAGGTCGCGCGTGATGTGGAAGTGGGAATAGAACTCGTGGATTTCGCCGGTGAGCAGGGCGATGCGGTGCGCGGCGCGCTCCAGGCGCTTGTTGGTGCGCACGATGCCCACGTAGTCCCACATGAAGCGGCGCAGCTCGTCCCAGTTGTGCGAGATGACGACCGATTCGTCGGCGTCCTGCACGCGGCTGTCGTCCCAGCGTGGCAGCGCGGGAATTTGCTGGCGCGGCGCCTGGGCGATGTGCTGCGCGGCGGCGCGGGCAAACACCATGCATTCGAGCAGCGAGTTGCTGGCCAGGCGGTTGGCGCCGTGCAGGCCGGTGCAGGCCACCTCGCCCACGGCGTACAGGCCGGGCAGGTCGGTGCGGCCCGACAGGTCGGTGAGCACGCCGCCGCAGGTGAAGTGGGCCGTGGGCACCACGGGGATGGGCTCCCGGGTGATGTCGATGCCCAGCGATGCGCAATAGCCCAGGATGTTGGGGAAGTGCTCGCGCAGGAACTCGGGGCTCTGGTGCGAGATGTCCAGGTGCACGCAGTCCAGGCCGTGTTTCTTCATCTCGAAGTCGATGGCGCGCGCCACCACGTCGCGCGGGGCGAGTTCGGCACGTTCGTCGTGCTGCGGCATGAAGCGCGTGCCGTCGGGCAGCAGCAGTTTGCCGCCTTCGCCGCGCACGGCTTCGCTGATGAGGAAGGACTTGGCGCGCGGGTGGTACAGCCCCGTGGGGTGGAACTGCACAAACTCCATGTTGCCCACGCGGCAACCGGCACGCCAGGCGGCGGCAATGCCGTCGCCGGTGGCGGTGTCGGGGTTGGTGGTGTAGAGGTACACCTTGCCCGCGCCGCCCGTGGCCAGGATGGTTTTCGGGGCGCGGAAGGTCACCACCGTGTCGCTGGCTTCGTCCAGCGCGTAGAGGCCCAGGCAGCGCTGGCCCGACAGGCCCAGCTTGCGGGCGGTGATCAGGTCCACCAGGGTGTGGTGCTCGAACACGGTGATGCCGGGGGTGCTGCGCACCACGTCGATCAGCGTCTTTTGCACGGCGGCGCCGGTGGCGTCGGTGGCGTGCACGATGCGCCGCGCGCTGTGGCCGCCTTCGCGCGTGAGGTGCAGGTCGTCGCCCTCCAGCGTGAATGGCACGCCCAGGCTGCGCAGCCAGCCGATGGACTGGGGTGCGTTCTCCACCACAAAGCGCGTGGTCGCCAGGTCGCACAGGCCCGCGCCCGCCACCAGCGTGTCCTGGATGTGGGCGGCAAAGCTGTCGTCGTCGGCCAGCACGGCGGCAATGCCGCCCTGCGCCCAGCCGCTGGAGCCGTCCTGCAGCTCGCGCTTGGTGATGACCGCCACGCGGTGCGTGGCCGCCAGATGCAGTGCGGTGGAGAGGCCCGCCAGGCCGCTGCCCACAATCAATACGTCAAAGTCGTGCGATGCCATGGATGAAACTCTCGGGTTGAGCGCCCTGTGTGGCCGTGGGCCGGGCAGGGCGCTTGTCAGACCGGCGTGTAGGCCAGCCGGACGTAGATGGGCGCGTAGGCCTCGGCCTGGGTGATCTCGATGAGGGTTTCCTTGGCCAGCTCCAGCAGCGCAATAAAGGTTACCACCAGCACGGTGCCGCCCTTGCTGGGGTCGAACAATTCCTCAAACTCCACAAAGCGGCGGCCCTGCAGCGTCTTGAGCACCTGGCTCATGTATTCGCGCACGCTCAGCTCCTCGCGCGTGATCTTGTGGTGCTGTACCAGCTTGGCGCGTTTGAGGATGTCGCGCCAGGCCTCCTGCAGATCGACCACGTGCACATCGGGGAAGCGCGGTTGCAGGCTTTGCTCGATGAAGACCTGGGCCTTGAGGAAGTCGCGCCCGTACTGCGGCAGGTAACCCAGCTGCTGCGCGGCCAGCTTCATCTGTTCGTATTCGAGCAGGCGGCGCACCAGCTCGGCGCGCGGGTCCTGTGCTTCGTCGGTGCCCTCCTGCTTGCGCGGCGGCAGCAGCATGCGCGACTTGATCTCGATGAGCATGGCCGCCATCAGCAGGTACTCGGCCGCCAGCTCCAGATTGCGGCTGCGGATTTCGTCCACATACGCCAAGTACTGGCGCGTGACGCTGAGCATGGGGATGTCGAGGATGTTGAAGTTCTGCTTGCGGATCAGGTACAGCAGCAGATCGAGCGGCCCCTCGAAGGCCTCCAGAAACACTTCCAGCGCGTCGGGCGGGATGTACAGGTCGGTGGGCAGCGCAAACAGCGGCTCGCCGTACAGGCGCGCCAGCGCGACCTGGTCCACCACCTCGGGCATGGCGGACGGCGCAGCCGCGTCGGCATCACCCGCAGGCACGGGCGCGGCAGTGTCCGTCACAGAACCCATTTGCTATAAAAATAATAGCTTCCAGCGCCCGTATTTATTGCGCTAGAGCCTGTTTTTGTCAGTAACCGTCGTACGAGTAGAACGCGTACGGCTTCTGGTTGACGCGGCCTGCGCGGTAGTCCTGCCACAGGCTGCGGTCCACCTTCTTGTCCCACAGCAGCGCGCGGCCCGCCTGTTGGCCTGCGTCGAGCTGGGGCTTTTGCTTCTTCAGATCGTCCAGAAACTGGGTGGCAACCGAGGTGTAGTGGGGGCGGGCAAAGAGGGACATGGTGTGTGGCTGGAAAAGGGTGGTCGATTTTAGCGGGGTCTGGGGCTAGGAGCCTGTCGGACTTGGGAATCGTCGGCTGCAAATTGACCGCAGCGGTCCATTTCTCACCGTCTTTTTGCCCCATAGCCCCGCTATGGGGCTGCAAATCCGGCAAAAACTGTCCTCGCTGGGGCCAATTTTCGCTTTCGACGCCCCAAGTCCGACAGGCTCCTAGGGCATCAATCCCGCGTCACCCGTACCACCTCTTCGCGCGTGGTCACGCCTGCGGCGATCAGGCGCTCGCCATCCTCGCGCATGAGCTGCATGCCCGCAGCCAGTGCGGCGGCGCGGATGTCGGCCTCGCTGGCGCGGTTGTGCACCAGGGCGCGCAGCGGGTCGTCCACCGCCAGCAGCTCGAACAGGCCGGTGCGCCCCGCGTAGCCGGTGTGGCCGCAGGCCTCGCACCCCTTGCCGGCGCAGGCGTGGCAGACCTTGCGCACCAGGCGCTGGGCCAGCACGCCCAGCAGGGAGGAGCTGAGCAGGAAAGGCTCCACGCCCATGTCGGTCAGGCGTGTGACGGCGCTGGCGGCGTCGTTGGTGTGCAGGGTGGCCAGCACCAGGTGGCCGGTGAGCGAGGCCTGGATGGCGATCTGCGCGGTCTCGAAGTCGCGGATCTCGCCGATCATGATGATGTCCGGGTCCTGGCGCAGGATGGCGCGCAGGGCCTTGGCAAACGTCAGGTCGATCTTGGGGTTGACCTGCGTCTGGCCCACGCCGGGCAGCTCGTATTCGATCGGGTCTTCCACCGTCATGATGTTGCTGCGCGTGGCGTCCAGGCGGCTCAGGGCGGCGTACAGCGTGGTCGTCTTGCCCGAGCCCGTGGGGCCGGTGACGAGCACGATGCCGTGCGGCTGCGCGATCAGGCCGGTGAAGCGGCGCAGCGTGTCGCCCTGCATGCCCACGGCCTCCAGGCTCAGCTTGCTCTCGCTCTTGTCCAAGAGGCGCAGCACCGCGCGCTCGCCATGGGCGCTGGGCAGGGTGGAGACGCGCACGTCGATGGCGCGGGTGCCCAGGCGCAGGCTGATGCGGCCGTCCTGCGGCAGGCGTTTTTCGGAGATGTCCAGCTCGGCCATGATCTTCAGGCGCGAGATCAGCGCGGCGTGCAGCGCGCGGTTGGGTTGCACCACCTCGCGCAGCGTGCCGTCCACGCGGAAGCGCACGCTGCTGTGGCGCTCGTAGGGCTCGATGTGGATGTCGCTCGCGCCGTCGCGCGCGGCCTGCGTGAGCAGGGCGTTGAGCATGCGGATGATGGGCGCGTCGTCGGCGGCTTCCAGCAGGTCTTCCACGGCGGGCAGGTCCTGCATCATGCGCGAGAGGTCGGTGTCCGACTCGACCTCGCTGACCACCGTGGCGGCGCTCGATTCGCCCTGGGCGTAGGCGGCGCTGATGCGCTGGGCCAGGGCCGCGGCGTCCAGCACCTGCAGGTGGCGCACGGCATGCTTGCGCAGCACTTCGCCCAGCAGCGCCATGTCGGGCGCCGGGCCGTGCCAGAGCACGGGCTGCTGGCCGTCGTCCTCCAGCAGCAACTGGGCGGTGCGGGCAAAGGCGTAGGGCAGGGGGTGGCGCATGGTCACTGGGCGTTGTGTGGCGCGGTGCTGCGCTCCATGCGCAGCGAGGGCAGCACGGGCGCACCCTGCACATTGCCCAGCACGCCGCCGGAGGAGGGCTGCACCTGCTGCTGCAGCGCGCGGATGGATTCGTAGCGGTCGATCATGAGCGCGTCGCTGGCAGCCGCGTCGCGCACCACCACGGGGCGCAGAAAGACCATCAGGTTGGTCTTCTTGCGCGAGCGGTTTTCGCTGCGGAACAGGTTGCCCACAATGGGCACGTCGCCCAGCAGGGGCACCTTGTCCTCGGCCTGCGAGTAGCTGTCTTCCAGCAGGCCCCCCAGCACGATGATGCTGCCGTCTTCCACCAGCACGTTGGACTCGATGGAGCGCTTGCTGGTGGTGGGGCCGTTGGCGTTCTTGAGCGTGGCGTCGTCGATCTTGGAGACCTCCTGGTAGATCGCCATCTTGACCGTGCCGTTCTCGTTGATCTGCGGGCGCACGCGCAGCATCAGGCCCACGTCCTTGCGCTCCACGGTGGTGAACGGGTTCACCGCGCCACTGTTGCCGCCGGTGTTGGCATACGACCCGGTGACAAAGGGCACGTTGTTGCCGATGACGATCTTGGCCTCTTCGTTGTCCAGCGTCATCAGGTTGGGGGTGGAGAGCACGTTGGCGTCGCCGCTGTTCTGCAGAAAGTTGGCCAGCGCGCCCAGGTAGTACTGGCCGCCCACGCGGGGGGCCAGCGCGAGGTTCAGCCCGCCGCCCAGGGTGCCCACTGCCGTGCCGATGGTGCCGGCGTTGCCCGAGGCCAGCGCGGACGTGATGCCCAGGATGTTGGCGCCCGCAGCGCCCGAGTTGGTGCCGATCACGCCGATGGTGCCGTCGCCCTGTTTGCCCATCACGCCCTGCCACTGGATGCCGAACTCGGCCAGCTTGTTGGCGTTGACCTCGACGATCAGGCTCTCGACCAGCACCTGCGCGCGGCGCCCGTCGAGCTTGTCGATCACGGCGCGCAACTGGCGGTACTGCGGCTCGGGCGCGGTGATGATGAGCGAGTTGGTCGTCGGGTCCGCCTGGATCTGCCCGCCGGTGGAGGGCTGGTTGGCGGGCGCGGCGCTGTTGCTGGCGCCCGCACCCAGGCCGCTGCTGGCAGAGGACGTGGATGTGCTGCTGCCGGTGCTGCTCAGCCCGCTGCCCAGCGCCGGTGCGCTGGTGCTGGCGGTGGATGGCGTGCTGGTGCTGGCGCCCCCGGCATTGGCGCTGCCTGCCGCCATGGCGGCGCGCAGCGTGGCGGCGAGCTTGGTGGCGTCGGCATTCTTCAGGTACACCACATGGATGTTGCCGCTGGCAGCGCTGCTGCCGGGCGCGGGCGGCTGGTCTAGCCTTTCGACCAGGGCACGCACCTGGGCCACGCGGGCGGGGTTGGCGGCGCGCAGCACCAGGGCGTTGCTGCGGGGCTCGGCCAGCAGCGTGGTCTTGGCGCCGGTATCGCTCTGACCGGCGGCGGCGCCGGGCGCGCCGGCGCTGCTGCCCGTTTCCACCAGCCGCGCCACCAGCGGCGCGAGGTCGGTGGCAATGGCGTGCTTGAGCGGGATGATTTCCACATCGCTGGCGGTGGACACATCCATGGCCGCAATGATCTTGCCCAGGCGCTGCAGGTTGTCGGCGTAGTCGGTGATGACCAGCGCGTTGGTTCCGGGGCTGACGTTGATGGTGTTGTTCGGGCTGATCAGCGGGCGCAGCACGGGCACCAGGTTGGCGGCGCTTTCGTGGTTGAGGCGGTAGATCTGCGTCACGATCTGCCCGCCCGCCGGGCCGCTGGCGCCGCTCTGGGCCACGCTCACGCTGCCGCCCTGCAGCTTGGCGTCGGCCTCGGGCACCACCTTGTACAGGCCGCTGGCCTCCACCACCGTGAAGCCCTGCAGGCGCAGCGCCGCCAGGAACTGGTCAAACGCCTTGGCAGGCGGCACGGCGTGTTCGGTGACGAGGTTGATCTGCCCGCGCACGCGCGGGTCCACCACCACGTTGCGCCCGGTGATGGTGGCCATGGTGCGCGCCACGGCCTCGATCTCGGCGTTGGCGAAGTTCAGCGTCACCGGCTCGCCGGGGCGCACGCTGGCGGTGCCGGGTTGCAGCACGTTTTGAGCATGAATTTGGCCTGTGGCGCCCATGAATAAAGCGGCGGCAGCTATTGTTTTAATAGCAAAAGAACGTGTTGGCATGTTCAAGCAGGTCATATCAGTTATCCATTGTGCGAACGCGGCACCCGCGACGCATGAAACCGGCGCGCCCCAGGCCAGGGCTCCCGCGCAAGAGCCGCCCCGCCGTACCGGTGGCGTCCCCCTGCCCGCAGTGCGCAGCGCTGCGAGAGCGGGGGGAAGGAGCGAAGCGACACAGGGGGTGTTTCATTCCAGCTATCCATAGCGCTGCGCGTCACCCGCATCGCATGAAACGGGCGCGGCCCAAGCCAGGGCTCCCGCGCAAGGGCCGCCCCGCCGCGCCGGGAGCGTCCCCCTGCCCGCAGCGCGCAGCGCTGCGAGAGCGGGGGGAAGGAGCGAAGCGACGCAGGGGGGTGGCTCATTTCAGGTTCAACCCAGCGTGATGAGCGAGCGCGCGCCGTTGCGCCGCCCGATGATGTTGAGCAGATTGGACAGGGCGCCCTCGCGCTCGGGCGTGGCGCTGGCCTCCCCGGCAAAGCGCAGGCGCTGGCCCACCCACTGGCCGCTGCCACTGAGTTGCAGGTCGCCCTGCAGCGTTTGCAGTTGCAACGCCACCGCCTCGCCCCCTTGCAGGGTGATGCGGTAGCTGCCCATGGGCTTGAGTGTGGACAGGCGCGAGGACATGGCCAGCGCGTCGAGCTGCGCGCTGCCGGCCACTGCCAGGCGGCCCGCTGCCCATTCGGCCTGCAGGCCCGTGGTTTGCAGCAGGAGCTGGCCTTGCGGCTGCAAGGTGTTCCAGGGGGTGCCCAGGCCGGTCAGCACGGCGGCGGGCCACTGGCTCTGGCCATCGGCCAGCGCCACGCGGGCGCCGCCCCAGTGCAGGCCCAGGCGCAACAGCAGCGGGGTGGGGGTGCAGCAGTCGGCACGCAACTCGGCGCGCAGGCCGCCCCAGGTGGGGCGCAGGCGCCAGTGCAGGCGCGCGGGCAGCGCGGCGCGGTCCCGGCTGCCGGGGCCGCCGGTCAGCACCAGTTGGGCCGAGCCCGTCCATACCGTGCCGCTGGGAGCTTGCAACTGGATCTGTTGGCCGCTGGCCCGGCCCACCGCAGTTGCCAGCCAGTGGGCCGGTGCAAAGGCCAGCAGGGCGGGCAGCACCCCGGCCAGGGCACCGGCCAGCGCCCAGCCCCAGGGCGTTTGTGCGGCGGTGTCGGCCGTGCGTGCGGTGCGCGGCGGGCGGTGCATGGGGGATGGACGGCTGGGCACGGTGCGGCTCAACGGGTGGGCAGGCTCAGCACCAGGGTGCCGTCCCAGCGCACGGTGGGCGTGGGCGCGCCATTGCCCTGGCGCGGGTTGGCGCTGCGGGTCAGGTGGGCCTCTTGCGGTACGGCGCGGGCGTTGTTGCGGGCCTGGGCCAGCCAGTTGGCCAGGGCGTCGGCCTGCACGCCTTGCAGCGTGAGCGTGGCGCGGTCGCCCGACAGGGCCAGTTTGGCGCCTGCACCCAGGGTGGCGGTGACCGATGCCTGCAGTGCGCGCGCCGCGTCTTCCGGGCTGGTGCGGGGCTGGGCCTGCAGTTGCTGGGCTTCGGACGCCAGCGCCTGCATGTGCTGCAACTGGGCGTCCAGCTTGGCGTGCTGGGCGCTGGCGCTGCGCAGCGTGTGCAGCGCAGGGGCCAGCAGCAGCCACCACAGCAGCGCCAGACCGACCACGGCAGCGGCGGCGCTCACCAGGGTTTGCTCGCGCGGGGCCAGCTTGTTCCAGGCGGCTTGCAGGGCGGAGGCGGAGGATGCGGTGCGGGTCATGGGGGGGCTTATTGGGCTTGTTCGCGCACGATCAGGGTGCCGTCTTCCAGGCGCAGCTGGTGGCTGGTGGCGCGGGCACGGGCCTGGGCGTCGGCCAGGTCGGTGTCGGTCAGGTTCAGGCCCTTGAGGCGCAGTTCGCCTGCACCAAAGTCGATGGCGCTGGGCTGTGCCTGTGCGGGCAGGGCCTGGGCGGCGGCGGCGAGCAAAACCTCCAGGTCGCGCGGCGCCAGACCTCCTGCGGCCTGGCGCAACTGGGCCAGTTCGCGCTCCATCTGCAGGGGGGCATCGACCACTACCTTGACCTGCGGGAAAGTCTGCGTGAGGGCGTTGTGTGCAGCAGCTTTCTTGGTGGCCAGCATCTGGCGTTCCTGCCAGGCCCAGGCGTTGAGCCCGGCCAGGTGCGCCAGCAGCAGCACGGCGGCGCCCCAGCGGGCAGCGCGCCATTGGGGTGCGCGCAGCAGTTGGCCTGCCAGGCTCCCGGCCTTGCGCAGGGTGCGGGTGCGGCCGCTGCTGGCCAGGTCCATCTGGGCCAGGTCCCAGGGGCTGCGCGCTGCGAGCAGGGCGCGTTCGTGTTCGGTTTGCAGTTGGGCGCTGCGGCCCAGGGCTTGTTCGGCCAGCGCGGCCACGGCGGGTTCGGCGACCAGGGGCGGGGGTGGGTCGGCGTCCAGCCCAGTGAGGGCCATGCTGGCCGCAGCCAGGGGCAGCAGCACCACGCCCTGGTCGGGGCCGGGGGTGGCGGCCAGCAGGGCGTCTTCGGGGCAGGTGCCCAGCACCAGCACGGCGTCGGTGGCGCCGGGGGCGAGCTCGGGCACCACGCGGGCCACGGGGCGGCCCGCGGCCTCCAGGGCCTGCAGTGCGTCGCGCAGCCAGGCGCGGTCGCAAACGGCCACCCAGGCGCTGGCGCCGGGGCGTGCGCCGGGCTCCAGCGCGAAATGCAGTTGTGCGGGGTCGTCCAGCAGGCGGTCTTCGAGCAGGCCTTCCAGCACGTTGCGCAGGCGCGGGCTGTTCGGCCCCACGCCGGGGGGCAAGGTCACGCGCTGCCAGGACAGCGCGCGCACCGGCACCAGGGCCACGATCTCGCTGGCGCGCCCCACGGCGGGCAGCGTGCTGGCGGCCGCGGTGCCGTGGCGCGTGGCCTGGTGGCCGTCTGCGCTGAGCGTGTAGCGGTATTCGGTGGCGCCACCATTGCGCGCCAGGGGGAGGTGAAGGACGAGGGTGCTCATGGAAAAAGTTCGCGGGCCATTGTAGGGGGCGTGTATGTCCGGCCTGCTCAGGACATGCCCGGTACCCGCGCCCCCGTGCGTTCGCGCCAGACGGTGGTGGCCTCCAGGCCCATGCGGCGCACCAGCGAGCGCTCCTGCACCACCGTGGGCCCCATGCGCAGGCGGCCGTGCACTTCAAAATAGCTGGACGCCACGCCATGCTCGCTGCCGCTGACCTCGATCTGCTCGCCCAGCAGCTTTTTGACATCGTCCACCGAGCGGAAGGGCTGCATCTGGCGCACCGCCATGATCCGGTCGGCGCCCGCGCGGTCCAGGCCACGCAGGGTGGCCATCAGCACCTCGGCCCCGGCGGTGTTGAGGTTGACCGGCTTGCGCTCGGGCAGCAGCGTGATGTGTGGTGCCAGCAATGCCAGCGTGCGCGGCGCCAGGCCCAGCCAGGCCAGTTGGCTGGGGGACTGCGGCATCAGCGGGGCGTCGGTGCTTTCGTTGCCCGGTGCCTGGGCCTGGCGCAGGGCCTGCACCAGGGCCGTGAGTTCGGCCGGTGGCAGGCCCAACTGGGCAAACAGGCGCTCGAACTGGGCCAACGCTGCTTCGTTGACGGTGTCGCCGCTCACCAGGTTGGCCAGGTTCAGGCGCGATTGCAGGTCGATGATCTGGCCCGAGAGGAAGGCCTCTTCGCCGCCGCCTGCATCGTCGATCTGCGTCACGTTGCGGTCTGCCGTCAGAAAGGTGGACAGGCGCGCCTCTTCCAGCGGCACGGCCCAGGGCTCGGCCAGGTGGTCGGCGCCGCCCGCGCGGCTGTCTTCGATGAGGATCAGGCGCGACCAGTCGAGCGCGCCGATCAGGATCCAGGCGGACTGGATGCGCGTGCGCTCGGCTGCCTCGACCTCCACGCTGCGCCATTGCTGCCACAGCGCCGTGGCAGCGAAGGTGGCCACCAGGGTCACGGTCAGCATGGCCGCCAGCAGTGCGGCGCCGCCTTGTCGGCAGCGGGTGCGTGGGCTCATGACTTGCCTCCGCCGCGCAGGGGGTTGGCCCAGTCGCGCACCAGCGTGCCGCCCAGGGCAGCGCCGCCGGGCAAATCCAGTTGCAGGCGCACGCCGTCGGGGATGAGCGCGCCGACGGCGCTCAGGTCGGCTGGCGGTGTGCCGGGGCTGGACAGCGGGTTGCTCCAGGCGTCGCCCCGGTAATAGAACACGCGCCAGTCGCTCAGGGGCAGGATGGCCACTTCGTTGCGCCGGTCAACATCGGCCGGGTTGCGCGCCCATTGGGCGGCCTGCAGCCAGGCCTGTGACCAGGCACCGCGCGTGCGCAGGGGGGCAGACTGCCAGCGCAGCCACAGGTCCTGTCCCTGCACATTGCGCCGCGCCCAGGCCACCACCAACGCGCCTTCGCCCGCATCGACCGGGCTGCGGCGCGTCAGGCGCAGTACCTGGCCGTCCCAGTCGATGGGCACCGTGTGCGCCAGGGGCAGCAGTGCGTCCAGGTCAGCACTCCATTGCCCCAGGGCGGCCTGCAGCGTCAAAAGTTGCTCGCTGCGCTCGCGCGTCTGGGTCTGCGTGCGCACCATGCTGTCCAGCCCACGCCAGCTCAGCACGGCCACCAGCCCCAGGATGGCAATGGCCACCAGCAGCTCGATCAGCGTGAACCCGCGTGCGCTCAACAAACTTCCATTCCGCGTAGGCGTTGCCCGCAACGCATGACACCGGCAGGGCCTAGGCCAGGGCTCCCGCGCAAGGGCCGCCCCGCCGCGCTGGGAGCGTCCCCCTGCCCGCAGCGCGCAGCGCTGCGAGAGCGGGGGGAAGGCGCGTAGCGCCACAGGGGGGTGTGCCATATCAGCGGCGACCCACGATGGTGGACAGCCGCAGTACCGGCTGGGAGTCGTCGAACACCTGCGCATCCACCCGGCGGAACGACGGGTTGGGCGTGGGGCGCACCACCAGGTTGACCAGCAAGCCCCGGCCCGCCTGGTCGCAGGGCTGCGTGGTGTCGCCAATCGGCGGCATCTGGCGCGACAGGCGCGTGGCGATCAGCGCGTTCTCGGCGCAGATCTGGGCCAGCAGCACATCGGACTGGCGCTGGGCGTTGCGCACCAGCGCGCTGCTGGCCTGGGAGCCCGCCAGCAAGGCAATCGCCACAATGGCCAGGGCCGTGAGCACCTCCACCAGCGTGAAGCCGCGCTGTACCGAGGGCGACTGGGGGCTCAAGGTGCGGCCTCCAGAGTGAAGGGGCGCAGCCCATCGGTGGCCACGCGCACGCTGCGCTCGGGCCAGGAAGGGTGGGCCAGGGTGACTTGCTGTGGCCCGATCAGCGGCTCGGGGCCCAGCCACAACTGCCCCGTGCCGCGCACCTGGGTCTGTGCGTCCAGCCATTGCGTGGGCAGCGTCTTCTCGGGCAGGCCGTCGAAGTGGAACCCCTGCCCATCGGCCCGCCAGCGCACCGCCACACCGCTGGCGCGTGACTGTGCGCGGCCCGCCTCCAGCAGCGCGGCCAGGCGCTCGCCTTCGCGCTCCAGCAGGGCGCCGCCGTTGTCGCGCAGCGCCAGGGCCACGCCGGCCATCGCCAGGCCCACAATGGCCAGCACCACCAGCAGTTCCAGCAATGTGAAGCCCCGCAGCCGCTGCGGGCGCCACAGCGGCCTATTGCCAGCTGCCAATGTCGGCATTCTTGCCTTCGCCGCCGGACTGGCCGTCGGCACCAAAGGACATCACGTCCACCTCGCCCTTGATGCCGGGGCTGAGGTACTGGTAGGGGCGCCCCCAGGGGTCGCTGGGGAGCTTTTCCAGGTAGGGCTTCCAGTTGAGCGGCTGCGGGCCCGAGGTGGGCTTGGCAATCAGCGCCTGCAGGCCCTGGTCGGCCGTGGGGTAGCGCTGGTTGTCCAGCCGGTAGAGCTTGAGCGCCTGCATCAGATTGGTCACATCGGTGCGCGCAGCAGTCACGCGGGCGTCATCGGCACGGTCCAGCACGTTGGGCACGATCAGCGCACCCAGCACGCCGATGATGACCAGCACCACCATCAGCTCGATCAGTGTGAAGCCACGGGCCAGCGTGCGGCGCGCGCAAGAGTCGGAAAGGTTCATGGTCGGCAGGCGGTTGAAGAAGGGCCACGGGCCATCCCGTGCATCGGCTGAATCATAATCGCGCGATGCAGACCCGATCACACCAACCCTGGGGCGTGCGCCTGAGCACCCTGGCCATCTGGGCACTGGCCGCCGCCAGCGCGGCCTACTGGGGCCTGCGCCTCACGGCTCGCCCCCCCGGCATGCCTGCGCCCACTGCCGCCCCCGCCCCCGTGGCTGCTGACATGCAGGCCATGGCGCGGCTGCTGGGCGCGGTGACCGCACAGACGCCCCAGGCCGCTGCAGCGCCTGTCTCCAGCCGCTTTGCGCTGGTGGGCGTGCTGGCGGGCCAACAGGGCGGCAGCGGCGCCGCCCTCATCGCCGTGGACGGCAAACCCGCCAAACCCTACCGCGTGGGCGCCACGGTGGATGCCGGGCTGGTGCTGCAGTCGCTGGGCCCGCGCCAGGCCCGACTGGGGGCTGGGCAGGAGGGTGTCACAACGGTGACGCTGGAGATGCCGGTGCGCAAGTGACAGTGGCAGCGGGAAGCCCGGCAGCCCTGAAGTTCACCCGTTGTTATTGTTGTTATTGTTGTTATTGTTGTTATTGCTGCTGCGGCCCTTGTCCCGTTCCTTGGCCGGTAGCTGGCCGGGCAGGGTGAGGAACAACCCGGCGGTTCCCAGCATGACCAACTGCGCATTGCGGCTGTAGGCGGCGCTGTCGATGGCCGAGAGCTTGGCGCCGTTGCACCACAGGGTCTGGATCTGGCGTGCCTGCGGCACGTCGTAGCTTTGCACCACCTTTCCCCCCGCGTGGCACGAGATGCGGCCTTCCTGGTAGATCAGGTGGTCTTGCTTGCCGCGTGCGCTGTCGGCCAACCAGCGCACCAGGGGTTCTTCGACCTGGGTGCGCGCGGGGCCGTCTTCCAGCCGCAGGGCGTTCAGAAAGCATTCCACGGTGTAGGCGGTGCGCTGCAGGTCGATGGTGTTCATGGCAGGAAATGGAATTCAAAGTTCTGGAACGGCAGGTTGGCCGTCTGCACATGGTAGAAGGCGTTGGCCTTCTGCTTCTGGTAGTGGTACTCGCGCAAAAAGAAGGTCGTCACGAACAGGTTGTTAAGCACGCCGCGCTGGTAGTGCGCGCGGTGCAGTTCGATGAGGCTAGAGAGGTCCACCTGCGCGAAGTCGTCACCGAGCAGGGCGCTGGGCTCCAGGAAGTCGGCGTAGAGCTGGTAGGTGAACACATGCGCCTGCTTGCTGCGCTGTTCGTCGCCATAGACCACGGGCGTGTCGCGCAGCATTTGCAGGTAAATGGTGTTGCGCACGGCCTCGGGGCAGTTCTGCGCCAGCAGGTCGCGGCGCAGGTGCAGCCGCACGCGGTCGCCGGGCACCAGGGTGTGCAGGCTGCGCTGGGTTTTGAGCAACTGCGATTCCAGCGCGATGGCCTCGCCATTGACTTCAAGCACGAAGGCGCTGCCATCGAACAGCGCCTGCAGCACCGGGTCGGCATCGATGAGCGCGGGCAGGGTGTTTTTCTCTTCGCCCAGGTCGCTGGGCAGCACCAGGCGGCGCGTGGTGGGGCGTGGCGTGGGTTGCGTGAAGGCCAGGCCGGGGTGCGTGGCGAGCTGGTACTGCTGCGCGTAATCCTGCTGTACGTCGGGCGGGTCGGCGGGGTAGCTGAGCGGGGCGTCGGCGTAGATGCGCTTTTGCAGGCCGCAGGTGTAGGAGCGGCCGCTGTGGTTCTGGTGCTTCACTACCGGGCAGCCTGTGTGGCAGGTGGACAGGTGGCTGCAGCCCTGGCAGGCGCTGTCAAAGCCGTGCGCCTGGTGCACCGCGCGGATTTTGCGCGCACCGTTGTCCAGGATGTCGAGGATGGGCTGCTCGAACACGTTGCCGTAGCGGAATTCCGGAATGCCCTGGCCGCGCACGCAGGAGTACACCGAGCCGTCGCTCTGCAGCAGGTAGAAGCGCTCGCCGCAGTTGGCGGCGTTGGTGCAGTAGCCGGGCGTGAACTCGTCGAACCAGTGGCGGCGCAGGCCTTCCTCCAATTCGGTGCCCAGGAAGGCGGCGTGCAGCGTGTCGTACAGCCGCTGCTGCTGCTCGGGCGTGGCGGGGGTGAGCACGGCCTCGCCCTTGGCGGCGCGGTTGAGCTCTGAGCCGAAGGCGAACATCAGGTTGAACTGGTTCATGTCGAAGCCCAGCTCGCGGTGGATGAACCAGATGTCGTCCACCAGCGCCTGCATGTCCTGCAGGTGTTCGCTGCTGAGCGTGGCGGAAATTTTCTTGGCGTGCGGGTAGCGCGCCAGCAGGCGGATGTTCTCCAGCGTGCGCGGCAGCCAGCCGGTGCCGCCGCGCGTGGTGCGGTGGCGCTCGTGCAGGGCCAGCGGCAGGTCGATGCTGGCGCTGATGGACACCTTGTGCCGGTCGAACAGTTCGTAGAGCGGCGCGAACTTGAACAGGTTGGTCTTGATGTGCGGCGCCGATTTGCGGTGCCCCAG
Source organism: Simplicispira sedimenti (assembly GCF_022760965.1). Taxonomy (NCBI): domain Bacteria; kingdom Pseudomonadati; phylum Pseudomonadota; class Betaproteobacteria; order Burkholderiales; family Comamonadaceae; genus Simplicispira; species Simplicispira sedimenti. The sequence goes on from NZ_JAKVIJ010000002.1 coordinate 199,080, forward strand.
GGCGTTCAGCGCGTCGAAATGCTCGCGGTAGTGCGCGCGAATCATGCCGAACAGCGCGTCGAGCACCTCGGGCGGCAGCGTGGTCACCTCGCCGCCGTGCAGCGATACGTTGAAGGCCAGCACGCCGGCCGCGCGCAAAGCATCGAGCGTATGGCGCAGCGTGTGCTCGGCCTGCTGCGCGTCGCGCTTGAGCGCGGCCTCGCTGGTCTGCTTGCCCAGGTAGCAGTAGCTGCAGCTCAGGTTGCAGCACAGCGTGGGCACGTAGAGCAGGTGGATGGAGCGCTCGAAGGTGCGCGTGTGAGCGGCTGCGTCCATGCTCAGGCTTCCTCCAGCGGTGTGCCGGGCGCGGCCTTGAGCACGCCCTCGATGATGCGTGCCGAGACCTTCTCGAACTTGGTGTCCTTGTTCTTGGCGATCTTGTCGGGCTTGCGCGCGTTGGTGGGGAACTTGCTGCGCTCGATGACCAGCGGCTTGCCCTTGTCGGCGCCGTACAGGGACAGGCGCCCCTCGCTTCTGGCGAGCACCATGCGCTGCACGTTGCCAAAATAAACAATCGTGTCGCCACACAGCAGGTAGCGCGGCCCGATCTGCAGGTAGCGCGCCGCCGACAGCCGCGCCACCACCGGAACCAGCCAAAGCACCGCACCCACAGGGAAGGCCAGCACCGTGGCCAGCAGTGCCAGCACCGCACCGCCATACATCACCCCGCGCCGCACCGGGCCGATCAGCGGGCGGCCCCCGTGGGGGTATTTGAAGAGCGCAAACGACGTAGGCATGTGGATGCAGGGCAAGAGTCAGTAGCTTCGCCCGCCCTTGTACATCGCATGCTGGCGGCGCTGCAAGTCGGTGACCTGCGCCACCCTGGCCATGGCTGCGCCCGCGTGCGCGTGGGTGATGGCCAGGCCCAGCGCGTCGGCGGCGTCAGTGCCGGGCAGGCCGGGCAGGTCGAGCAGGCGGCGCACCATCTCCTGCACCTGGGACTTGGCGGCGCGGCCATGGCCGACCACGGCTTTCTTCATTTGCAGCGCGGTGTATTCGGCCACGGGCAGGTCGCGCGCCACCAGCGCGGTCAGGCAGGCGCCGCGTGCCTGGCCCAGCAGCAGGGTGGACTGGGGGTTGACGTTGACGAAGACGATCTCCACCGTGGCCACGTCGGGCTCGTAGCGCGCCACCACCTCGCCGATGCCGTCGAACAGCACCTTCAGGCGCCCAGGCAGGTCGCCCAGCGCGATCTTGGTGGTGCGGATGGTGCCGCTGGCCACGTAGCGCAGCTGGTGGCCCTCTACGTCGACTACGCCAAAGCCGGTGGTCTGCAAACCGGGGTCAATGCCAAGGATTCTCATTTGCTATTGTTTTGATAGCTGCTTGCGCTTTGTGGGTAAGCGCTGGAGGCCAATTCATTCATAAACCAAAATACCAGCGCACCGAATGGAAGAACACCGGCGCGGCGAAGCACAGCGCATCCACGCGGTCGAGCAGGCCGCCCGCGCCGGTGACCGACTGGCCCTGCATGCCCCAGCTGGTCACGCCCCGGTCGCGCTTGAGCGCCTTCATCACCAGATGCCCCAGACTGCCCGCCGTGCAGGCCAGCAGTGCCATGCCCAGCGCCTGCCCCGGCTTGAACGGGGTGATGAACGACAGCAGCCCGCCCACCAGCCCACCCACGGCCACACCGGCCAGCCAGCTCGCCCATTGGAAGCTCTGGCTCACCGCGGGCGCCACGGGCTGGTGCGGAAAGCGTCGTCCCAGCAGGTGCTGCACCACCATACAGGTTTGCACCGACAGCACCAGGTAGAACACCAGGAAGGCGCCCCGCCCCGGCCCTTGGCCCGGAAAGTCGAGCAGCAGCAGTGCGGGCACATGGCTCATGCCATAGACGCAGACCATGATGCCCCACTGCAGCTTGGCGCTGCGTTCCAGAAAACGCTGCGGGTCGTTGGCCAGCGCGCTCACCACGGGCAGCGCCAGGAACACATAGACCGGGATGAACACCGTGAACAGGTCGAAATGCCGCGTACCCACCAGCACGAACTGCAGCGGCAGCACCACGAAGAAGGCCAGCACCAGGCTGCGGTGGTCGCCGCGCCGCGTGGGCGAGAGCGTGATGAACTCGCGCAGCGCAAAAAACGCCACCAGCGCGAACAATACCGTGGCTGCCGTGTCGCCCAGCACCCAGCCGACCCAGAACACCGTGGCCATGGCCCAGGAAGTCTGCAAAAGCCCGCGCAGGCGCCGCCCCTTGGCCTTGCGTGCGGCGGCGGCGTCGGCATCCCCCGCAGGCGTTTCGCGCAGGCCGCGCACAAAAGCCCAGAGGGTGACGAGCGAGAGCACACCAAAGACCACCAGGAACAGCGCACCGATCTGCTGCGTGGTGGAGAGGCTGCGCAGAAAGGAATTCATCGCGTCACACCTCCCTCAAGGCCATGACGGCGCGGCGCGCGCGGTCGAGGAAGGGGCGGCGTTCCTCGCCGGGCTCCAGTTGGATGGGCGCACCGAAGGTCACCGAGCACAGGATGGGTACGGGCACCACCTCGCCCTTGGGGATGACGCGCTGTACGTTGTTGATCCAGGCCGGCACCAGCACCACCTGGGGGAACATCTGCGCCAGCCGGAACAGGCCCGACTTGAAGGGCTGCGGGTCATCGCCATGGCCGCGCGTGCCCTCGGGGAAGATGATGATCGAGTCGCCGCTTTCCAGCGCGCGCACCAGCGGTGCCAGCGGGTCGCCCTCGGGCAGCGCGGCGCGCAGGGCCTCGGGGCTGGGCGGGGGTGGTGCTTCGCTGGCCGGGTCGGGTCCGCCGGGCTGGGCGCTGTCGGCAACGACCGCAGCTGCCGGGGCCGTGGGCGGCGTGGCCGCCTGGCGCTCCACGTAAATGGCGTTGAACACGGCGGTGGTGATCCATTGCCGAAAAGGCGATTTCGTCCAGTAGTCGCGCGCGGCGATAGGGCGGGTGATGCTGCGCAGCTCCTCGGGCAGTGCGGCCCAGATCATCACCAGGTCGGCATGGCTCTGGTGGTTGGCAAAATAGATACGCTGCTCCGCCTTGGGCGGGCAACCGTACCAGCGTGCCTGCGAGCCGGTGAGCACGCGCACCAGGCCCAGCAGGAAGAAACCCATCAACTTGGCAAGCATGGGGGGATGATAGGGGGCGAACAGGGCGGCGCGCAGGCAACCGTTAGGGGCGGCTCCCGGTGGCGGGCGCCAGCACGCCGAGCAGGCCCCGGCAGGCGTCTTCCACGATGTCGAGCACGTGCTCGAAGCCCGCTGCGCCCCCGTAGTAGGGATCGGGCACCTCGTAGGCCTGCACGGTGGTGCAGAAATCCGTGAGGCGCAGCAGGCGGTGGTGCTGTCCGGGTGGGCACAGCGGGCGGGCATGGGCTTCGTTGGCTGCGTCCATCACCAGCACCAGGTCGAATTCCTCGAAATCGCGGGCCACGAGGCGGCGCGCGCGCTGCGCCGAGAGGTCATAACCGCGCCGTGCGGCATGCTGCTGGGCGCGCTCGTCGGGCGGCTCGCCCACGTGGTAGCCGTGCGTGCCGGCCGAATCGACGGCGATGCGCTGGGCCAGGCCCGCGTCAGCCACCAGTTTTTCGAGCACGCCGTGGGCGGTGGGGCTGCGGCAGATGTTGCCCATGCAGACCATGAGGACGCGGACGGGGCCGGCCTCCGTGCGGTGGGCCAGGTGGGGCAGGGCGGGGAGCGAGGGGGCGTGGGGCATGGGGGGCATTGGCAAAAGGGTCAAGGGGAGGACGGGGCGGCGCGCTGTGCGCGCAGCGCGCCGGGGCTCTGGCCCAGGTGCTGGCGCATCAGCCGGCCCAGGCTGGCGGCGCTGGCCAGGCCCACCTCGCCGGCGATGGACGCCAGGCTGTGGTGGGAGTGCTGCACGCGCCATTGCGCATGCTCCAGGCGCATCCGGGTCCAGTGTTCGTGCGCGCTCACGCCAAAGCGCTCCTGGAACAGCCGGTCCAGGTGGCGGCGCCCGATGCCGATGCGCCGCGCCAGTTCGGGAATGCCCATGGGCTCGCCCAGCGCGCTGCGCATCAGGGCGATGGCGCGCGAAAGGTGCCTGCCCAGGCGCGGGTCGCCCTCCATCGAGCGCAGGGGGTGCGCGGGGTGGCGGGGCTCGTCCACCAGCATGTCGGCCAGGCCCTTGCAGGCGCGTGCCCGGCCGCAGTGCCGCGCCAGCAGCTCCACCGCCATGTCGATGGCGGCGGTGCCGCCGGCGCAGGTGATGCGGTCGCGGTCGAAGCAGTAGATCAGTTCGCCGCGCACCGCGATGCGCGGGAAGGCGCTGCGGAACTCGGCCACGTGGCGCCAGTGCAGCGCCACCTCGTGGCCGCGCAGCAGCCCGGCCCGCGCCAGCAGGAAGCAGGCGTTGTCGATGGCCACCAGCGGCAGTCCGTGGCGGCTGGCGGCGCGCAGCACGGGCGCATAGGCCCCGGCCAGGGCCATGGACTTTTCCACCGTGCGGCTGCCGAACACCACCAGGTAGTCGAACGCGCGCCAGTCCACATCGGCAGGCGTGGCGTCGATCTCCACGCGCACGCCGCTGCTGGAGGTGACGGGCTGCGCGTCGATGCCCAGCAGCGTCCAGGCGCAGTGGCGCTGGCGGCTGCGGTCCGCGTCGTCGGCCGAAAAGCGCAGCTTGTCCAGGAAGCCGCCGAACGGCAGCAGCGTGAACTCTGGCAGCGGCAGCAGCAGTAGGCGCACGTCGGGCCGCTGCGGCGCCGGTTCGTGGGAGGGATGCGCGGCCATGCAGGTGAAAAAATGTCCAGATCGGTCGCAATATAAGCCAGATCGGAGCATGGCAAAGGCGTACCGCCGGCCTAGACTGCACGGCGTCTGGAACGTTCTTTTCGGAGTGCAGCAATGGCCTGGTCCCTGTGGTGGGTGTATCTGCTGGCGTCGGTGGGCCTGTCGCTCACCCCTGGCCCCAACAGCCTGCTGGTGCTGGCGCACGGCGCGCTGCACGGGCGCCGGCGCACGCTCTGGACCATCACCGGCGGCTCCCTGGGTTTCGCGCTGCTGATCGGCCTGTCCATGCTGGGCATCGGCGCACTGCTGCGCGCCTCGGCCGACGCGCTGGTGCTGCTCAAATGGGGCGGCGGCGCTTACCTGGTGTGGCTGGGCATCCAGCTCTGGCGCGCGCCGCCGCTGCAGCTGGACATGCCCGAGATCGACGGCCAGCACGGCCCCGTGCGCCGCTCGGTGATGTTCCGCCAGGGGCTGCTCGCAGCCATCTCCAACCCCAAGGCCCTGCTGTTCTACGGCGCCTTCCTGCCGCAGTTCATCGAGCCGGGGCGCAGCCTGTGGCTGCAATACGTGGTGATGGCGGGCACGTTCTGCATGATCGAGTGCGTGGTCGAGTTCGGCCTCGCCAGCCTGGCGCACCGCGTGCGCCCCTGGCTGCGGCGCGTGGGGCGGCGCTTCAACCAGGGCTGCGGCGTGCTGTTCGCGGTGATGGGGGCAGCGCTGCCGCTGACGAACTGAGGCGCTGAGCGTCAGGGCAGCTCGGCGCTCCCCATGCGCGCCAGGATGGTGCGCGTGCGCCCGCTCAGATAGGCCGAGTTCGGCGTCTTCTCGAAGCGCTTGGGCGCGGGCAGCATGACGGCCAGGCGCGCGGCCTCGTGCGGGGCGAGGTCGGCGGCGCTCTTGCGGTAGTAGTGGCGCGCGGCGGCCTCGGCGCCGAAGACGCCGTTGCCCCATTCCACGTTGTTGAGGTAGATCTCCAGGATGCGTTCCTTGCTCAGGAACTGCTCCAGCGCCAGCGTGAGCACAAATTCCTGGCCCTTGCGCACGAGGGTGCGCTCGCCCGAGAGCAGCAGGTTCTTGGCCAGCTGCTGGGTGATGGTGGAGCCGCCGCGGATCTTGGGTGCGCGCACCGGCTTGTCGGGTGCGCGGGCCTGGGCCTTGGCGGTTTGTGCCTCGGCCTTGGCGTTGCGTTCCCAGGCCTTTTCGATGGCGTTCCAGTCCACGCCCTCGTGGTTGACGAAGCCGTCGTCCTCCGAGGCGATCACGGCGCGCTTGAGGTGGCCGCTGATCTGCGCATAAGGCACCCACTGCTGGCGCCAGCGCAGCGGGCCGCCGCTGGCGATCTGCGCCCAGGCCTCGGAGCGCTGGAAGGTGGTGGATTCGGGGTTGACTGCCGCCATGGCGGCGATGCGCAGCACGAAGAACAGCTCCAGCGCGAGCACCGCGAACGCGACGAGGCCGATCCAGCGCAGCAGGGCTTTCATGGGCGGTGGGCGCTCAGTGCGCGGCGGGTGTGGCCATCAGCGCGCGCAGCTGGGCCAGCACCTGGCCGCTGGGCGGGCGCACGCCGCGCCAGATGCGGAAGGCCTCGGCGGCCTGTTCCACCAGCATGCCCAGGCCGTCGCGCGGCGTCGCGCCGTGCTCACGCGCCCAGCCGAGAAAGCCCTCGGCGGCAGGGCCGTACATCATGTCGTAGGCCAGGCTGCCGGGGCGCAGCACGCGCGCAGGCACGGGTACTTCGGCACCGGCCAGGCTGCTGGCGGTGGCGTTGATGATGAGATCAAAATCATGCTCCAGCGCTTGTGGGAACTGCGCTGATAGCTCTGTTTTTTGTAGCGCTGCAAGCGCGGCGTGCGATTGCACCAGCGCCTGGGCACGCTCCAGCGTGCGGTTGGCCACCACCACGCGGCGCGGGCCCGCGGCCAGCAGCGGGCCCAGGGCCCCGGCGGCGGCGCCGCCCGCGCCGACGAGCAGCACGTCGCGCCCGGCCAGGGCGAAGTCGGCGCCTTGCTCGATGTCGGCCACCAGGCCCAGGCCGTCGGTGTTGTCGGCATGGATGGTGCCGTCGATGAAGCTCAGGGTGTTGGCTGCGCCCGCCAGTTGCACGCGCTCGCTGCGCACGCTGGCAGCCTGCGCCGCCTCCAGCTTGAAGGGCACGGTGATGTTGCAGCCGCGCCCGCCCGCCTGGGCAAAGTCGCGCAGCGCAGCGCCAAAGCCGTCGAGTGGCACCAGGCGGCGTTCGTACGCCAGGGCCTGGCCCGTGAGTTCGGCAAAGCGGGCGTGGATCCACGGCGAGCGGCTGTGCTCCACCGGGTTGCCCATGACGCAGTACAGGTCGGTGGGGCGGGTCATCGGACGGAGGTTTCCAGCGTTTGGTCGCGGGTGAACCTGAAGCGCGAGACGACGGCGATCTGGTCTGCCTTCTGCCGCATGTCGGGGTTGAAGCTGCCGAACGGCCCGGCGCCCACGGCAATGGCTTCGGCCTGGCGGTCCAGGCGCGAGTTGCCCGAGCCCTGCACGATCTCGGTGCCGAGCACGCGCCCGTCGTGGTTGACGGTGAGGATCATGACCAGCTCGCCGTAGAGCTTCTTGCCGCCGTATTCGGGGAAGTTGACCGTGCCCTTGTCCTCGACCTTGCGGCGCAGCTGGTCGTAATAGACGGCGTACACCTCCTCGCGCGTGGCGGGGCTGATGTAGCGCTTCTTGGGGCGGGAGTTTTCTTCGTTGATGCGCTTTTCGATCTCGGCCAGCATCTTGATGAGCTGGCGGCGGCGCTCCTGCTCGGCTGCCTCCTGGGCGTTCTGCGCGGGCTTGCGCGGGTCGGGTGCGGGCAGCGCGGCAATGTCCTTGCGCAACTGGGCAAGCAGCAGGGTTTGCTGCTCCTGCAGCGCGTCCATCTTGCGCTGGGCTTCCTCGAAGTCGTCGCCCACGGTGGTCAGTGCCGAGTAGGGCAGGGGGCTGGTGGCGCGGCCCTTGTCGGCGTCGCCGCCCCCGGCCAGCGAGAACTGGGCAATGGCCTGGGCCTTGTCGGGCTTCTCGTTGGATTGGGCGTTGACCAGGATGACCTCCAGCGGCGTGTCCTGGAACATGCGGTCAAACCCTGCGGGATCGACAAAGCGCACCGAGAGCACGGCGGCATGCAGCGCCACCGACACGCCCAGCGTCAGCTGCAGCGTGTTCCACTGGGAGAGGAAGGAAGTCAGCGGTTTCACGGGGAGGGATTATCGGTGCTTGCGCCGGCCTCGGGCTCGTTGACGTCCACGGCAATGGCGATGGGGCCGGCCTGCAGGGCTTCGTCGTCCTCGGCCTCGTCCACGGGGCCGTCGTCGCTCGGGTCCGCAGGGTCGTCTAGGCGCTCGATCAGGGTGCCGTGCACGTCCAGCGCGATCTCATCGACCTCGCCCAGGCGCACGCGGATGCGCGCGCCGCGCGGCAGGTTTTGCGCGCCCAGCACCGGGAAGACCAGCGGAAGCGCATCGGCGCGCACCAGAAAGCTGCCGCCGGGCCCTTCCTTGAAGACGGTGGCTTCCAGCTCGGTGATGCCGTTCTGCTCCAGGTACTTGAGCGTCCAGAAGCGCTCCATGCCGGCCTGGTAGCCGTTGTAGGCGCTGTAGGCGGCATCGAAGCTGCTGATGATGGAGAACAGGTCGGCGTCCTTGGGTTTGAACGGCGCGGCCAGTGCGGCGGTCTTGCCGTGGCGCGCGCAGGCAATGATCTGCCACTGGTTCACCAGGTCGGTGTAGCGGCGCAGCGGCGAGGTGGCCCAGGCGTAGCTCTTCACGCCGATGCCCGCGTGCGGCAGGGCCTTGGTGCCCATGCGCACCTTCACGCCCGGTGCCAGGCTGGCCTGGCTGCGGTAGATGCCGGGCACGCCGTGTTCGGCCAGCATCTGGCCCCAGGTGCTGTTGGCGACGATGGCGGCCTCGGCCACGATCAGGTCCAGCGGCGCGCCGCGCTTGCGCGTGCCGATGGTGACCTGCTCCGTGCCCTGCGGCTCGGCGCCGTCGTTGCCGTGCAGGCGGAAGGTGTAGTCGGGGCGGTTGAAGGTTTCGGGCTTGCCGCGCACCAGCTCGCGCCCGGCCTTCAGTTTGAGCGCCAGGCGGTACAAAAAGGATAGCTGCTCGCGCCTTTCCAGCAAGGCCTGGGGCGTGTTTTCATGCTGAATCGATGGGTCTTGCAGCCAGGCCTCGGTGACGATGTGGTCAAGCTGGTCGTGGCGCAGGTTCACGGCCACGGGCACGCGCTCCAGGCGTGTTTCGGTGGCGGTGATCTCCAGGGTCTGCTCGTCGATGGTCGCGTAGAGCGACACGGCCGGGTTGGCGCGGCCTTCGTCCAGGGTATAGATCTGCACCACGGCGTCGGGCAGCATGGTGATCTTGTAGCCCGGCATATAGACGGTGGACAGGCGCGTGCGGCCCAGCTTGTCCAGGTCGCCGCCGGGCTGGATGGCCAGGCCCGGTGCGGCAATGTGGATGCCCAGCGTGACGGTGCCCGTGCCCAGGCCCTGCACCGAGAGCGCGTCGTCGATCTCGGTGGTCTGCGAGTCGTCGATGGAATAGGCTTGCACGGGGGCCAGCGGCAGGTCTGCCGGTGGCTGGGGCGCGGCGACGGCGGGAAAGCCCGTGCCCTTGGGGAAGAAGTCGAACAGGAAGCGCTTCCAGTGGAATTGGTAGCTCGAATCGATGGCGCCCGCCTTCTGCAACAGCGCCAGCGGCGCGGTGTGCGTGGCGCGGCTGGCCTCGACCACGGCCTTGTATTCGGGCGCGTTCTTGTCGGGGCGGAACAGAATTTTGTAGAGCTGCTCGCGGATGGGCTGCGGGCACTCGCCCTGGCCCAGTTGCTCGGCCCAGTCGGCGATCTGCTGCATCACCAGCTTTTTCTTTTCGATGGCGGCCAGCGCCTGCTGCAGGATTTCGGCCGGGGCTTTCTTGAAGCGGCCCTTGCCGGCGCGGCGGAAGTAGTGCGGCGCATCGTAGAGCGCGAACAGTGCGCCGGCCTGCTCGGCCAGCGTGGCGCTGGTGGAAAAGTAGTCGCGCGCCAGGTCGGCAAAGCCGAATTCCTCCTCGGGGGCGAATTCCCAAGCCAGCGGCAGCTCGATGGTGGCAGCCACGGCCTGGGCCTGGACCACCAGTTCGGCGGGAGCGGGCTTTTCGAACTTGAGCAGGATGTGGGCGGCCTTGGCCTTGACCCGTTTGCCGGAATCGAGCTCGATCTGGGCTGAGGTCTCGGCTTCGGACAGGATGCGACCGGCCAGGAACTTGCCGGCTTCTTCAAACAATGCGTACATGGGCGCGATTGTCCCATGGGCTTGCCGCAGGGAGGGGTCAGGCCAGTTCGAGGAAGTCCACGATGGCGTCCAGGTGCGTGTCGAAGTCGCTCAGCGCATGGTCTCCGCCTTCCAGCAGGCGCAACCGGGCCTGGGGGTAGCGTGCCACCATCTCGCGCCAGTCCAGCACTTCGTCTCCCTTGGCGATGATGGCCAGCTCGGGCCCGGCCGGGGGCTGGCCGCGCAGGTCCAGCGCGCGCAACTCCTGCACGTACTCGGGCCGGAAGAAAAAACGCTCCTCGGGCTGGTGCCAGGCGGTTTGTTCGCCGATGTAGCGCTCCAGGTCGCGGGCCGGATTCACCGCCGGATTCAGCAGCACACTCGAACAGTGGGCCTGGCGTGCCACCCAGGTGGCGTAGTAGCCGCCCAGCGAAGAGCCCACCACGGCCATCTGGTCGAGCGGCCATTGGGCGATGCCCTGGGCCACCTGCTCCATGGCCAGGCGCGGCGAGGGGGGGAGCTGGGGGCACCAGAAGTGCAGTCCTGGGTGGTGTTGGGCCACATGCTGCGCCATGCGTCGGGCCTTGGCAGACTGGGGGGAGGAGCGAAAACCGTGCAGGTAGAGCAGATGGGTTGTGGCCATGGTGCGACAAAAAGAGGAGCCGGTGCAAACACTGGTACAAAGCGCAAGCGCAGGCATAAGATGTGCGAACAGACTGTTACAAACCCAGGCCCACGATGCCCGATTTTGCCCCGCTCTCCACTGCCAAGCGCCTGCTGACCGGAGGCGGTGCACAGCCTGCCGCCGTGGGGCGCTTTGAACTCAGGCGCCTGCTGGGCAAGGGGGCGCAGGCCAGCGTGTGGCTGGCACACGATCCGCGCCTGCAGCGCGAGGTGGCCATCAAGCTGCTGCCGCCGGTGCAGGGGCAGGACGCCGCCGCGGTGCTGGAGCATTGGCTGCGTGAGGCACGCCATGTGGGGCGCCTGGCGCATCCGCACATCGTGCCCGTGTTCGAGGCCGATGTGCAGGGCCAGCAGCCCTACATCGTCTTTGAATATGTGCCCGGCTGCACGCTGGCCGAGCACCTGGAGCGGCAGGGGCGCTGTGCGCCACACGACGCGGTGTCCCTGGTGGTGGATGTGCTCGACGGCCTGCAGGCGGCCCACGCGGCGGGCATCGTGCACCGCGACCTGAAACCCTCGAACGTGATGGTGGACGCCCAGCGCAACGCCCGTGTCATGGACTTTGGCCTTGCTGCCGCCGTGGCCAGCACGCCCGATGCGCAGTTGGCCAGCGGTACCCCGGCCTACATGGCGCCCGAGGCCACGGCCAGCATGCCGCCCGCGCCTGCGATGGACATCTACTCTGCCGCGCTGGTGCTGGTGGAGCTGTTGACGGGCCGCCCCCTGATCCACCAGACCGATACCTGGCAGGCCCTGTATCGCATTGCCAACGACCGCATCGAGCTGCCCAAAGACCTGGGCAGCGGTGTGGACGATGCCTTGCGCGCCATCCTGCAGCACGCCTTGGCCCGTGACCCGGCGCAGCGCTATGCCTCGGCAGCGGAGTTCCGCGATGCGCTGCAGGCCTGGGCCGCACCGGTGAGTGCCTCCACCACAGCGGGCAACGCCACGCTGGACTTTTTGCTGCGGCGCATGCGCCACAAGAGCGACTTTCCGGCGCTGTCGGATTCGGTGGCGCGCATCCAGCGCGTGGCCAGCTCCGAGGACGACAGCATCAGCGACCTCACACGCGAAATCCTCAAGGACGTGGCACTGACGCACAAGCTGCTGCGTCTGGTCAACAGCGTGCTGTTTGCGCATGCCAGCCAAGGCTCGGTCAGCACGGTCTCGCGCGCAGTCAGCCTGGTGGGCTTCAATGCCGTGCGCAACATGGCGCTGGGCTTGGTGTTGCTGGAGCACATGCAGGACAGGCAGCATGCGGGGCAGATGCGCGAGGAGTTTTTGCGCGCCATGATGGCTGCGTCGCTGGCCTCCGAGCTGGGTGGCGCGGCCATGTCGGAGGAGTCGTTCATCGGTGCACTGTTCCAGAACCTGGGCCGCATGCTGTGTTCCTTCTACTTCGCCGAAGAGGCGGCGCAGATCCGCACCGCCGTGGCGGCGGGCACTGAGGAGGAGGCGGCCGCGATGCAGGTGCTGGGGCTGGGGTTGGAGGACCTGGGCGCTGGCGTGGCGCGGGTGTGGGGCCTGCCCGAAACCTTGCAGCGCTGCATTCGCAAACCGCTGGGGGCGCCGCCCCACCGCCCGCCAGAGAAGGGGGCCGAGGGCCTGCGCTGGCTGGCGCGGGCGGCCAATGAAGTGGCCACGGCCATCCTGCAGACGGAGCCGCAGCAGTTGGACGCTCGCCTGCAAAAGCTGGGTTCGGAATGGTCGCGCACCCTGGCCCTGCAGCCACAAGCCTTTGCCGATGCGACCTTGCGCGCGCGCCAGCAGTTGGTGGCGCTGGCGCAGGCGCTGGAGTTGCAGGTGGCCCCCGACAGTGCCGCCGCACGTCTGCTGCGCTTGCCTGCGCCGGTGGTGGATGCCGCCGCCAGCGATGAGCTGGCGCCGCACGAGCTGCATCCCCATGCCACCCAGCCGCTGACGGTGCAGGCCCCTGTCAGTGGCCCCCAGGCCCAGGCGCAGATGGCGGACGTGCTGTCGGCCGGCATCCAGGATGTGACCAATGCCATGGTCAACGAGGGTTTTGCGCTCAACGATGTGCTGCGCATGATTCTGGAGGCCATGTTCCGCGCGCTGGGTGCGCGCCGCATCGTGTTTGCCCTGCGTGATGCGCGCGCCGACGTGCTCACGGGACGCTTCGGGCTGGGGGAGGGTAGCGAAGCGGCGGTGCGTTCCCTGGCGGTGCCCTTGCGCGAAACCGCCGACCTGTTCACCGCGGTCTGTGTGCGTGGGGCCGATACCCTCATCAGCGACGCCACCGAGGCCCGCATGCAGGAGCGTCTTCCTGCGTGGTACCGCAAGGGGCTCAATGCGCCCACCTTCTTGCTGCTGCCCCTGCAGATCAAGGGGCGGCCGTTTGCGCTGATCTATGCGGACCAGGAGCGCCCCGGCGCCCTGGCGGTGGATGACAAGGTGCTGGGGCTGCTGCGCACGCTGCGCAACCAGGCCGTCATGGCGTTTCGCCAGCGGACCTGACCCTGGAGGGGCTGCGCGCTGGCCGCGATAATCGCGGGATGGCCACCACGATCGACAAGCCCACCCTGCTGCAACGCGTCCTCCCCTTGTTCAGGGGGTTTGACGGCTGGCTGGTGGCCATTGTCCTCATGCTGGCAGGCGTGGGCTTGGTGGCCATGTATTCGGCGGGCTATGACCACGGTACACGGTTTGTGGACCATGGGCGCAACATGCTGATCGCAGCGGGCATTTTGTTCCTGGTGGCCCAGGTGCCACCCCAGCGCATCATGGCGTTTGCCGTGCCGCTGTACCTGGCCGGGGTGGCATTGCTGGTGGCGGTGGCCCTGTTCGGCATCACCAAGAAGGGGGCGCAGCGCTGGGTCAACGTAGGCATCGTCATCCAGCCCAGCGAGATTCTCAAGATTGCCATGCCGCTGATGCTGGCCTGGTGGTTCCAGCGGCGCGAAGGGCAGTTGCGTCCGTTGGACTTTGTCGTGGCGGGGCTGTTGTTGGCGCTGCCCGTGGGGCTGATCATGAAGCAGCCCGATCTGGGCACGTCGCTGCTGGTGCTGGCGGCAGGGCTTTCCGTGATCTATTTCGCCGGCCTGCCCTGGAGGCTGGTGCTGCCGCCCGTGGTGCTGGGTTTGGTCGGCATTGCCGTGCTGGTGGCGATGGGCGACGATTGGTGTGCCGACGGCGTGCGCTGGCCCATCCTGCATGATTACCAGCAGCAGCGCATCTGCACGCTGCTGGATCCCACGCGCGACCCCCTGGGCAAAGGGTTCCACATCATCCAGGGCATGATTGCCATCGGCTCCGGCGGGGTTTTTGGCAAGGGCTTCATGGCGGGGACGCAGACGCACCTGGAGTTCATTCCGGAGCGCACCACGGACTTCATCTTTGCCGCCTATTCCGAGGAGTTCGGGCTGCTGGGCAACCTCGTGTTGGTGTTCGGTTTTCTGATGCTCGTCTGGCGAAGCCTGGCCATTGCCATGGGCGCGGGAACGCTGTTTGGCCGACTCATGGCAGGCGCGGTGTCCATGATCTTCTTCACCTATGCGTTTGTGAACATGGGGATGGTCAGTGGCATGCTTCCCGTGGTGGGGGTGCCACTGCCGTTTGTGAGCTACGGGGGCACGGCCATGGTGACCTTGGGCCTGGCGCTGGGCATTCTCATGTCGATTGCGCGGGCGCAGCGCCTGCCGGTTCCCGGCAAACCGGTGGTGGCCTGAGGCGCACTGGGCCGTGGCCGCCTAAAATCCTGCGGATGACCTCTCGCCCCACCCTTGGCGCGCCGCGCAGCGCGCCCACCATTGATCGCATCGCCCAGGCCCAGCAGTGTCTCCTGGCCCCTTTTGGCCTGGACGAAAGCCACCTGGCACGGGCCCTGGCAGAGATCCGCGCCCACCGCGTGGACGATGCCGACCTGTACTTCCAGACCACCCGCAGCGAGGGCTGGAGCCTGGAGGAAGGCATTGTCAAGACCGGCTCGTTTTCCATCGACCAGGGGGTGGGCGTGCGTGCCGTGTGCGGAGAAAAAACGGCCTTCGCCTATTCGGACGACATCTCCGAAGCCTCCCTGTTGGACGCTGCACGCACGGTGCGCAGCATTGCGGCGGCGGGGCATTCCGCGCGGGTGGCTGCCAAGGCACGCAAGGTGGCCAAAAGCCGCAGCCTGTACCCGGCCGTCGATCCGATTGCCACGCTGGACAGCACGGCCAAGGTGGCCTTGCTGGAGAAGGTGGAGCAGCGCGCCCGTGCCCGCGATCCGCGCGTGGTGCAGGTCATGGCCGGGCTGGCCAGCGAATACGACGTGGTGCTGGTAGCGCGTGCCGATGGCACCCTGGCCGCCGATGTGCGCCCGCTGGTGCGCCTGTCCGTCACGGTGATTGCGGAGCAGGGCGGTCGCCGGGAGGTGGGCTCTGCGGGCGGGGGCGGGCGTTTCGGCCTGGCGTATTTCGACGACGTCCAGATCGGGCGTTATGTGGAAGAGGCGGTCAACACCGCACTGGTCAACCTGGAATCCCGACCCGCGCCGGCCGGCGAAATGACGGTGGTGCTCGGGCCCGGCTGGCCCGGCATTCTGCTGCACGAGGCCGTGGGCCACGGGCTGGAGGGCGACTTCAACCGCAAGGGCTCCAGTGCCTTCAGCGGGCGCATCGGCCAGCGCGTGGCCGCCAAGGGCGTGACCGTGCTGGACGACGGCACGCTGGCCGACCGGCGCGGCTCGCTCAATGTGGACGACGAGGGCCAGCCCAGCGGCTGCAATGTGCTGATCGAGGACGGCATTCTGCGCGGCTACATCCAGGATCGCATGAATGCCCGCCTGATGAACGTGGCGCCCACCGGCAATGGCCGGCGTGAAAGCTATGCCCACATTCCCATGCCGCGCATGACCAACACCTACATGCTGGCGGGCGACAAGGACCCGAAGGAGATCATTGCCAGCATCCGCAAGGGCCTCTATGCCACCAACTTTGGGGGTGGGCAGGTGGACATCACCTCGGGCAAGTTCGTGTTTTCGGCCAGCGAGGCCTACTGGGTGGAGAACGGCAAGATCCTCTACCCCGTCAAGGGCGCCACCATCGTGGGCAGCGGCCCCGAATCGCTCAAGAAGGTCAGCATGATCGGCAACGACATGCGCCTGGACAGCGGCGTGGGCACCTGCGGCAAGGAGGGCCAGAGCGTGCCGGTGGGCGTGGGCCAGCCCACCCTGCGCATCGACGGGCTGACGGTGGGCGGCACGGCATAGGTGGAGGGGGCACCCCCCTTGTCGCCTTCGGCACCTTCCCCCCGCTCTCGCATCGCTGCGCAATTCGGGCAGGGGGACGCTCCCTGCACTGCGGGGCGGCCCTTGCGCGGGAGCCCTGGTGGGGCCGCGCCCGCTACTGGGGTTTGGGGCGGAAGTGCCCGCAGGTGTTGCGGCCATGCACCACCTCGGGGCTGGGGGCGTCGGTGGCCGGTGCGCATGGCGGGGGAAGGTTGGACAATCGTGCCATGGCTGCCTCTCGCCCCTTGTCCTTGCAAACGCTCCAGACATTTGGCGATATCAGCCGTTTTCTGCGCGAGGGCGTGGCGGACGAGGATTCGCGCCAGATGCGCGACAGCGTGGGTGCTTTGGCCCAGGTGATCGACGAGGCCGTCAAGGTGCGCCATGCGCGCCACGAGGCGGCGCTGGTCACGCAGCATGCGCAAGGCCTGGTGGGTACGGTGCGTGAGCACCAGCGTTTCATCACCGGGCTTGGCTCGGCCTGGCATGCGTTGTACGAGTTCGGTGCTTACCAGAGTGCTCTGCGCGAACTGCGCAGGGCGGCCGAAGACTGGCTCAAGGCGCTGGAGCGCCGCAGCAGCCGCGAAGGCGCCGCTTTTGACCGTGTGGAACTGCTGGCCTGGCGCACTCTGGGCGAGGGGGTGTTGCTCATCGATATGTATGAGCAGGGCGGCACCAGCCTGCTCAGCGGTGTGCCGGAGTCTTCGCCACCTCCCGGCACCACGCCCTGGATGCGCATGGCGGCCTGGTGGAAGCGGCTGCGTGGCTGAAATGCCGGGCGCGGGCGCGATACTGCAGTGCAACGCAAATATGCTACATTCGGCCCCTATGCCATCGCGCTTCGCTTTTTACTTTTGGTTTTGGTTCTCGGTCCCAGGCGGATGAGAGGCGAGCGCGCGAGCACCCAGACACTTCCCACCCAACCGCCGAAGCTGCAAAGCCCGGCGGTTTTTTGTTTTTGAGCGTTTTCCCTTTCCACTTCTCACAGAAAGCACCCCATGAGCCCCAAAGCCCTGAGCGCCAGTGATGCCTGGTACCAAAGCGTCGAGAAAACCAGCGAGACCGACGACGAACGCATCAAGGACATCACCGTGCTGCCCCCTCCCGAACACCTGATTCGCTTCTTCCCGATCCGTGGCACGGCGGTGGAGCAGTTGATCACCCAGACGCGCAAGACCATCCACCAGATCATGCACGGCAAGGACGACCGCCTGCTGGTGGTGATCGGCCCGTGCTCCATCCATGACCCGGCGGCTGCGCTGGACTATGCGCGCCGCCTGAAGGAAGTGCGCGCCCAGTACCAGGGCACGCTGGAGATCGTGATGCGCGTGTACTTCGAGAAGCCGCGCACCACCGTGGGCTGGAAGGGCCTCATCAATGACCCCTATCTGGACGAGAGCTACCGCATCGACGAGGGGCTGCGCATCGCACGCCAGTTGCTCATTGAGATCAACCGCCTGGGCGTGCCGGCGGCCAGCGAGTTCCTGGACGTGATCTCGCCCCAGTACATCGGCGACCTGATCGCCTGGGGTGCCATCGGTGCGCGCACGACGGAGAGCCAGGTGCACCGCGAGCTGGCCTCGGGCCTGTCGGCGCCGATCGGCTTCAAGAACGGCACGGACGGCAACATCCGTATTGCCACCGACGCCATCCAGTCGGCCAGCCGGGGTCATCACTTCCTGTCGGTGCACAAGAATGGCCAGGTCGCCATCGTCAATACCAAGGGCAACAAGGACTGCCACGTCATCCTGCGTGGCGGCAAGGCGCCCAACTACGATGCGACCAGTGTGGCCGCCGCCTGCAAGGAACTGGAAGCCGCCAAGCTTCTGCCGACGCTGATGGTGGACTGCAGCCACGCCAACAGCAGCAAGCAGCACGAGAAGCAGCGCGACGTGGCGGGGGACATTGCCGCTCAGATCGCTGCGGGCTCGCACAACGTGTTCGGCGTCATGATCGAAAGCCATCTGGTGGCAGGCGCGCAGAAGTTCACGCCGGGCAAGGACCAGCCCGGTGCACTGGAATACGGCAAGAGCATCACCGACGCCTGCCTGGGCTGGGACGACTCGCTCCACGCGCTGGCCGACCTGTCTCAGGCCGTTCTGGCGCGCCGCCAGCGTGCCAAGGTGTAAGCTAGCGGCTGTTTCTTATCCCCCACTGAAAGGCATTTCATGCATAGCGTAGTGACGGTTTCCCTGGGTCAAAGTCAGGAATTTCGTTTCGAACTCGATGGCGTCGCACCCATGGCGCACGAAGAGGCGCGGCTCTGGCTCGATGGCGAATTCACTGCCATGGAGTGCGAGCCTCTGCGTGCCAGCGGCAAGGTGCTGCTGGCCGACAAGGTGCTGGTGGTGGCGCGGGATGCGGGCGTCTCCCGGCTGGGCGATCGCGAGTGGCTGGGCCAGTTTGCACGCGCAGTGACTGCAGCGCTGTCGCGCCCTGTGGTGCGTATTGACCTGCAGGGAATGACCATCGCTTACTGATGGAATAGGTGTTTTGCGCCCTTCAATAGGGCGCAAAGCGCTACAAAAATAATAGCTAAAGCGGCGCGGGCCGCATCAGTGGGCTTTGCCCAGCGCTTGCAGCAAGCGCTCGTGCACGCCGCCAAAGGCGCCGTTGCTCATGCAGACGATGTGATCGCCCGCTTGTGCGGCCTGCACCACCTGGGCCACCAGGTGCTCCACATTGGGGGCCGTTTGTGCGCGGCCACCGGGGCCGGTGCCCAGGGGTGCCAGCGCTGCGGCGGCATCCCAGTCCAGCCCAGCGGTGTGGCAGAACGCCAGATCGGCGCTCTCCAGTGCCCAGGGCAACTGCGCTTTCATGGTGCCCAGCTTCATGGTGTTGCTGCGTGGCTCGAACACGGCCAGGATTCGCGCGCTGCTTCCCACCTGCCGCCGCAAGCCGTCCAGTGTGGTGCGCATGGCCGTGGGGTGGTGGGCAAAGTCGTCGTACACAGTGATGCCGCGTACCATGCCGCGCCGCTCCATGCGGCGGCGCACGTTCTCAAAGCGGGCCAGGGCCTGGGCTGCATCCTGCGGTGCCACACCCACATGGTGGGCTGCCGCGATGGCGGCCAGCGCGTTGAGCTGGTTGTGCACGCCGCCCAGTGCCCATTGCACCTGCGCGACCTTGCGGCCATGTTGCAGCACGGCAAAGTCGTGCGGCTCCCCCTGTGCGGTGAAGTCGCTCACTGCCGCGCCAAAAGTCAGCACCGGGCTCCAGCAGCCCTGGTGCAGCACGCGGGTCAGGCTTTCCTCCAGGCCGTTGGCCACCACGCAGCCCGAGGGCGGTACGGTCCGCACCAGGTGGTGGAACTGGCGCTCGATGGCGGCCAGGTCGTCAAAAATGTCGGCGTGGTCGAATTCCAGGTTGTTCAGCACGGCGGTGCGTGGCCGGTAGTGCACAAACTTGCTGCGCTTGTCGAAGAAAGCGGTGTCGTATTCATCGGCTTCGATCACGAACAGCGGTGCCTCGCCCTTGGGACCAGCGCCGGGCTGGGGCCGCCGGGCGGCGCCCAGCCTGGCCGAAACGCCGAAGTTCAGTGGCACCCCACCCACCAGAAAGCCTGGCTCCTGACCCGCGCACTCCAGGATCCAGGCCAGCATCGAGGTCGTGGTGGTTTTCCCATGCGTGCCCGCCACGGCCAGCACATGGCGCCCCTGCAGGATATGCTCGCTGAGCCACTGGGGGCCGCTGGTATAGGCGGCGCCACTGTCCAGAATGGCTTCCATCAGGGGGAACTTGGGGCTGCCGTCGGCCAGGCGCGCACGGCTCACCACGTTGCCGATGACGTACAGGTCAGGCTGCAGCGCCAGCTGGTCGGCGCTGTAGCCCTCGATCAGGTCGATGCCCAGTGCGCGCAGTTGGTCGCTCATGGGAGGGTAAACGCCTGCGTCGCAGCCCGTGACGCGGTGGCCCGCCGCGCGCGCCAGTGCGGCCAGCCCGCCCATGAAGGTTCCGCAAATGCCCAGGATATGGATGTGCATGGATGAATTCTTTGAATGAAATTGGCATTCAAGGCGCATTCTAATTGCGCAAATAGCTATAAAAATAATAGCATTTTTTTGCCTGAACAACCGGGGCGGCCCTGGGCTGCGCGGGGAGATCGCCCGGTCCGGACCGCGCAGCCGTCACAATGCGCTTGCTATGACCTCCTTGCCCCTTGACGCTGAAATTGCCCAGGCCGCCGCCCGCATGGTGGTGGAGGAGGGGCTGGAGTATGGTCCCGCCAAGCGGCGGGCGGTCAAGCTGCTGGGCCTGCCGGCGCGCAGCCCTTTGCCGGACAACGATGTGGTCGAGGACGCGGTGCGCGAGCACATTGCCCTCTATTGCGCAGACACCCAGCCGACCGAGTTGCGTGCCCTGCGTGCGCTGGCGCTGGAGTGGATGGAGCGCTTGGCCGCTTTTCGACCCCACCTTGGCGGAGCCGTGTGGCACGGCACGGCCACGCGGCTGTCGGACATTTACCTGCAGTTGTTCTGCGATGATCCGAAATCGGCAGAGATTGCCCTGATCAACCAGGGCGTGAACTACGAACCTGGCTCGGTGCCGGGTTTGCATGGCCAGACGGTGGACGTCCTCAGTGTGGCCTGCCCGCAGCGGTCGCTGGGGTTGGTGGTCGGAGTGCACCTGTTGGTGTACGACCTGGACGATCTGCGCGGTGCGCTGCGTCTGGACCGCAAGGGCCGCCCGCCACGGGGTGATGTGCAGGCGGTGCGCCGCTTGTTGGAGAACGAAACGTGAATCAGCGTATGACGGAAGAAGCGCAAGACCCGGCCCAGGCCGAGATGAAGGCGGCGGCAGGGGAGGTTCCACTGCTGTCGCGCCGGCAATGGGCGCTGCTGGCAGGCGTGGGTGTGGCGTCAGCCGCCGCCGGGGGCGGCTGGGCCTGGTGGCGTGGTCGCCCCACGGCAGCAGAACAGGACGCGGGCAGTGCTTTTTGGGATCGCAGCTTTGAAACACCCGTGGGCGAGACCCTGTCCGTGCAGTCGCTGCGCGGCAATCCGCTGTTGGTGAACTTCTGGGCGACCTGGTGCCCTCCCTGCATTGCAGAGCTGCCCTTGCTGGATGGTTTTTACCGTGAAAATGCGTCAAAAAACTGGAAGGTGCTTGGAATTGCGGTCGATCAGCTTGCATCCGTCAAAGGATTCCTGGAGCGCTCGCCGGTGACATTCCCTGTGGCCATGGCGGGGCAGGGTGGCATAGAGCTGGCGCGTTCTCTGGGGAATCTGCATGGCGGCCTGCCGTTTTCGGTACTGTTCGGTGCAGATGGGCGCATCTTGCATCGTAAAATGGGACAGGTGACCGACGGTGACCTGCGCGCCTGGCTGCGCCTGGGCTGATGGCTGCTGGCCTGTGGCCTGTGGCCTGTAGTTGGCGGCTATTGAATTAAAAAGTCGATCGTAGGCCAAAGATGACGTGAATTGGGGTACATTCGCGCCCTGTTCAGTTTTGCTGAGGAAGCTCACATGGATCTGCGAAAACTCAAGACCCTGATCGACCTGGTCTCGGAGTCCAACGTCTCCGAACTGGAAATCACCGAGGCCGAGGGCAAGGTTCGCATCGTCAAGAGCGGCCCCACCGTGGTCCAGCAGTATGTCCCCGCAGCCGCCCCTGCGCCCGCAGCCGCCGCCCCAGCGCAGCCCGCTGCGGCTCCGGTGGCTGAGTTGCCCGCTCCGGCGGTGGCCGAGGTCAAGGGCCATGTGGTCAAGTCGCCCATGGTGGGAACGTTCTACCGTTCTTCCAGCCCTGGTGCCAAGCCCTTCGTCGAGGTGGGTAGCCAGGTCAAGGAAGGCGAGACGCTCTGCATCATCGAGGCCATGAAGATTCTCAACGAGATCGAGGCCGACAAGAGCGGCACGGTCACGCGCATTTTGGGTGAGAACGGCCAGGCAGTGGAGTACGGTCAACCCCTGTTCGTGATCGAGTGATGGGGAGCAAGCCCGTGAGCGGCTGTGCAGCTTCTCCCATGTCTCGCGGGGCTGCCGCCTCCGGGAGGGGAGATACCGCCGACGCCCGAACATGGGAGTGCTGCTGGCCCTTGTGCGGGGCGCTTCAATTGCAGGCGCCGCATTCGCATTCATCACGTCGCATGGTGGACAAACAACATGTTTAAAAAGATTCTGGTCGCCAATCGCGGCGAAATCGCCCTCCGTATCCAGCGTGCCTGCCATGAACTGGGCATCAAGGCGGTGATGGTTTATTCCGAGGCCGACCGTGACGCCAAGTACGTCAAGCTGGCCGAGGAGGCCGTCTGCATAGGCCCTGCGCCCTCGCCGCTGTCCTACCTCAACATGCCGGCCATCATCTCGGCGGCCGAGGTGACCGACGCCGAGGCCATTCACCCCGGCTATGGCTTCCTGTCGGAAAACGCCGACTTTGCCGAGCGCGTGGAGCGCAGCGGCTTTCAGTTCATCGGCCCCACGCCGGAGTCGATCCGCATCATGGGCGACAAGGTGTCGGCCAAGCAGGCCATGATCAAGGCAGGCGTACCCTGTGTGCCGGGATCGGATGGCGAACTGCCTGACGATCCGGTGCAGATCAAGCGCATCGCCAAGGCCATTGGCTATCCCGTCATCATCAAGGCCGCAGGTGGCGGTGGCGGGCGCGGCATGCGCGTGGTGCACACCGAGGCGGCACTCATCAACGCGGTACAGATGACCAAGGCCGAAGCGGGTGCCGCGTTTGGCAATCCGGCGGTCTATATGGAGAAATTCCTCCAGAACCCGCGCCACATCGAGATCCAGATCCTGGCCGACAAGCACCGCAACGCCGTGTACCTGGGCGAGCGCGACTGCTCCATGCAGCGGCGCCACCAGAAGGTGATCGAGGAGGCGCCTGCTCCCGGTATTCCGCGTCGAATGATCGATCGCATTGGCGACCGCTGCGTCGCTGCCTGCAAGAAGATCGGCTATCGGGGCGCGGGCACGTTCGAGTTTCTCTACGAGAACGGTGAGTTCTACTTCATAGAAATGAACACCCGCGTGCAGGTGGAGCATCCGGTGACCGAATGGATCACCGGGGTGGACATTGTCAAGACGCAGATCATGGTGGCTGCGGGCGAGAAGCTGCCCTTCACCCAGCGCCAGATCGAGATCCGTGGCCACGCGATCGAATGCCGGATCAACGCCGAGGATCCGTACAAGTTCACACCTTCCCCCGGGCGGATCACGATGTGGCATGCGCCGGGTGGGCCGGGCGTGCGCGTGGACTCCCACGCCTACACCAACTATTTTGTGCCGCCCAACTACGACTCGATGATCGGCAAGCTCATCGTGCACGGCGACACGCGCGAGCAGGCGTTGGCCCGCATGCGCACAGCCCTGTCCGAGACCGTGATCGAAGGCATCAACACCAACGTGCCCTTGCACCGCGAACTGATGGTGGACGCCAAGTTCATGGAAGGCGGCACCAACATCCACTACCTGGAAGAGTGGCTGTCCCAGCGCCAGCGCTGAGTGAAGCAGGTGCCCATGCCGGGTGCCATTTGCGGGAAACCTGAACATGCATGAACTGAGCCTGCTGTGCCCGCAAGACCGGGTGGAAACCTTGAGCGAGGCGTTGGAAGCGCTGGAGGCGCTCAGCGTGTCGGTCGAAGATGCCGACGCGCAGACCGACGCCGAACAGGCGCTCTTTGGCGAGCCCGGCATGCCGCCGCCCCAGGCAGGTTGGCAGCGCAGCAAGGTGGTTGCCTTGTTTGCCACCGAGGAGGCGGCGCTCGAAGCACAGGCGCTGTTGGCGGTGCAGGATTTTTTTGAAGGCTGTACCGTGGTGGCGCTGGCGCCGCTGCAGGACCAGGACTGGGTGCGACTGACGCAGTCACAGTTTGCGCCGGTGGACATCACGCCCGATTTCTGGATCGTGCCCACCTGGCACGAGCCGCCCGCGCAGGCGCAGTGGGTGATTCGTCTGGACCCTGGCTTGGCGTTCGGCACCGGTACGCATCCCACCACGCGCATGTGTCTGCGCTGGATCGCGCGCCAAGGCAGCCCGGCCGTATTGGGCCGGGTGCTGGACTATGGCTGCGGCTCGGGCATTCTGGCCATTGGTGCGGCCAAGTTCGGCGCCACGGACATCGATGCGGTGGACATCGACCCGGCGGCCGTGGAGTCTGCGGCACTCAATGCGCAGGCCAATGGCGTGCAGTTGCGTACGGGCTTGCCCGAACTCGCCCAGGGCAGCTACCAGACCGTGCTGGCCAATATTCTTGCCACGCCCCTGCGCGTGCTGGCGCCGCTGCTGTGCAGCCATGTGGCCGAAGGCGGGCACCTGGTGCTGGCGGGCATTCTGGAGCGGCAGGCCGACGAATTGATGCAGGCCTACGCCCCCTGGGTTCAGCTCACGGTGGCCGACCAGGAAGACGGCTGGATCCTGATGACGGCCCGGCGCTGACGCGCCACAGTGCCGAAGGCGGTGAGCCGGCCCTACAATCCACAGCCCATGAGCCAGACCACCCGCTGCCCATCCTGTGGAACCCTGTTCAAGGTGGTGGCAGACCAGTTGCGCATCTCGGACGGGTGGGTGCGCTGTGGAAGCTGCCAGCAGGTGTTCGATGCCTCGGCCCATCTGCAGGCGACCGCTCCTGCTCCCTTGCTGCCAGACATGGCGCTCGATCGCCTGCGCCCGCCGCCTGCGCCCGTGCGGCGCGCGGAGCCTGTAGAGCGGCTCTGGGGTGCCCCGGAGTCAGCGCCCGCTCGCGTGGCGGAAGCTGCTTCTCGGCCGGAGCGCCCGGCATCGGCTTCCACCACTGCGCCCAGCGATCTGGCGGCTGCCGTGGTCGCCATCGAGCCTCCGGTGCAGTCGCCACCGCCTCCAGCCGCGCCGCCACCCGTTCCCTCGGTTTTGCATGTGCCCGAGCCGGTGGTGCCTGCTTTTTTGGTGGAAGGGGCGCAGCCTGTTGGTGCAGCAGAGGTGTTGCCTTCGCTGCTCGCCGTCGGCGCGTCCACACGTCCACCCCAGGAAGTGCCTGCCGCGCAGTCCCAGGCGGCCGCGCCTGTCATGCAGCCTCGGGCAGAAGAGGATGGCGGCGTGATCGAGTGGCCCTCCATCGAATTGCCTGCCCCATCCTCGGCGGGGTATGAATTGCCAGTGCCAGACACGGGCTCCGATGGGGCGCAAGCGGCATTTGCGCCGCTGCCGGAGGTGCCGCCACTGGAGTTGTTGCCCAAGGCCTCAGACCGGGCCTTCGCGCCTTTGCGCTCGACGCCGCGCCCCCCCTCTTTGCCCGTGGCTGAGGCCGAAGAAACGGTGGTGCCACCCACCGAGCCCAAGAAGGGCGCCACACAGGAGCCACCACTAACCAAGGTGCCGGACCCCGACGCCCGCGCTGCGGTGCCAACCGAAATCCCTGCGCCGTCCCCGATGGCTGTGGAGCAGGCCACGGCGGAAGATTCCCGGCCAGAGGGCCTCGACCACGACGCCGATGCTGCCGAACCAGGGGTGCAAGAGTTGTCGTTCATGCGCGCGGCCCGGCGCAAGGCCTTCTGGCGCAAACCCTGGGTGAGGGCAGCGTTGTCCGTGGTGCTTCTGGTGTCCGTGGCCTTGCTCGCTGCGCAGGTGGCGGTGCGGGAGCGGGATGATCTGGCAGCGCGTGTGCCTGCGCTGCGGCCGGGCTTGGAGGCCTTGTGCAACCAGTGGGGCTGCGTGTTGGCGCCGCGGCGTGACATTGCTGCGGTCGAAGTGGACAGTTCCTCGTTTCAGAAACTGCGCGGTGACGAATACCAGTTTTCGCTCGTGCTCAAGAACCGTTCGGCCATCGCGGTAGCGATGCCTGCCGTGGAGCTGACCCTGACGGATGCCGCAGACCAGCCGGTGCTGCGCCGTGTGCTCTTGCCAGCGCATTGGAACGCACCGCAGGAATTGGCGGCCCATGGTGAATGGAGTGTTTCGCGCACCCTGGTGCTCAGCGCCACAGGGGTCCGCATCACAGGCTACCGGGTGGTGGCTTTTTATCCCTGATTTCCAGGTCGCCACTGGGGTGGCGCAAACAACGAAAGAGACTATGGCTGTTCTGATTTGTGGCTCGCTGGCCTTTGACACCATCATGGGCTTTGAGGGGCGGTTTGCCGAACAGATCCTGCCCGACCAGTTGCACATCCTCAATGTGTCGTTCCTGGTGCCTGCGCTGCGCCGCGATTTCGGGGGCTGTGCGGGGAACATCGCCTACAGCCTGCGCTTGCTGGGCGGAGAGGCGGTGCCCATGGCCATGCTGGGCAGCGACGGCGAGTCCTACCTGCAGCGCTTGCAGGCGCTGGGCATCACCACCCGTTGCGTGGGGCAGGTGCAGGACACCTACACCGCCCAGGCCATGATCATGACCGACCGTGACAACAACCAGATCACGGCCTTTCATCCTGGCGCCATGATGCAGGCCCACACACAAACCATCGGCGCCGGGAACGCGCAGGGCATTCGCCTCGGGATCATTGCGCCCGACGGGCGTGACGCCATGCTGCAGCACGCGCAGCAGATGCATGCGGCCGGCATTCCATTCGTGTTCGATCCGGGACAGGGGCTGCCCATGTTCTCTGGGGACGAGCTGCTGCGCTTCGTGGAGCAGGCCACTTGGGTCACTGTCAATGATTACGAGGGCAAGATGCTGTGTGAGCGCACCGGCCTGGATCTGGCCGGCTTGTCTCGCAAGGTGCAGGGCTTGGTTGTGACCCTGGGCGGCAAGGGCTGTGAGGTCTGGGAGCGGGGGCAATGCACCCTGGTTGCTCCCGTGGCTCCTGCGGCTGTGGTGGATCCCACGGGTTGTGGCGATGCATGGCGAGGCGCCCTGTTGTTTGGACTGGAGCGTGGCTGGCCCTTGGCGCGCTGCGCCGAGCTGGGCAATCGGATGGGGGCGCTCAAGATTGCCGCCCGCGGGCCGCAAAACTACGTGCTGGACTTTGATCCAGCGATTGTGGCCGCCTGATTTGCCATAAAAAAACCCGGTGCTGGGCACCGGGTTGGAGACAGGGCCAGGGGCCCTGAATCTCAGGGCTTTGCGCCCGTAGGGAAGGGCCAGGCCGCCTGGGGATTGAGCGTGGTCTGTGCGGCAGGGGCTGCAGGCTTTTCTGCAGCGGCCTTCTTGGCGGGTGCGGCTTTCTTCGCAGGGGCTGCGGCCTTCTTTGCAGGAGCTGCGGCCTTCTTTGCAGGAGCAGCGGCCTTCTTGGCGTGTGCAGCCTTCTTCGCAGGAGCAGCGGCTTTCTTCGCAGGAGCAGCGGCCTTCTTGGCGGGTGCAGCGGCCTTCTTTGCAGGAGCAGCAGCCTTCTTCGCAGGAGCGGCAGCCTTCTTCGCAGGAGCAGCGGCCTTCTTCGCAGGAGCGGCAGCCTTCTTCGCAGGAGCAGCGGCCTTCTTCGCAGGAGCAGCGGCCTTCTTCGCAGGAGCAGCAGCCTTCTTCGCAGGAGCGGCAGCTTTCTTGGCGGGAGCAGCGGCCTTCTTCGCAGGAGGGGCAGCCTTCTTGGCGGGTGCAGCGGCCTTCTTCGCAGGAGCAGCGGCCTTCTTGGCGGGTGCAGCGGCCTTCTTCGCTGGGGCAGCAGCCTTCTTGGCCGGTGCAGCTTTCTTCGCAGGGGCGGCGGCCTTCTTGGCGGCCGGTTTCTTCGCAGTTGCCATCATTTTCTCCTTGGGTCATTGGATTGAGAGCACTTCAGGTCTGCGCAAGACCCGAAGCGATCCATGGCGTTGGGGACCCTCCCATCTCCATGAATGCAGTAACGCTCCGCAGTACGGCCTGGGGTGGGCCGTGGTGTGCGGGGCGTGGTGTGTTGTGGCATGGCGCTGTGTCAATCCCAGGAGAGTGCGCCGCCCGATTGGTACTCGATCACGCGGGTTTCGAAGAAGTTGCGTTCCTTCTTCAGGTCGATCATTTCGCTCATCCACGGGAACGGGTTTTCCTCGTGGGGGAAGAGTGCCTCCAGTCCGATCTGCTGGGCACGGCGATTGGCGATGTAACGCAGGTAGCCTTTGAACATCGATGCGTTCATGCCGAGCACGCCCCGGGGCATGGTGTCCTCGGCGTATCGGTATTCCAGATCGACGGCCTGCGCGAACAAGGCCTTGATCTCTTCCTTGAAATGCGCTGTCCACAGGTGTGGGTTCTCCAGCTTGATCTGGTTGATCAGATCGATGCCGAAGTTGCAGTGCATGGACTCGTCGCGCAGGATGTATTGGTACTGCTCGGCGGCCCCGGTCATCTTGTTCTGACGGCCCAGGGCGAGGATCTGGGTGAAGCCGACGTAGAAGAACAGCCCTTCCATCAGGCAGGCAAAGACGATCAGGCTCTTGAGCAGCTTCTGGTCGTTGTCGGGTGTGCCGGTGTGGAAGGCCGGGTCCATGATGGTGTCGATGAACGGCACCAGGAATTCGTCCTTGTCGCGGATGGACGGGACCTCATGGTAGGCATTGAAGATCTCGCCCTCGTCCAGCCCCAGAGACTCGACGATGTACTGATAGGCATGCGTGTGGATGGCTTCTTCGAAGGCCTGGCGCAACAGGAACTGGCGGCACTCCGGAGCTGTGATGTGGCGGTAGGTGCCGAGCACGATGTTGTTGGCCGCCAGCGAGTCTGCTGTGACGAAGAAACCGAGGTTGCGCTTGACGATGCGCCGCTCATCTTCGGTCAGGCCCTGGGGGTTCTTCCACAGCGCGATATCGCGCGACATGTTGACCTCTTGCGGCATCCAGTGATTGGCGCAAGTGGCGAGGTACTTCTCCCAGGCCCACTGGTACTTGAAGGGCACCAACTGGTTGACATCGGTCTTGCCGTTGATGATGCGCTTGTCGGCGGCCTGGATGCGGTGTGTGCCCGATGCTCTGGATTCGGGAGCGGTGCGGGCAGGGGCCACGGTGCTTGCAGCGGTGCGGTCGGTTTGTGCTGCAGTGGCGGATGGAGGCGGTGGCGTGTCCACCACGCGGTGTTGTTGCAGACCAGCGTATGCGGTTTTTGCCAATGCGGAGGTGACTTCTTCGTCCCAGGTCAACATGGTTTTTCCAGTGCGTGAATTATGGAAGCAGCGCTGCAAAAAGAAAAGCACGCTTGCGTTGCGCTGCGCGGATTTGTTGCGTCAAAACACACGCAAGGCGATGCAGAGATCGCGTCTTGCGTGTGTGCGATCACTGACAGGCTTCGCAGGAGGGATCGTCGATGGCGCACATGCGCACATCACTGGCAGGCAGGTCGCCATGGCCCGTGCTCGTGGAAGATGCACTGGCCGTCAGGGCCTGCGCATCCATATCGGTGGAGACGGCGTTGAGCTGTCGCTTGTTCACGGTGCTCATCTCCACATGGCTGGCACTCTGCGTGCGCAGGTAGTAGGTGGTCTTGAGCCCACGCAGCCACGCCAGTCGGTACAGCGCATCGAGCTTCTTGCCGGAGGCGCCGGCCATGTAGATGTTCAGGCTCTGAGCCTGATCGATCCATTTCTGGCGCCGCGCGGCGGCTTCCACCAACCAGCTTGGATCGATCTCGAAGGCCGTTGCATAGAGCCCCTTGATCTCCTGCGGAACGCGGTCGATCGGCAGCAAGGAACCATTGAAATGCTTGAGGTCCATGAGCATCACCTCGTCCCACAAACCCAGTGCCTTGAGCTCGCTCACCAGCGCTTGGTTGACCACGGTGAACTCGCCCGACAGGTTGGATTTCACCGACAGGTTGCCGAAGCAGGGTTCGATGGACGCATCCACGCCCACGATGTTGGAGATGGTGGCGGTCGGTGCAATCGCCACACAGTTGGAGTTGCGCATGCCGTCATGCCTGATCTTTTGGCGCAGTGCATCCCAGTTCAGTGTGGTGCTGCGGTCCACTTCCACATGGCCGCCACGTTCGCGTGCGAGCAGGTCGATGCTGTCGAGCGGGAGGATCCCCTGGTCCCACAGGGAGCCTTGGTAGCTGGAATAGCGCCCGCGCTCTGCTGCCAGGTCGGATGATGCCCAGTAGGCGTAGTAGCACAGCGCCTCCGTGGAATGGTCTGCGAAAACCACCGCCGCCTCGCTGGCGTAGGGGATGCGCAGTGCGTACAGCGCATCCTGAAACCCCATCAGGCCCAGCCCCACCGGGCGGTGGCGCAGGTTGGCATCGCGTGCTTTCTTCACGGCGTAGTAGTTGATGTCGATCACGTTGTCGAGCATGCGCATGGCCGTGCCCACCGTGCGCCGCAGCTTGTCATGGTCTATGCCGCCGTCCTTGATGTGGCGTGCCAGGTTGATGGAGCCCAGGTTGCACACAGCGGTTTCTTGGTCGCTGGTGTTGAGGGTGATTTCCGTGCACAGGTTGGACGAGTGCACCACCCCTGCGTGTTGCTGAGGCGAGCGCACGTTGCAGGCGTCCTTGAATGTGATCCATGGATGGCCTGTTTCGAACAGCATGGTCAGCATCTTGCGCCACAGGTCCGTGGCCTGCACGGTCTTGGTGGGGTGAATGTCGCCGCGCTGCGCCTTGTCTTCGTAGGCCAGATAGGCCGCCTCAAAATCGGTGCCATAGCGCTCGTGCAGGTCGGGCACGTCGGCAGGCGAAAACAGGGTCCAGGGGCCGTTTTCCAGCACACGTTTCATGAACAGATCCGGAATCCAGTGGGCCGTGTTCATGTCGTGCGTGCGGCGCCTGTCATCGCCCGTGTTTTTGCGCAGCTCCAGGAACTCTTCGATGTCCAGGTGCCAGGTCTCCAGGTAGGCGCACACCGCGCCCTTGCGTTTGCCGCCTTGGTTCACGGCCACGGCGGTGTCGTTGACGACCTTGAGGAAAGGCACCACGCCCTGGGACTGGCCGTTGGTTCCCTGGATATGGCTGCCCAGTGCGCGCACGCGCGTCCAGTCGTTGCCCAGACCACCTGCGTACTTGGACAGCAGGGCGTTCTCCTTGAGCGATTCGTAGATGCCGTCGAGCGTGTCGGGTACGGTGGTGAGATAGCAGCTCGACAGTTGCGAGCGCGGCGTACCGCTGTTGAACAGCGTGGGCGTGCTCGACATGAAGTCAAACGACGACAGCAGCTCATAGAACTCGATGGCGCGGGCCTCGCGGTCGATCTCGTTCAGTGCCAGTCCCATGGCCACGCGCATGAAGAAGGCCTGGGGCAGTTCAAAGCGCCGTTGCTGTACGTGCAGAAAGTAGCGGTCGTACAGGGTTTGCAGCCCCAGGTAGTCGAACTGCAGGTCGCGCGAGGGCACCAGTGCGGCCCCCAGGCGCTGCACATCGAACTGCAGCAGCCTTTCGTCCAACAGGCGGTGCTCTACACCCTTGCGCAGACCCTCGACAAACTGCTCGCCATAGTGGGGGGTGAGCTCGGCATGTGTTTGCTCATGTCCCAGAACTTCCCGGACGATGGAGTGCAGCAGCAGGCGTGCTGTCGCATAGGTGTAGCCGGGCTCCTTCTCGATCAGGGTGCGTGCGGCCAGGATGGCGGCCTTGTGCACGTCCTGCACGGCAATGCCGTCGTACAGATTGCGCAGCGTTTCCTGCACGATGGGCGCGGCCTGCACCGTCGCATCCAGGCCGGTACATGCCGACTCCACCAGCGCTCGCAGGCTGTGCACGTCCAGCGCGCGCCTTTGGGAGCCATCGGTCACATGCAGCACCGGCGTGGCGTCCTGAGGGGGCTGTGCCGTTCGCTGCCGCTCCTGTGCCCGTTGCTCGCGGTACAGCACATAGGCACGCGCCACTTCGTGGTGGCCGCCGCGCATCAGTCCCAGTTCCACCTGGTCCTGCACGTCCTCGATGTGGAAGGTGCCGCCATGGGGGCGCGAGCGCAGCAGGGCGCGGACCACGGTGTGGGTCAATGCCTCCACCGCATCACGCACACTGGCCGATACGGCGCCTTGGGTACCGTGCACTGCCAGGAAGGCTTTCATCATGGCCACAGCGATCTTGGGAGGCTCGAAAGGAACCACCGCACCATTGCGGCGAATGATCTGGTAGTGGGCCAGGCTCGACGTCCCGGGAACGGGTGGGGGCAAGGCGTGGGATGGCGGGGTCGCCATGGGCAGCGTGTGGGGTGCTGGTGCGGGGCTGGGCTGGGTGGTGGGCACGGTGTCCTCCAAAGGGTGGTCGAAACACGGACAAAGGGCAGCGCTGCTTGCGCTGCATGGTGTTTTGATAGCAGTCAATCAAACACCATAGGTAATGTTTTATTTGAAACAAAACACTATATGTAGTGTATCGGCGATCCGAAAAACGTGCAGCACCGTGCCTGGCTTGCCGGTGGCAGGCCAGGGGTCAAGGGGTGGGGGAGGTTACGGACTAAGCGTGGTGGCCGGGAAGCGTTCGGGCGCCCAGCCGAGCAGGCCTTGCAGGCGGGGCCAGTCAAAACCAGCGCCCGGGTCGGCCTTGCGGCCTGGGGCGATGTGCTCGTGGCCCGCCACATGGGCAATGGGGTAGCGCAGTGCCAGGTCCTTGCAAAGCTGCGCCAGGGCTGTGTACTGTGCAGGCTCGAAGTGCAGGCCTTCCAGGCCTTCGAGCTCAATGCCGACCGAGTCGTCGTTGCACTCCATACGGCCTCGGTAGCTGGAGCGCCCGGCGTGCCAGGCGCGCTGGTCGCAATCCACAAACTGCCACAGTGCGCCTTTACGGGTGATAAAGAAATGGGCCGATACCTGCAGGCCTCGGATGCCTTGGAAGTAGGGGTGCGCATCCCAGTCCAGGCGGCCCACGAACAGGTCGTGCACGGCGCGCCCGCCATACTCACCGGGCGGCAGGCTGATGGAATGCACCACAATCAGATCGATCAGGGCGCCCTCGGGCCGTGGGCCGCAATGGGGCGAAGACAGGGCCTTGGCGCCAGTGTGCCAGCCACCCTGCCAGGGCTGCGTATTGGGCTCAGTGCTCGCTGTCGGCATGCAGATCGTCCTGCGGGCCCTGGATGTTCAACCGTGCAATGCGGTAGCGGATCTGGCGCAGGCTGATGCCCAACTGGGCCGCAGTGGCCGTGCGGTTGAAATGGTTGGCGTGCAGTGCGCGCACCAGGATGTCCCGTTCCTGCTGGTCCAGCCAGGCCTGCAAGTCCTTGGGTAAGGGAAGGGCATGGGCAGCGTCGCTGCCGTTGGGTGCAGAGACTGCGGCCGCCGTGCTGTGGGGCGTGGATGCAGCAGAGGCCACTGCGTCTGCCGGGGCACTGGTGCAAGTGAAGGGCTCGACATGCAGTTCGTCACCTTCGCTCAGGGCCACCGCACGGTGCAGCAGGTTTTCCAGTTCACGCACGTTGCCTGGCAACGGGTAGCTGGCAATGGCGTCCAAGGCGGTGGATGTCAGCCTGGCCACAGGGCTGTGGGATTCGCGCGCAATGCGCTCCAACAGGGCCTGGCACAGCGCGGGCAGGTCTTCCTTGCGCTCGCGCAGCGGGGGAATGAAGATTTCGATGACGTTGAGCCGATAGTACAAGTCCTGCCGGAAACGCCCGGCCTGCACGGCGGCTGCCAGGTCGTGGTGCGTGGCGCTGAGGATGCGCACGTCCACCGTCTCCTCTTGTGTGGAGCCCAGCGGCCGCACGCTGCGCTCCTGGATGGCGCGCAGCAGCTTGGATTGCATGGACAGCGGCAGGTCGCCAATCTCGTCCAGGAACAGGGTGCCGCCCTGCGCTGCCTGGAAGTAGCCCACACGGTCGGCGGTTGCGCCAGTGTATGAACCCTTGCGGGCGCCAAAGAACTCGGCTTCCAGCAAATTTTCCGGAATGGCGCCGCAATTGACGGCCACCAGTGGCCCTGCAGCGCGTTGGCTGCTGGCGTGCAGGGCGCGCGCCACCAGCTCCTTGCCGGTGCCGGATTCGCCGCGGATGAGCACGGGGGCCATGCCACGGGCCACCTTGGCCACGCGTTGTTTGACGGTGCGCATGGCCTCGGATTCGCCTACCAGGCGGTCCAATGCCGGATTGCTGCCGGCAGCACACGCAAGGGCCTCGCTGCGTGCCACGGTCGCTCGCTGGCTGCGCGGTGCGGGCACGCCCTCGCCCCCCTGCACGGCAGAGGCCACGACGGAGCGGAACTGCTTCAGATCGACCGGCTTGGTGAGGTAGTCGAACGCGCCCGAGCGCAATGCCTCGACAGCGTTCTCTGCCGAGCCATAGGCTGTCATCACCACGCAGCGCTCAGGGCGCTGCTGGTCGCGCAAGGCGTGCAGCAGCTCCATGCCAAAACCGTCGGGCAGGCGCATGTCCGTGATGACCACGTCAAAGCGCTGGGTCTGCAGTTGCTCGTGGGCTTCCTGCAGCGTGGCTGCCGTGCTCACGTGGTAGCCCTCGCGCAGCAGGGTCAGCTCGTAGAGCGTGCGCAGGTCGGGCTCGTCATCGACCACAAGAATGGATGCGGCAGGGGCGTTCATGGGAATCAAACAACAACGGTGTCAAACAGCGACGCAGGCTCCTTCAGCCGCCCGGTCTTGCGGAAGCTTACCGTGAAGGCATTGCCCTGCATATCGCCACGCTGGGTGGTGCGCCCTGTCCGCTGGTAATCGATGGTGGCGCCATGGCGCTCGCACAGCTCTCTGCAGATGTACAGGCCCAGCCCGCTGGAGCGGCTCTCGGACGAGAAGAAGGGTTCGAACAGGTGGCGCTCGATCGACTGGTCCAGTGGCGCGCCATCGCTCCAGACCTGCACGCTGGCGCGGCCAGAGGCCGTCACGCGGGTGGACAATTGCAGGGAGTCTTCCTCGGGGCCCATGTAGCGCAGCGCGTTGTCCAGCAGGTTGAACAGCACGCGCCGCAGGTGCTCGGGATCGAACTCCACATGGATGTCTTGCGCACCCAGATGGAGTTGACCGCGCCGTCGCGCGGGGTCCTGGTCGCGCCAGTCATGCCAGACCTGCGCTACGGTGCCGTCCAGCGCAATGGTGGATGAGTTTGCGTGGCTGATCTGGTGCTTGACGCGTGCGATGTCCAGAATCTCCTCGGCAATGCGCGCCAGTCGGTCGGCGTTTTGCTGCACCATCTGGGTCAGGCGCTGATGCGTCGGATCTTTGAGGTCTTCCTCCAGGAGGGCGGTGGCCTGCACGATGGCGGCCAGCGGGTTGCGGATTTCATGGGCCACGGCAGCCGACATGCGCCCCATGGCGGCCAGCTTCTCGGTGCGCAGGCGGGCCTGCATCTCCCGCAGGTCGTGCAGAAACACCACGCACAGGCGCTCTTCTTCGGCGGTGGGGTGTTCCTGGTCGCTCGATGTCAGCCAGGTCTGCGCGTGCAGGCCCACGGGGCTCTGGCCCTCGGCCAGCAGGTTGACGTCGGCCACTTGCGATTGTCCCTGGCGGAAGCACCTGCGCGCCAGCAGCATCAGGGGGTGCCAGTAGCGGTTCTCCAGGAGGCTGAACGGCGGTTGCATATGGGCGGCACAGCCGAGAAGTGCCAGTGCGGCCGGGTTGGCCATGCGCACCGTGAACGCCTCGTCCACGACGAGCACGCCGTCGTTCAGGTTCTTGATCACCAGGCTGCTGACCTGTCCTTGCACCTGTGCCGCCATGCGGTTGGTGTGGGCCAGGCGCTGCTCGCGCACCAGGCGCGTGGCCAGCTGGTGCGTGAGAAAGGCCACGATGAAGTAGCCTGTTCCAGTGAGTGCCGCCTGGAGATAGTGTGGTGCAGCGTCGCCCCCGGCGGGGGTGGTGCTCATCCAGGTCGCCCAGCCCAGCAGCAGCAGCGTGGCCGCGGCCGTGGTGCCCAGCGCCAGGGTCAGGGTGCCCAGGACTGCCGCCATCAGGATGGGCATTCCGAACAGCGGCGTGAAATTCATGCCGCCGCTGTGCAATGTCTGCAAGGCTGCAACCACCGCCAGATCCACGCCGATGGTGGGCAACCAGTGCAAGCCCGCCTGGGGGCGCGGTGCCTGGCGCCGGGACATGACGCGCACCGCGATCGAGGACACCAGATAAGCCAGGCACAGTGCCACCATCCAGGACTCGGTGTTCTGGTTCAGCACCAGGCCTGTTGCCATGAACAGCAGCAGCGTCAGCGCCACCATCACCCGGCCGGTCAGAAATCCATGCCAGAGCCGCAGAAACGGGGCGTCTTCGGCACCTGGGGCCATGAGAGGCACCATGGCGGGCTGGGGCTCAGCGTGCATCGCGTTGCTGGTGCTCCGCGCAGCAATAGTGGCGCGCATCGATGGTGATCGCCTCGTCGCGGGGCAGGTGCACACCGCAATGGGCGCAGGCCACCATATCCTGCGGGGCGGCTGGAGGCGGGGGACTTGCTCTGTGTGTGGGGGGTGGGCTGCGCCTCTGCTGGCGCCACAAGGCATAGGCCAGCGCCAGCACACCCAGCAGTACCAGGTACTTCATGCGGCGCGCCCCAGGACTACTTCCAGCGCAAAGCGCGATCCCACATATGCCAGCAGCAGCAGCAGCGCACCCGCATACAGCACGCGCACGGCGCTGCGACCGCGCCAGCCAAAGCGTTTTCGACCAATCAGCAGCGCCGCAAAAGTCAGCCAGGACAGCACAGAGAACACGGCCTTGTGATCCCAGCGCCAGGCGCGGCCGTACAGTGCTTCGCTGAACAGCATGCCAGCGGCCAGGGTGGCGGTCAGCAGCACAAAACCCGCAGTGACGAAGCGAAACGTCAGGCGCTCCAGGGTGAGCAGAGGCATGCCGCTGTGGGGGTCTTCGGCCAGCCGGATGCGGCGTTCGGCGCGCGTCATCAAGGCCGCATGCACCACCGCGGCCGCCAGCAGACCATAGGCCGAGATGCCCAGTGCCAGGTGCAACGGCAGCCAGGCCGTGGCTGACAGGGGCAGCGCACTGCCCGGAAACACCAGTGCCAGCAGCACGGCCACGCTGCCCAGTGCCGCCAGCGCCCAGCGCGCCTGCAGCTGGGGAAACAACTGGCGTTCGATGGCATATACCGTGAGCACCAGCCACGCGGTGACGGACAGCGCCGACGCAAAACCGAAACGCGGGGTGGGCTCCAGCATGGCCCAGGCCAATGCGCTGCCGTGCAATACCCACGCCAGCCACAAGGCTGCACGCGCGCTGCCTGCCTGCAGCGATGCCGCCGCAAGCGCTGGCACGGCATAGGCCGCTGCCGCTGCCAGCCCGAGCCACAGACCCACGGGAGAGCTACTCGCTAAAATCATGCTGCACAGTGTACCTTTCGCCCAGGCCGTGCGGCCTGGCGCGACCTCCCCCGCCGCAACCCTTTGCGGACTATCCTGGAACCCCCGACATGGCCTCCGCCCTTACCGAAAAACTCTCGCGCCTCGTCAAGGAGATGCGCGGCCAGGCCCGCATCACCGAATCCAATGTGCAGGACATGCTGCGCGAGGTGCGCATGGCCCTGCTCGAAGCCGACGTGGCCTTGCCCGTGGTGCGCGACTTCATCGTCCGCGTGAAGGAAAAGGCGCTGGGCCAGGAGGTGCTGGGCTCGCTCAAGCCGGGCCAGGCGCTGGTGGGCATCGTCAACAAGGAGCTGGCCGCCACGATGGGCGAAGGTGTGAGCGACATCAACCTCGCCGCCCAGCCGCCCGCCGTGATCCTGATGGCCGGCCTGCAGGGTGCGGGCAAGACCACCACCACGGCAAAACTGGCCAAGCACCTGATCGAGAAGCGCAAGAAGAAGGTGCTCACCGTGTCGGGCGACGTGTACCGCCCGGCGGCCATCGAGCAGCTCAAGACCGTGACCAAGCAAGCCGGCGCCGAGTGGTTCCCGAGCACGCCCGACCAGAAACCCCACGACATCGCCGTGGCGGCGCTGGACTATGCCAAGAAGCACTACTTTGACGTGCTGTTGGTGGACACCGCCGGCCGCCTGGCCATCGACGAGGTGCTGATGCAGGAAATCAAGGACCTGCACGCCACGCTGAACCCGGTCGAGACCCTGTTCGTCGTGGACGCCATGCAGGGCCAGGACGCGGTGAACACCGCCAAGGCCTTCAAGGAGGCGCTGCCGCTCACCGGCATCGTGCTGACCAAGCTGGACGGCGACTCGCGCGGCGGTGCGGCGCTGTCGGTGCGCGCCATCACGGGCGCGCCGATCAAGTTTGCCGGGGTGTCCGAGAAGATCGACGGCCTGGAGGTGTTCGACGCCGAGCGCCACGCCGGCCGCATCCTGGGCATGGGCGACATCGTGGCCCTGGTCGAGCAGGTGGCTGCGGGCGTGGACATGGAGGCCGCGCAGAAGCTCGCTGCCAAGGTCAAGAGCGGCGACGGCTTCGACCTCAACGACTTCCTCGGTCAGCTCCAGCAGATGAAGCAGATGGGCGGCCTCTCCAGCCTCATGGACAAGCTGCCCGCGCAGCTCACGGCCAAGGCCGGGCAGGTGGACCTGGACAAGGCCGAGAAGGACATCAAGCGCAAGGAAGGCATCATCCAAAGCATGACGCCGCTGGAGCGCCGCAAGCCCGAGCTCATCAAGGCCACGCGCAAGAAGCGCATCGCCGCCGGTGCCGGGGTGCAGGTGCACGAGGTCAACCGCCTGCTCAAGGAGTTCGAGCAGATGCAGGAGATGATGAAGAAGATGAAGGGCGGCGGCCTCATGAAGCTCATGAAGAAGATGGGCGGCATGAAGGGCCTGGGCGGCGGCATGCCCAAAATGCCTTTCTAAGGTTTTTGGCCTCCGGCGCTTGCCTGGCAAGCGTTGGCAGCTATCAAAACCAAAGCAAAAACCGGCGTTTAGCCGGTTTTTTAATGGGCGCGGTACATTGAGATTGCTATATAAATGAGAGCTTCTGGCGCTTGATTTGCATGGTTTTCACATGCATTTCTACCGCAGATGACCGTCAATCAAGCGTAAGCAGCTCACTTTTTTGAAGCGTCATGCCGGATCGCGGGTCAGCACCTCGCCGCGCAGCGTGTAGGCCTTGGCTTCGGTGATGGTCACGTCCACCATCTGGCCCACCAGGCGCTGGCCGCCAG
Organism: Simplicispira sedimenti; assembly: GCF_022760965.1. Lineage (NCBI taxonomy): Bacteria > Pseudomonadati > Pseudomonadota > Betaproteobacteria > Burkholderiales > Comamonadaceae > Simplicispira > Simplicispira sedimenti. Next base: position 237,805 of record NZ_JAKVIJ010000002.1, read on the forward strand.
CGAAGTTTACCACGCGGTTGCATTCGGTGCGGCCCATCAGCTCGCTGCCATCGCGCTTGGAGGCGCCTTCGACCAGGATGCGCTGCACCTTGCCCACCAGGCTTTCGCTGATCGACTTGATGTTGCCGTTGATGACGGCCTGCAGCTCCTGCAGGCGGCGCAGCTTGACCTCGTGCGGCGTGTCGTCGTGCAGGTTGGCGGCGGGCGTGCCCGGGCGCGGGCTGAAGATGAAGCTGAACGAGTTGTCGAAGTGGATGTCGGCGATGAGCTTCATCATCTTGGCAAAGTCTTCTTCCGTCTCGCCAGGGAAGCCGACGATGAAGTCGCTGCTCATGGCCAGGTCGGGGCGGATGGCGCGCAGCTTGCGCACCGTGCTTTTGTATTCCATGGCCGTGTAGCCGCGCTTCATGGCCATGAGGATGCGGTCTGAGCCATGCTGCACCGGCAGGTGCAGGTGGTTGGCCAGCTTGGGAATGTTGGCGTAGGCCTCGATCAGGCGCGGCGTGAACTCGTTGGGGTGGCTGGTGGTGAAGCGCAGGCGCTCGATGCCGGGGATGTCGGCCACGTATTCGAGCAGCAGCGCCAGGTCGGCCACTTCGCTGGTGCCGCCCATGGCGCCGCGGTAGGCGTTCACGTTCTGGCCCAGCAGGGTGATCTCCTTCACGCCCTGGTCGGCCAGGCCGGCCACTTCCACGAGCACGTCGTCGAAGGGGCGGCTCATCTCGTCGCCGCGCGTGTAGGGCACCACGCAGTAGCTGCAGTACTTGCTGCAGCCTTCCATGATGGAGACGAAGGCGCTGGCGCCTTCGACGCGCGCCGGGGGCAGGTGGTCGAATTTCTCGATCTCGGGGAAGCTGATGTCCACCTGCGGGCGGTCCTGCTGCTGACGTGCATTCAGCAGCTCGGGCAGGCGGTGCAGGGTCTGCGGGCCGAAGACGATGTCCACATAGGGCGCGCGCTTGATGATCTCCTCGCCCTCCTGGCTGGCGACGCAGCCGCCCACGCCGATCTTCACGCCGCGCTCCTTGAGGTGCTTGACGCGGCCCAGGTCGGAGAACACCTTCTCCTGCGCCTTCTCGCGCACCGAGCAGGTGTTGAACAGGATCAGGTCGGCCTCCTCGGGGTCCTGCGTGGTTTCGTAGCCCTCGGCGGCGTGCATCACGTCCACCATCTTGTCCGAGTCGTACTCGTTCATCTGGCAGCCGAAGGTCTTGATGTAGATTTTTTTAGCCATGGCGTGTCTCGCAGGGGCTGGTGCAATGGCGCAGCGGGCGGTGTGCTGGAGCACCGCCTGCGGCACGGGGAACAGGGCTTACTGGCTGGCGCCGCCCGTGGTGTAGTTGACGGTGTTGGCTGCACCACCCGCACGGGCCTGCGCGGCCTCGGACTTGCTCAGAATCCAGGCGGTCAGCAGCATGCCGGTGCTGTTTTCAATGAGGTAGTTGGCCGTGAACTCCTGCCCCACCACGGTGTGCAACATCACCAGGCCGTTTTCAGGGTTGAGCAGGCGCATGCCGGGCGCCATGCGGATGGGGTTGCCATTGATGGTTGCCGTGGTGGCCGAGGTGACCACCAGGGTGCCGCGCAGGGCAGCCTCCGGGAAATTGCGTTGCCCGGTCAGTGCGGTGGGCGGGGTGTTCTGTGCCGTGGCGGGGGCTGCCGCCATCCAGGCGCTGGCGCCCAGGGCCAGGGTGGTTGCCAAGTGGCGCAGCAAAGGAGTACAGCGGAGCATGGTGTCTATCCAGGGGCTGAAAAGTGCGATTCTACGGCGCAAGAAAAAAGCCACCAGCTCTTGCGAGCCAGTGGCTTGGAGTTTGGTGGTGGTACCGGGACTTGAACCTGGGACATCAGCATTATGAATGCTGCGCTCTAACCAACTGAGCTATACCACCGAAGACCGAAATTATAGAACAAAAAATCCGGGCGACAAATCCTGCGGCCAGAGTTTTTTAGAGGTGCTGGAACTGCGCCTTGCGCTTGTTCACAAAGGCGTCCATGCCTTCCTTCTGGTCCTGGGTGGCAAACAGGGCGTGGAACAGGCGGCGCTCGAACATCAGCCCGTCGGACAGCGTGCCTTCGTAGGCGCGGTTCACGGCCTCCTTGGCGGCCATCACGGCGATCTGCGAGAAGTCGCTGATGACCAGGGCGGCGCCCAGGGCCTCGTCCATGAGCTTGTCATAAGACACCACGCGGCTGACCAGCCCGGCGCGTTCGGCCTCCTGGGCGTCCATCATGCGCGCGGTCAGGCACATGTCCATGGCCTTGGACTTGCCCACGGCGCGTGGCAGGCGCTGCGTGCCGCCAGCGCCGGGAATCACGCCCAGCTTGATCTCGGGCTGGCCGAATTTGGCATTGTCGGCGGCGATGATGAAGTCGCACATCATCGCCAGTTCGCAGCCGCCACCCAGGGCGAAGCCGCTGACGGCGGCAATCACGGGCTTGCGGATGGAGCGAATGGTTTCCCAGTTGCGTGTGATGAAGTCGCCCTTGTAGGCGTCGGCAAAGCTGAATTTGGCCATGGCGGTGATGTCGGCACCGGCGGCAAAGGCTTTTTCGCTGCCGGTCACGATGATGCAGCCGATCTTCTCGTCCGCATCAAAGGCCTTGAGCGCCTGGCCCAGCTCGTCCATGAGCTGGTCGTTGAGCGCGTTGAGCTGCTTGGGGCGGTTGAGCTGGATGATGCCGACCTTGTCGGCTTCGGTGCGGACTTCGATGCATTCGTACGTCATGGGGGTCTCCGTTCAGGTTCCTGGACAAGCCTTGGGACTATACCCAAGCACCGCGCCCTAATGCCCTCTGGGGGCTGTGCATTCCTGCGCTGCGGGTCTGCGCAATTGCAGACCCGCGGTGTGTCAGTGGCCGTCCAGCCAGCGCGCGGCACGCGCGGCGTCGGTGATGGCCAGCGTCACCGTGTCGGGCTGTTCGGGCGCGCTGGCCCTGCGCTTGCTGCCGGTGGGGCGCTGCAAGGCCAGCGGCAGGCGCAGCAGGCGGCGGTCTCGTGACACCAGGGCCGTCACCTGGGTGGCTTTGCCTGCGTACAAGGCCAAGTCGTCCAGCTGGGTGATGCGCCAGCCCTGGCCTTGCACCTCAATGCCCAGCCATTCGTCGCCCGGCGCCATGCCCGCCTGCTCGGCCAGGCCGCCGCGCAGCACGGTCTTGACCAGCACGGCGCTGCCCTCCGTCACGCGCAGGCCCAGGCGCTGGGCAGGTTGCGGGGTATCGCTTTGCAGGGCCATGCCGTGGGCCTGCAGCAGCTCGGCCAGCGGCAGCTCGGCGGTGGAATGTACCCAGGCGTCCAGCTCGGCGTCGAAGCTGCGCCCGCCCAGGTCCTGCAGCACCTCGCGCAGCAGGGCTTCGTCCATGGGGCCGCCCGCGCTGCGCTGCCACAGCGTGCGCAGCACGTCGTCCAGGGTGGTGCGGCCTTCGCGGCGCAGGCTCAGGTCCAGGCACAGGGCCACCAACGCGCCTTTGGTGTAGTAGCTCACCGTGCTGTTGGGCGTGTGGGCGTCGGGCCGGTAGTAGCGAATCCAGGCGTCAAAACTTGCTTGCGCCACCGTCTGCAGGGCGCGCCCTGGAGTCTGCAGCACCTGCTGCACCGCCTTGGTCAGCAGCTTGAGGTAGCTGGCGTGGTCGATCAGCCCGGCGCGGCGCAGCAGCAGGTCGTCGTAGTAGCTGGTGAAGCCTTCAAAGAACCACAGCATCTGGGTGTAGTTCTCTTGCGTGTAGTCGTACTGCGTGAATGCGGCCGGGCGCAGGCGCTTGACGTTCCAGGCGTGGAAGTATTCGTGGCTCACCAGGCCCAGCAGCGTGGTGTAGCCCTCGGTCAGCTTGGCTTCCCCCAGGCGCGGCAGGTCGCGCCGACCGCAGATGAGTGCGGTGCTGTTGCGGTGCTCTAGGCCGCCAAAGCCTTCGTTCACCACGTTGAGCAGGAACAGGTAGTTGTCGAAGGGCGCAGGGCCTTCGCCATGCCAGAAGCGGATGGTGGTTTCGCAGATGCGGCGCATGTCCTGCACCAGCCGCTGGCCGTCAAACGAGGCCGGCGCCCCCGCCACCACGATGCGGTGCGGAACGCCGCAGGCCGTGAAGCGCGCGCTCCAGAAGGGGCCCATTTCCACCGGGCAGTCCACCAGGTGGTCGTAGTCCTGGGCACCATAACGGCCAAAGCCACGGGCGTTGACTTTTTGAGGAAAAAGGGCTGTAGCGCAATACCAATCAGCGCTATCAGCTATCAATTCAGGAGCATCAATGTCAATGCTGCACGGCTGGGCGCTCTGGCCTTCGACCCGCAGGCACAGGCTGGTGCCGTTGAAGAAGGCGCGTGTGCTGTCCAGCCATGCGGTGCGCACCGAATCGTCGTGGGCAAGCACGGCGTAGCGCAGTTCCAGCGGCTTGCCCGGCAGGCAGTCCACGCGCCAGCGGTGCTTGTCGATCTGCGTGATCGCACAGGCCTTGCGGCCCTGGCGTGCCTGCAGCCCTTGCAGGTGGCGCGCAAACTCGCGCACCAGGTAGCTGCCCGGAATCCACACCGGCAGCACTAGTTCTTGCGCCGCCGCAGGCTGGGCCACGGTCAGCGTGACCTGGAACAGGTGGTTGCGCGGATCCGGCGCTGCGATGCGGTAGTGCACCCCGGCGGGGGCAGGGGGCTGGGCGCGTGCCATTTACTGCGCGGCCTCGGCCAGGCGCTTTTCCACGTCCTTGGCGCCAATGGCGCCGGGCACGCGCGCGCCGTCGGCGAAGATCAGCGTGGGTGTGCCGGTGATCTTGTGCTTGCGCCCGAAGGCCAGGTTGCGCTGCAGGGCGCCGGTGTCGCAGGTGGCGGCGGCCGGGGCCTTGTCGCGCACCATGTAGTCCTGCCATGCGGCCACGCGGTCGGAGGCGCACCAGATGTTGCGCGACTTTTCGGCCGAGTCGGGGCTCAGGATGGGGTAGAGGAACAGGTAGATGGTGATGTTGTCCACGTTCTGCAGATCGCGTTCAAAGCGCTTGCAGTAGCCGCAGTTGGGGTCTTCGAACACGGCCAGCTTGCGCTTGCCGTCACCGCGCACGATGGTGAAGGCATCGTTCAGGGGCAGTGCCGAAAAATCCACGGCCGTGAGCTTGTTGATGCGGTCTTCGGTCAGGTTGCGCTTGGCGCGGGTGTCAAACAGCTCGCCCTGGATCAGGTAGTTGCCCTTGGCATCGGTATAGAACAGGTCGGTGCCTACGCGCACTTCGTACAGCCCGGGCATGGCGGTGGGCTGGACTTCGTCGATGGACTTGAGCTGCGGCAGGCGCTCGCCCAGGGATTTGCGGATGGTGGCTTCCTGCGCGGCGGCGGGCAGGCCCAGGGTCAGGGCGGCGGCAGCCAGCAGGGGGAACAGTGCGTGCATGGAACAGGTCTTTCCGTGAGAAGTGGGAGGGATGCCCAGGGCGGCATGGGCATTGGAGTGTTTTGGCGTCAGCGCGTTCCCATGGCCTGGCGGGCCATCCATTCCTTGAGTGGTCCGCTGCGGTCAAAGCCCAGCATGCCCCAGTTGCGCAGCAGTTGCCACGGTGGCTGGGGCAGGGAGAACAGGCGCTGCAAGCCGTCGGTGGTCAGGCCCATGGGCAGCAGGGCGGTTTTGCGCTGGCGTTCGTAGCGCCGCAGCAAGCGCAGGTCGCCGGTGCTGCGCCAGGTTTCGCGCTGGGCCAGCACCTGGGCCAGGGCCTGCACATCGCCCAGGCCCAGGTTCAGGCCCTGGCCGGTGAGGGGGTGTACGTTGTGCGCGGCGTCTCCGGACAGGGCCCAACTGGCGCCTTGCTGGCCGGCCAGCGCGCCGCACCAATGCCGCGCCTGGGCGTACTGCAATGGCCAGGTCACACGTGCGCCACGGGTGCGCAGGGCGCCCAGCGTGCCCTGGCTGGCGGCCAGCAGGCGGTGAGCAAAGGATTCGTCGTCCAGGGCCTGCAGTTCCTGCGCCAGGGCGGGCTGCACCGACCAAACGACCGCCACGCCATGGCCCTGGGGGCCATCGAGCGGCAGGAACGCCAGAATGCTGCCGTCTGGCGCAAACCACTGGCGCGCCACCTGCCCGTGGGGGTGCTCGCATTCCAGCCGTGTGGCAATGGCGTGGTGGGGGTAGGGGGTCACGTCGAACTGAGCGCCGAACTCCTCGCGCGTGCGGCTGGCGCGGCCTTCGCAGACCACCGTCAGCGGCGCGGCCACGGGCTCGGTCACCATTTCCACCAGGGGCTGAAAGCGCACGGCGTCCTGCAGGCGCGCTTCCAGTGCGGGCACATCGACAATCCAGGCCAGGGCGTCCGTGCCCTGGGTGGCGGCATCAAACACCACGCGCCCGTCCTGGTCGCCCGCCACTTCCATGCGCGCGACCGGGGTCGCGTGGTGTGCGTCGGGCCAGGTACGCAAGCCCTCCAACAGGCTGCGCGAAGCCGCGTTCAGGGCATAGGCCCGCACATCGGAGCCCGTGGCCGGGCCGGCCGGGTTGGCCACCAGGGCGACCGAGAGTCGCTCGCGGGCCAGCAGCAGCGCCAGTGTGCGGCCCACCACGCCTGCGCCGCGGATACAAATGTCGAAGGATTGCGCCATGCCGGGGATTGTAGGAGCGCCGCCCTGGCCCTGTGGCGCCGGGGTGCTCCTGCGCTGTCGGTATGCGTTGCTATGCTTGTCCCCCTTTGTGGCCGCCGTGCCATTTGCCTTGCAGGGCCCTGTGATGACCTTTGACTCCCAAGCTGATCTGTGCGGTGCCGTGGCGCGCCTGTGTGTGTACCCCGTCAAGTCCTGCGCGGGCGTGGAGGTGCAGGAGGCCGTGCTGACCGAGGCGGGTCTGGAATTCGATCGGGCCTGGATGCTCGTCGATGACCAGCATCGCTTTCTGACCCAGCGCAGCCTTCCGCGCATGGCGCTGGTGCGCCCGCACATCGACCGCGCGCGCGGCCTGCTGGTGCTGCAGGCCCCTGGCCAGGACGATCTGGCCGTGCCGCTGGCGCCTGTGCAGGGCGCGCCAACCCTGGTGGTGGAGGTCTGGCAAGACCAGGTGAACGCGTGGGACATGGGCGACACGGCGGCGTACTGGTTCAGCACCTTCTTGGGCCAGCCCTGCCGCATGGTGCGCTTTGACCCGGCGCAGCGCCGCCTGTCCAGCCTGCGCTGGACGCAGGGTCGTGCAGTGCCCAACCAGTTCAGCGACGGCTTTCCGGTGCTGCTCACCAGCGTGGCGTCGCTGGACGATCTCAATGCCCGGCTCCAGGCGGCAGGCCATGCCGCAGTGGGTATGGAGCGCTTCCGGCCCAATGTGGTGATCGACGGCGTGCAGTCTCACGACGAGGACCGGATCGAGCTGTTGCGCATCGAGGCACAGCCAGGCCCCATCCACCTGCAGCCGGTCAAGCCCTGCGCGCGTTGCCCCATTCCCAACATCGACCCCGCGACGGCGCACAGCGATCCGGCCGTGGGTGACACCTTGCGCAGCTACCGCCAGGACCGGCGCCTGGACGGTGCGGTGACCTTTGGCATGAACGCCATCGTGCTGAAGGGGGCAGGCCAAGTGCTGCGCGTGGGGCAACGTATCGCGGCCGACCTGTCTTTCGATTGAGCAGCAGCGGGCACTGGGGCGCGGGCCGTAAAATGGCCGGTTTTCCCCGATAGACACCAGAAAGCCCTGCCATGAGCCTGAAATGCGGCATTGTGGGCCTGCCCAATGTGGGCAAGTCCACCCTCTTCAACGCGCTGACCAAGGCTGGCATTGCCGCCGAGAACTACCCGTTCTGCACCATCGAGCCCAACACGGGTGTGGTGGAAGTGCCCGACCCGCGCTTGCAACAGCTGGCCGACATCATCCAGCCCGAACGCATCGTGCCCGCCATCGTCGAGTTTGTGGACATTGCGGGCCTGGTGGCCGGTGCCAGCAAGGGTGAGGGCCTGGGCAACCAGTTCCTGGCGCATATCCGCGAGACCGACGCCATCGTCAACGTGGTGCGCTGCTTCGAAGACCCGAACGTGATCCACGTGGCCGGCCGGGTGGACCCGATTGCAGACATCGAGGTCATCCAGACCGAGCTGTGCCTGGCCGACCTGGGCACCGTGGAAAAAAGCCTGCAGCGCTACACCAAGGCGGCCAAGAGCGGCAACGACAAGGAAGCCGCCAAGCTGGTGCAGGTGCTCACGCGCGTGCAGGCTGCGTTGGACCAGGGTACGCCCGTGCGTGCGCTCGAATTCACCGACGAGGAAAGCGCGCTGCTCAAGCCGCTGTGCCTGATCACCGCCAAGCGCGCCATGTTTGTGGGCAACGTGGCGGAGGACGGGTTCAGCAACAATCCGCTGCTCGACCGCCTGAAGGAATACGCAGACAAGCAGAACGCGCCCGTGGTCGCCATCTGCGCCAAGATCGAAGCCGAGCTGGCCGAAATGGACGACGCCGACCGGCTGGAATTCCTCAAGGAGCTGGGCCAGGACGAGCCCGGCCTCAACCGCCTGATCCGTGCGGGATTCAAGTTGCTGGGCCTGCAGACCTACTTCACCGCAGGTGTCAAGGAAGTGCGCGCCTGGACCATCCACATCGGCGATACCGCGCCCAAGGCGGCCGGGGTGATCCACGGTGACTTCGAGCGTGGCTTCATCCGCGCCCAGACCATCGCGTTCGAGGATTTCATCCAGTACAAGGGTGAGCAGGGTGCCAAGGATGCCGGCAAGATGCGCGCCGAAGGCAAGGACTATGTCGTCAAGGATGGCGACGTGATGAACTTCCTGTTCAACGTGTGACCAACGTGGCCGCCATGGCGCCGCCTGGGGGCGGCGCGTGAATCCAGGCCTTGGCTACGCGGCCCTGGCCTACCTGTCCTGGGGGCTGTTCCCACTGTATTTCCACCAGGTGGCCAGCGTGCCCGCGCTGGAGGTGGTGCTGCATCGCACGCTGTGGTCGCTGGTGTTGGTACTGGGGGTGCTGGCGCTGCGGCGCCAGTGGGCCTGGATGCGCGATGTGCTGCGCCAGCCCAAGGTCTTAGGCGCGTTTGCGCTGTCGGCACTGTTGTTGGCGGCCAACTGGCTGACTTACGTGTGGGCCGTGCACCACGGGCATGTGGTGGATGCGAGTTTGGGCTATTTCATCCTGCCCCTGGTCAACGTGGGGCTGGGTTTCGTGTTCTTGCATGAGCGCCCGCGTTCTGGGCAATGGGTGGCGGTGGCTGTGGCCGCCTGCGGGGTGCTGTGGCTCACGGTGCAGGCCGGGCGGGTGCCCTGGATCGCGCTGATCCTGGCAGTGACCTTTGGCTTTTACGGGTTGCTGCGCAAGGTGGCTGCACTTGGTGCGCTCGAGGGCCTGGCGCTGGAGACCATGGTGCTGGCGCCGGTCACTCTGGCTGTGCTGGGCTGGTGGGCCCTGCAGGGGCAGGGCGCGCTGGTGCAGGGCGATGCGGCCACCCTGGGTTGGCTCATGCTGGCAGGCCCGGTGACGGCCATTCCCCTGCTGTGGTTTGCCGCAGGCGCGCGCCGCATACCGCTGGCGACCATGGGCATCCTGCAATACATCTCGCCCAGCATGCAGTTGCTGCTGGGGGTGTGGTGGTTCGGCGAGCCCTTCGATACTGGGCGCATGCTGGGCTTTGGGCTGATCTGGACGGCATTGTTGCTCTACAGCCTCGAAGGCTGGAGCCACATGCGCCGCGCTGCAAAGCCGTGACATGACACGGGGTGTGGACCGTCGCGCTACTGGTAAACACCGAGGCATCGTTCGGTGAGTAAACGTAACATGCCCGGTCCCTTCCCCACTTGGGGTGGTGGCTTCATGGTTTCCCGGGGCCTCTGTCTGCCGGGTTTGTGACCATTGGAGTTGTTTTTGCCGGGCACCGGCGTGATACTGTTCCGCAGTCGATGGAAGGGCCGCCGCCAACGTGGTGACCTTGGTCGGCGGGCTTGTTTTGTTCATTCGCTCCCGGGTACCACCGCCCTTTGATCCATGTTCGCCGCTCGCAGCAAACCGCAGTTTTCGACCACGGACGTCTTTCCACTGACCGACGCGATCATGGATTTCGACGACTCCGCTGCGGAGGTGGTGCGCCTCTCGCGGCGCGAGGTCGATGTGCGCCGCCTGCCCGGTCAGCGCACCCTGTTTCAGAAATGGCTCATCGCCATCAGCCTGGTCAGCCTGTACCTCATGGTGGTGGTGGTGTTCCATGCCCTGGGCATGGTGCAGACGCAGACGGTCATGGTGCTGGGCGCCATGATCGGCGGCGGGCTGCTGCTGTTTTTGGCCGTGTTCAAGTCGGGACTGAACCGCAAGTTTTCTGAAAAGCGCCTCAAATTTCCCATCGTGGCCTGCGCCCTCGGCTGCCTGCTCGTGGTGTTTTATCTCGACCCCGTCACCCAGATTGCGCTGGCGCCGTTTGCCTTTGTGGCGCTGGCCTATGGCATGTACCGCATCCAGCGCGTGCAATCCTATCTGCTGGGTTTCCTTTTTGTGGCCGGATATGCCACGGTGGTGGCCTTGCACTACTGGGAGCAACAGAACGAGGCCTTGCTGCGCCTGGAGCTGATGCACCTGCTGGCGCTGGGGGCGGCCATTCCAGCCTTCCTGTTCTTGATCGCCAAGGTGCAGTTGCTGCACCACATCCTGCACCGCGCCAGCCGCAAGATCAAGAACATCCAGGAAGATGCGCAGCGCGATACCTTGCTGGGCTGCTTCAACCGGCGCTATATCGTGGCCGCATTGGAAGAGCAACGCCAGGTGGCCGACGAGACAGGTATTCCTTTGTGCCTGGCTGTCATCGATTTGGACCATTTCAAGCGCATCAACGACGAACTGGGCCACCTGGGGGGTGATGAGGTGTTGCGCCACTTCGCCCGTGTCGCCCAGGAGAACGTGCGTGCCGGGGACATTTTTGGTCGCTACGGGGGGGAGGAGTTTTTGCTGATCTTTCCCGCCACCTCGCTGCTGCCCGCGCTCAACACCTGCGAGCGCATCCGCGCCCAGGTCGAGGCGCACGCCTGGAAGGGGCTGCTGCGCGGCAAGGTGACGGTGTCGATAGGCGTGACCCAGTATGTGCCGGGTGAATCGGTGCTGGAGTTCTTCTCGCGTGCCGACACGGCCACCTACCTGGCCAAGGAAGGCGGGCGCAACCAGGTGGTGGTGGAGGAGCCCACCCGCAAGGGCGATCCGTCCGTCACGGTCGAACCCATCCCTGACGAAGAAGACAACCTGGAACCCGAGGCCACACTTCCCTCCCCGCTGGAGCCGGAGCGGCGCTTTGCTTCCAGCAGAGGCTGATGTCCCCGTCCCGCAGGCCGAACAGTGCCTGCGCGCCTTGCAGCGCCAGCCGGCCTTGTTCGGCCCCGACGTGGCGGAGGTGGAATGGATCGAAACCCACATCTCCTGGTTGCTGCTGGCGGGAGACCGCGTTTACAAGTTCAAAAAGCCCCTGAAGCTCGATTTCCTTGACTTCAGCACCCGCGCCTTGCGCCGCGCTGCGTGCGAGGAGGAACTGCGCATCAACCGCCGCACCGCGCCATCCCTCTACCTGGGGCTGGTGGGGCTGTCGGGCACGGCCGCACAGGGCCTGCGGCTGCAGCCGTTGGGGCAAGCCCCCCAGGACGCCGAGCCAGCCGTCTGCATGCGCCGCTTTGCGCAGGACGACCTGCTGTTGCAGCGTCTGCAGGACGGGCAATTGGGCGGGGCAGACATGGATGCCTTGGCATGCGAAATCGCCCGCTTCCATGCCACGGCCGCAGTGGCCGGTACCGCGCAGGGATGGGGCACGCCACGGGCGGTACAGGCTCCGGTGCGCGACTGTTTGGCGGCTTTGCAAGCCCAGGCCGATAGCGGTTGGGCGGCGCTGGTGCCAGCATTGCAGTTGCTGGCCCCCTGGTGCCAGCAGCAGGGCGCGGCCCTGGCGCCCGTGTTCGAGGCACGGCGCCTAGCGGGGCGGGTGCGCGAATGCCACGGCGACCTGCACCTGGGCAATCTGGTGCTACTGGAAGGGCAGCCACAGGCCTTCGATGCCATCGAGTTCGATCCCGCACTGCGCTGGATCGATGTGGTGGCCGACATTGCGTTTTTGGTCATGGACCTGCAGGCGCGCGACCGGGCTGATCTGGCCTGGCGTTTTCTGGATGGCTGGCTGGCGCAGGAGGGCGACTTTGCCGGGATGGCTGTGCTGCGTTACTACACCGTGTACCGCGCCCTGGTGCGTGCACGGGTGGCGGGCATGCGCGCTACCCAGGCCTTGCCTGCGCCGGCCCAAGCCGTGGCACGCGCCGAATGCGCGCACTACCTGGCGCTCGCCCGCCAGTGCATGCAGCCCCGCAGCGCCGAGCTGTGGCTCACCCATGGTCTGTCGGGCTCGGGCAAGAGCACACAGGCCCTCGGCCTGGTGCAGGCGCGCGGTGTGGTGCGCCTGCGCGCCGATGTGGAGCGCAAGCGCCTTTTCGGCCTGGCGCCTGGGGCGGGCAGCGCGGCCATCGAGGGCGGCATCTATACCCCGCAGGCGACCGAGCGCACCTACGAACACCTGCGCCAGCAAGCGCGCCTGGTGCTGCAGTCGGGCTACACGGTGTTGGTGGATGCGAGCTTTCTGGACCCGGCCATGCGTGCGCCGTTTCTGGCCTTGGCGCAAGAGCTGGGCGTGGTCTGCCGCATCCTGGCGTTTGAGGCGCCGCTGGCGGTGCTGCGCGAGCGCGTGCGCGCACGCCAGCAGGCGGGTGGCGATCCGTCCGAGGCCGATGAAGCGGTGCTGCTGGCGCAATGGGCTGCGCGCCAGCCGTTTGCTGCCGCTGAGCTAGGCCATGTGCTGCGGGTGGACACCACGCGGGCGGTCGATTGGGACCACCTGCTGCCCGCCGCTCACACCAAGTAGAGCAGCGCCGAGGTCATGACCAGGTAGCGCAGGAACTTGCCCACGGCCATGTAGGCCATGCAAGGCCAGAACGGCAGCTTGAGCCAGCCTGCCACGGCGCACAGCGGATCGCCCACCACAGGCAACCAGCTCAGCAGGCAGGCCTTGGCACCAAACTTTTGCAGCCAGGCCAGGGCACGGGCTTCGCGGTGGTAGCCACGGGCGCGGTCCACGACCTTGTGTGCGCCCAGACCTACCCACCAGCTGATGCCGCCGCCCAGCGTGTTGCCTACCGTGGCCACCAGGATGGCGGGCCAGAACAGTTCGGGGTTCAGCTTGATGAGCCCGAAGACCGCAGGTTCCGAGCCTACGGGCAACAGCGTGGCCGACACCAAAGCCACCACGAACACGGTGCTCAGACCGAACTGCGGCAGGGCCAGCCACTGCATCAAGGCATGCATCCAGGGTTCCATGGGGGGCGAGTGTAGGGGCTGTGGCGATGCGGCCCGCAGAGCAGGAGCAATGCCCCTGCGGCACAGGCATGGTGGATTTCGGTTGCTGAAATTTTCAGCAGCTACAATCCTGCCTCCTTTTTCAGCATCCGCCACTTTCCCCACCATGCGCATCGGCCCCCACCTCCTGGCGAATCGTTTGTTCGTCGCGCCGATGGCCGGGGTCACGGACCGCCCGTTCCGGCGGCTGTGCAAGCAGTGGGGGGCGGGCTACGCGGTCAGCGAAATGGTGACCTCGCGCCCGGACCTGTGGAACAGCCTCAAGACCTCGCGCCGCGCGGACCACACCGGTGAGCCCGGCCCCATTGCCGTGCAGATCGCGGGCACCGAGCCCGGCATGATGGCCGATGCGGCGCGCTACAACGTGGACCGTGGTGCGCAGATCATCGACATCAATATGGGTTGCCCGGCCAAGAAGGTGTGCAACAAATGGGCCGGTTCCGCGCTGATGCAGGACGAGGCCCTGGCCGTGGCCATTGCCCAGGCCGTGGTGCAGGCCTGCGCGCCGCTCAATGTGCCCGTCACGCTCAAGATGCGCACCGGTTGGAGCGCGCAGCACCGCAATGCGGTGGTGCTGGCACGCCGGTTCGAGGACGTGGGCGTGCAGATGCTCACCGTGCACGGGCGCACGCGCGAGCAGGGCTACCAGGGCCAGGCCGAATACGACACCATCGCCGCCGTGAAGGCGCAGGTCGCCATTCCCGTGGTGGCCAATGGCGACATCACCAGCCCGCAAAAGGCGCACGAGGTGCTGGCCTGCACCGGGGCCGACGCCATCATGGTGGGCCGCGCAGCCCAGGGTCGGCCCTGGATCTTTCGCGAGATCGGCCACTTCCTGGCCACGGGCGAGACACTGGCGACACCCCTGGTGGCCGAGGTGCGGCGCCTGCTGCTGGACCACCTGCAGGACCACTACCAGCTCTATGGCGAAGCCAGCGGTGTACGCAGTGCGCGCAAGCACATTGGCTGGTACGTGCGGGGTCTGCCGGGGGGCGAGGATTTTCGACAACACATCAACACCATCACCGACAGCCGTGTGCAATGGGAGGCGGTGGCAGGCTTCTTCGACGCCCTGGGCGAGCGCATGGACCGCCTGCCTGCCCCCGACCACGGTGTGCACGGTGAACCACAAGAACAAGAGGGATTGGCTGCATGAGCAAGAAACACATCGAGGAATGCGTGCGCGAGAGCCTGCAGGGCTACTTTCGCGACCTGGGCGGCGAGACGCCCGACGGCATGTACGACATGCTGGTGCGCGTGGTCGAGAAGCCGTTGCTGGAGGTGGTGATGAGCCACGCCGACCACAACCAGTCGCGCGCGGCGGAATGGCTGGGCCTGAACCGCAACACGCTGCGCAAGAAGCTGGTCGAGCACAAGCTGCTGTGAGCCTTTTGCTATATAAATAATAGCTATTAGCGCTTGTTGGACGGGCGTTAGAGCACGATTTCACTTCAAAACCACCACCATGAACGCACTACTTTCCGTCTCCGACAAGACCGGCATCGTTGAATTCGCCAAGGAATTGCACGCGCTGGGCATCAAGCTGCTCTCCACCGGCGGCACCGCCAAGCTGCTGGCCGACAAAGGCCTGCCCGTGACCGAGGTGGCCGAGGTCACGCAGTTCCCCGAGATGCTTGACGGCCGGGTCAAGACCCTGCACCCCAAGGTGCACGGCGGCCTGCTCGCGCGCCGCGAGCTGCCCGAGCACATGGCGGCGCTCAAGGAGCACGGCATCGACACCATCGACCTGCTGGTGGTCAACCTCTACCCCTTTGAAGCCACCGTGGCCAAGGCCGGTTGCACGCTGGCCGACGCGATCGAGAACATTGACATCGGCGGCCCCGCCATGGTGCGCAGCGCCGCCAAGAACTGGAAGGACGTGGGCGTCATCACCTCGGCCGACCAGTACGCAGCCGTGTTGGCCGAGTTGAAGGTGGGCGGCAAGCTGTCCGACAAGCTGCGCTTCGCGCTGTCGGTGGCCGCGTTCAACCGCATCGCGCAATATGACGGCGCCATCAGCGACTACCTGTCGTCCGTCACGTTCGAGGCAGAGAAGCTGTCTGAGTCCTACGTGCCCCAGCGTGCGCTGTTCCCCGGCCAGAGCAACGGCATCTTCACCAAGGTGCAGGATCTGCGCTACGGCGAGAACAGCCACCAGCAGGCTGCGTTGTACCGCGACCTGTACCCCGCGCCCGGCTCGCTGGTCACCGGCGTGCAGCTGCAGGGCAAGGAGCTCTCCTACAACAACATCGCCGACGCCGACGCCGCCTGGGAATGCGTCAAGAGCTTCGATGCGCCTGCCTGCGTGATCGTCAAGCACGCCAACCCCTGCGGCGTGGCCGTGGGCAAGGATGCGCTGGAGGCCTACAGCAAGGCCTTCCAGACCGACCCGACCAGCGCCTTCGGCGGCATCATTGCCTTCAACCGCACGGTGGACAAGGCAGCGGCCGAGGCCGTGGTCAAGCAGTTCGTCGAGGTGCTGATGGCGCCCGACTTCACGCCCGAGGCGCTGGAGGTTTTCAAGCCCAAGGTCAATGTGCGTCTGATGAAGATCGCCTTGCCCCAGGGCGGCGCGTCCGCCTGGGACCAGGGCCGCAACGCCATGGACGCCAAGCGTGTGGGCTCAGGCCTGCTGCTGCAGACGGCGGACAACCACGAGCTGGCGCTGGCCGACCTGAAGGTGGTGACCGTCAAGCAGCCCACCCCCGAGGAGCTGCAGGACCTGCTGTTCGCCTGGAAGGTGGCCAAGTACGTCAAGTCCAACGCCATCGTGTTCTGCAAGAACGGCATGACCATGGGCGTGGGCGCCGGCCAGATGAGCCGTCTCGATTCAGCGCGCATTGCCAGCATCAAGGCCGAGGCGGCCCAACTGAGCCTGCAGGGCACGGTGGTAGCCAGCGACGCCTTCTTCCCGTTCCGTGATGGGTTAGACGTGGTGGTCGATGCAGGCGCGACCTGCGTGGCCCAGCCCGGCGGCAGCATGCGTGACCAGGAAGTGATTGACGCCGCCAACGAGCGCGGCGTGGCCATGGTGTTCACGGGCGTGCGCCACTTCCGGCATTGAGAGGGGTGCACCCCCCTGAGTCGCTTTCGGCGCCTTTCCCCCTCTCTGCTTCGCTGCGCTCGCGGCAGGGGAACGCCCCCAGCGCGGCGGGGCGGCCCTTGCGCGGGGGCGCTGGTCTGGGTTGCGCCCAGGTCTGAGGGCGGGGAGAACGCAAAGGACTCCGCACGCGGCCCAGCCGCCAAGAGTCCTCTTGTGGCTCAAGGGCCGGGAGGCGCCGCTTTGATCTGAGCGATCAACGCGTCCTTGGATTGCCAGACGCCATCAAGCCAGCTTTGCAGCTGAGCGCGCTGGCGGGCGCCGTTCTTGAACAGGTCGGGTGGGATGGGTTGCTGGCGCACGACCACCACCACATTCCCAAGACGCCCTGACATGGCGTCCACAAAGCTGGGGGTGCCGTTGGGGTACACCAGGGTCACGTCCACCAGGCCGGTGAACAGCTCGCCGATGGTGCTCAGCGCCATGCCCAGGCCGCCGCTCTTGGGCTGCAGCAGGTGCTGGTAGGGCGATTGCTGGTCGGCGTGCTTGGCGGGGGTGAAGCGCGTGCCCTCGGCAAAGCTCATCACCGAGGTGGGCAGCAGGCGGAACTTCTCGCAGGCCTCGCGGGCGGCCTTGAGATCCTTGCGCGCGTTGGCGCCGCCGCCCCGGCGCATGAACGGGAAGTCCAGCGCCCACCATGCCAGGCCCAGCACGGGTACATAGATCAGCTCGTACTTGAGGAAAAATTTGAGCATGGGGATGCGCCGGTTGAGCACGCGCTGCAACACCAGGATATCCACCCAGCTCAGGTGGTTGCTGGTCACCAGGTACCAACCGTCGGGCCGCAGGCCTTCCAGGCCGCTGACCTGCCACTGTGAGCGGTTCACTGCCATCAGCCAGAAGTTGTTGACGCTGATCCACAACTGCGGGATGTAGTTGAGCACCCGGTCGGTGGCGCGCCGAACCGGAGCAAAAGGCAGCAACAGTTTGATGAGTGCAAAGGGCGTCATCGAGGCGCAGAACAGCAAGGTGTTCAGCACCAGAATGACGGCGGAAAAGACAAACTTCAGGGCCGACATCAAGGGCTTTGCTGGAGGGCAGTGAGGCAGTGCGTAGCGAGGGCACTTCAGCGCATGGTCTGGAAGACGGCGCGGGCGGCATCCACCGTGGCCGCGATGTCCTCGGCGGTGTGGGCCGCGCTCACGAAGCCAGCCTCGTAGAGTGCCGGGGCGATGTACACGCCGCGGTCGAGCAGGCCATGGAACAGCTGGTTGAAGCGCGCGCTGTCGGTGCGCATGACCTGTGGGTAGTTCTGTGGCAGCTCGGGCATCAGGAAGAATCCGAACATGCCGCCCTGGCAGTCCACGCTGAAAGGCACGCCCTCGGCGTCGGCAGCGGCCTTGAGGCCATCGACCAGCGAGCGCGTGGAGGCCGAGAGGGCCTCGTAGAAGCCTGGCTTGCGGATCTCGCGCAGCGTCGCCAGGCCGCAGGCCGTGGCCACAGGGTTGCCCGACAGCGTGCCTGCCTGGTACACGCCGCCCAGCGGTGCCAAGTGTTCCATGATGGCGCGCTTGCCGCCGAAGGCCGCCAGCGGCATGCCGCCACCGATGACCTTGCCCATCACCGTGAGGTCGGGCTCGAAGCCGGGGATGGCTTGGGCATAGACGCTTTGCGCGCCGCCCAGCGCCACGCGGAAGCCCGTCATGACTTCGTCGTACACCAGCAGCGCGCCGTATTGCGTGCACAGCTCGCGGCAGCGGCGCGTGAACTCGACGCTGGCGCGCACGAAGTTCATGTTGCCGGCGATGGGCTCGATCATCAGGCAGGCGATGTCCTTGCCGTGCAGGGCGAAGGCTTCTTCGAGCTGCTGCACATTGTTGTATTCGAGCACCAGCGTGTGCTGCACGACCTCGGGCGGCACGCCCGCGCTGGTGGCGTTGCCGAAGGTGGCCAGGCCCGAGCCGGCCTTGACCAGCAGCGCGTCGGCATGGCCGTGGTAGCAGCCCTCGAACTTGATGATCTTGCTGCGGCCCGTGGCGCCGCGCGCCAGGCGGATGGCGCTCATGCCGGCCTCGGTGCCCGAGCTGACCAGGCGCACCATCTCCATGGAGGGCATGATCGAGAGGATTTCCTCGGCCAGTTCGACTTCGCGCTCCGTGGGGGCGCCGAAGGAGAAGCCTTCGAGCACGGCCTTCTGCACGGCTTCGAGCACGGCCGGGTGGCCGTGGCCCAGGATCATCGGGCCCCAGGAGCCGATGTAGTCGATGAAGCGCTGGTCGTTCGCGTCCCAGAAATAGGCGCCCTGGGCGCGCTTGACGAAGCGCGGCGTGCCGCCGACGGCGCGGAAGGCGCGCACTGGAGAGTTGACGCCGCCGGGGATCACGGCCTTGGCGCGTTCGAACAGGGGAATATTGAGGTCAGTGCTTGGTGTCATGGGAGGGAAAGCCATAGCCTTCTAGGCTGGGCTGGTCGTCTTTGTCGTCGGAGGAGGGATTGTCGGCTTCTTCGGGTTCGGCCCAGAACATGCGATCCGGAATCACATGCCCCATGCCAGGGCGAAAGCCCGCGTCCAGGCAGCGGTCCAGGTAGTCCAGCGCCTCGGTGCAGGCCGTGGCCAGATCGCTGCCGCAGGCCAGCAAGGCGGCCAGCGCGGTCGTCAGGGTATCGCCGGCGCCGGTGAAGGTGGCGTCGAACAGCTCGAACCTGGCGTGGCACAACACGGTTTCGGGGCTGGCAAGCACGTTTTCGATTTGCTGGTCCGGCAGAGGGATGCCGGTGACCAGGGTGTAGGGCACGCCCATTTCGGCGGCAGCGGCGGCAAGGTCGCGCGCGGAGGGGCTGCGTTCGCTGCTCCAATCGGGTAGCAGCCAGCGCCACAGGGTACTGTGGTTTCCAACCAACACCGAGGTTTGCGGCAGCAGCAGCTCGCGGAACGCATCAAGGTACTGGTCGATTTGGTCTTCCTGCCACCAGGACAGGTCGGGCATGTAGCTGATCAGGGGCAGTTCGGAATAGTCGTTGGACAACTCCGCAATGGCACTGATGTTCTCGGCGCTGCCGACAAAACCCACCTTGATCACCTGCACCGGAAGGTCTTCCAGTACGGTGCGTGCCTGTTCTGTCACGGCTTCGTCATCGAGACAGAAATGCTCGTAGATCCGCGCCGTATCGCGGGCATAGGCTCCAGTGGCAATGGCCACCGGGTGGCCTCCCACGGAGGCGATGGTGGCGATGTCTGCAGTCAACCCGCCCGCGCCACTGGGGTCGCAGGCATTGAACACCATCACGCAGGCGGGATGGGTCGGCACGTCATCGCTGCGATCGTCATCGGTGGAGGGGGGAGTCGGCTGGAAGGACATGGCCCAGTGCGTTGTGAGGGGGTTGCAAACGATAAAACCAGCGCAAACCCGCGCAGTTGGCTAGATACAATCATTGCATTCTATGTGAAGGCCCCTTAAGCTGTGACCGGCATATGGGGTGGGCCCGCGAAGGCCGCAAGGAGCGGTTTCCAGGGTTAACCCGGGTTCGACACGAAGCAATGAGGGGCAAGGGTTTGGGATACTTGCTGCCATGGGCAGGAGGGATCGCAAAGCACAGGTATCGAGCATGTCCGCACTGACGGATGGCGTGTGCGACGCTCTTGCCAGCGTTGTTTGTTTTTCCCATCGGGAGCAGTAACAATTGACTACAACTGGCGCACCTTTCAAAGTGCTTGTGGTGGATGACAGCAACACCATCCGGCGTAGCGCGGAGATCTTTCTCAAGCAGGGCGGGCATGAGGTCGTACTGGCGGACGATGGGTTTGATGCTCTGGCAAAAATCAACGACTACCATCCTCAGCTGATCTTTTGCGACATCCTGATGCCCAAGCTTGACGGCTACCAGACTGTGGCCATCATCAAGCGCAATGCCCGTTTTGCGAACACCCCGGTGGTCATGCTGTCCTCCAAGGATGGTGTGTTTGACAAGGCGCGGGGGCGCATGGTGGGCTGCCAGGATTACCTGACCAAACCGTTTACCAAAGACCAGTTGCTGCAGGCAGTGCAGCAGTATGGCAACCTCGATCAAGGAGCGATGTAATGCCTATCCAGAAAGTGCTTGTCGTGGACGATTCCAAGACCGAGCTGATGTTCCTCACCGATCTGCTGCAGAAAAAAGGCATGCAGGTACGCACGGCAGAAAACGCAGATGAGGCTTTCCGCCGCCTGGCGGAGGAAAAGCCCGACCTGATTCTCATGGACGTCGTGATGCCCGGCCAGAACGGATTCCAGCTGACGCGCGCCATCAGCCGCGATCCCCAGTATGCCGATGTGCCCATCATCATGTGCACCAGCAAGAACCAGGAAACCGACCGCGTCTGGGGCATGCGTCAGGGTGCGCGCGGCTATATCACCAAGCCGGTGGATCCTGCCGAGCTGCAGGCCAAGATCGACGCGCTGAACTGAAGAAGTCTGCAGTCCTGATATGGCCAATCGCGAAGCACTACGAGAACTTCAGATCCGACTCGCCAGCCGCCTACAGGCGGCGCGTACCGAGGGCTTGTCTGTTTCTTCCTGGCTGGCCGTGGAGGCTGCCGGTAGCAAATACCTTTTGCCCCTGGGGCATGCGGGAGAGATTTTTCCTTGGACCGTGGTGCAACCCGTGCCCTATACCCAGAAGTGGTTCATGGGTGTGGCCAACCTGCGCGGTGGACTCACCGGTGTGGTCGATCTGGCGGGCCTGATGGGGCAATCGCCTGTGCGCACCGAGCAGGCGCTCTCCGAGGCCAACCTGCTGGCGTTCAACCCCATGCTGGAGGTCAATGCCGCACTGTTGGTGGATCGTCTGGCAGGCCTTCGCGGAACCGACGCATTCGTGGCCTCGGAGCCACCAGCCGAAGACGCACCCTCTTTTTTTGGTTCGACCTATATCGACGCCGAAGGTCATCGCTGGCAGGAGCTGAATTTGCAGGCCCTGTCGCAAAACAACGCTTTTCTGAGCATCAGTGCTTGAGTTCTTCTGTAAGGCTGCCCCATGTCTGTTGTCAACAAAATTGGAAATCTGTTCAACCGCAAGCCGGACGCGCCGCAGACGGATGCTGGTCCCGCTTCGGATCAAGACTTGCTCGCGTCCGAAGAGCTCAGGCCCTATCAGGCCGACGCACTCAACAGTGTGCAGGGTGATCCGGACGCTCCGGTCAGTGAACTGCCGTCGGCCGACTCCGACGCCGATCTCATCGCGCTGCCTGTTCTGGGGCAGGCCACCGCAGCGGCGCATCAGCGTCGCTTGCTGATGCTGCTGGCTTTGGGTGTGGTGGTTCTGGCAGTCATTGCGGGCTGGGTGCTGCAGCAGGCAGATCGCACAGCACAGCAGCTCGCGGCCACGGGCCAGTCCTTGATGCAGTCCCAGCGATTGGCCAAATCGGTGTCGCAGGCACTGGTGGGAAGCCCGCAGGCGTTCCCTGACGTGGTGGAGAGCTCCGGCGTGCTGGCGCGCAACGTGCGCGCCCTCAACGGTGGGGATGCCGAGCTGGGGGTTGAATCCCTCGGCGAGCCCTACAAGCCAGAACTGGATGCCATCACGCCGCTGATGGAACGTGCCGAGCGCAATGCTGCCGTGGTCATGGGTCAGCAAAAAATCCTGACGCAGGTGGGTGACGCTCTGCGAACCATCAACCGCCAGTCGTCCGACCTGCTGGAAATTGCCGAAACCATTTCGTCGCTCAAGCTGCAGCAGAACGCTCCTGCGGCCGAGATCTCTGCGGCAGGGCAGTTGGTGATGTTGACGCAGCGTATCGGCAAGTCGGCGAACGAGTTCCAGACTTCTGAAGGCGTGAGTCCCGAGGCGGTGTTCCTGTTGGGTAAGGACTTGAACTCGTTCAAGGAGATCGCTCAGGGTCTGCTGGATGGCAGTCCCGAGTTGCGCTTGGCCGCCACCAAGGATGCCCAGACGCGCGAGCAGCTGGAAGCACTGATCAAGCTGTACGAAGACACACGCAACCAAGCCGGTGCCATTCTGGGCAACCTGCAGGGTCTGGTGTCTGCGCGTGAGGCGCAGACGGCGATCATCGGTGACAGTGAGCCCCTGCGTCGCCAGATGGAAACCCTGCAGAACAAGCTGTCTGCCCAGACGGGCGTGGGTGTGGGCCAGTTGGGTGCGCTGGTGCTTGCAGGTTTGTTCGTGCTGTTGTGCGGTGTGGGAATCTCGCGGGTGCAGCTGCTGGACAGCCGCCACCGCCAGCAGATGGCCGAAATGCAACAGCGTGATGCACGTCGCCAGGAGCAGGAAGCCAAACGTATCAACGACGCCAACCAGGCCGCCATTTTGCGTTTGATGAACGAACTGCAGCAGGTTGCCGAAGGGGACCTGACCCAGGAAGCCACCGTGACCGAAGATATCACGGGTGCCATTGCCGACTCGGTGAACTACACGGTGGAAGAACTGCGCCAACTGGTGGGCAGCGTGCAGAAGACGGCAACCCGGGTGGCGCAGACGACGGCCATGGTGGACAACACCTCCACGGAGCTGCTCGCAGCGTCCACCGAGCAGCTGCGAGAAATTCGTGAAACCGGTCAGTCCGTTCTGGACATGGCAGGTCGCATCAACGATGTGTCCGTGCAAGCCGAAGAGTCTGCCCAGGTGGCGCGCCAATCGCTGCAGGCTGCGGATTCGGGTCTGCAGGCTGTGCAGAACGCCATCGGTGGTATGAACTCCATCCGCGACCAGATCCAGGAAACCTCCAAGCGTATCAAGCGGCTGGGCGAATCCTCGCAGGAGATCGGTGAAATCACGGAACTGATTTCCGACATTACCGAGCAGACGAACGTGTTGGCCCTGAACGCCGCCATCCAGGCCGCGTCCGCCGGTGAAGCCGGCCGAGGCTTCTCGGTGGTGGCCGAGGAAGTGCAGCGACTGGCTGAACGTTCTGCAGACGCCACGCGTCAGATTTCTGCCCTGGTGAAAGCCATTCAGACCGACACGCAAGATGCCGTGGCCGCCATGGAGCGCTCCACGCAGGGTGTGGTTGAGGGGGCGCGACTGTCCGACAGTGCCGGTACGGCACTGACTGAAATCGACCGCGTGTCGCGTCGTCTGGCAGACCTGATCGAGCAGATTTCGTCCTCGACCTCCCGTGAAGCATCGCTCGCCAACGAAGTGGCTGACAACATCCAGCACATCTTCGCAGTGACCGAGCAAACCGGTGAAGGTACGCGGGCCACGGCGCAGCAGGTGCGAGAGCTCTCCACCATGGCCGAGGAACTGCGCCAGTCCGTGTCACGATTCAAGATTGCCTGACGACAAACCAACTTCGGGCTCTGTGCAGCCGGGAAACAATCCATGTCATCTCTCGACGCCGTCAACGCTCCGCAGGCAGAAGGATCTCCGTCCGAGCAGGATCTGGGGCCCTTGGCTTGGGTGCTGGAAGAACTGCGCAAATCCCTGGATGGCGCTGTCAAAGCCCTGCGCCGGTTTGTCCACGAAGCCGAATTGGCCCGCGAATCGGACTTGGCGAGTCTGGACGTTTCCAGCTTGCGCATGGCCCGTCAGTTGCTCCACCAGTCGGGCGGTGCCCTGGAGATGGTGGGCATGGCTTCTCCGGCGCTTTTGTTGCGAGCCATGGAGTCTGCGGTGCAGCGTTTTGTGCAGCGCCCTGAGCTCTGCACCGACGATGCATCAGGCGCCATCGAGCGCGCCAGTTTCGCGCTGAGCGAATTTTTGGAAAGCGTGCTGGCGGGCAAGCCGGTATCGCCGGTGGCTCTGTTTCCTCAATATCGCGATGTCCAGGCCCTTACGGGTGTGGAGCGCGTTCACCCGGCCGATCTCTGGCCCGTGGAGCGTCGGTTTCGGGAGCCTGACATTGCCTTGCCTTCTGCATCCATCGCCTATGGACCTGCGGCGCGTGCGCGTCTGGACCAAGCGGTGCTGCGCATTGTCAAGGATGGAAAAACCGAGGCCGCGCGTGATCTGCGCGAGCTGTCCCTGGGTATTGCAGCCGGTCAGACGGATCGGCAGGTACGCGCTTTCTGGAAGATCTGTGCAGGTTTCTTCGAGGGCTTCAGCCGCGGACTGATCGTCGCCGATGTGTATGCCAAGCGGGTTGCTTCCCGCATCCTGATCCAGTACGCCACCTTGGCGCGCGGGGATGCAGGTGTGGCAGACCGTCTGGTGCAGGACTTGCTGTTCTTCTGCGCGCAGGCCAAGCCGCCGGAAGGAATGGACCTCCCGTGTCTGGCTGCGGTGCGCAAGGCCTTTGGTCTGGATCGCTCCACTCCCGTCGATTACGAAGCACGGCGATTTGGTCGGTTTGATCCGGCTGTGCTGGCGCAGGCCCGCAAGCGTATCTCGGCCGCTGCCGAGACCTGGTCGGCGTTTGCCGGTGGAGACCGCAACAAGCTCAAGCCATCGGCCGACCAGTTCTCGCTGGTATGTGATTCGCTGCGCAAGCTCCACCGCAGCAGCGAGCCTTTGGCACAGGCACTGACCCGTGCGGTGGAACAAACCGCGCGCAGTGGTGAGCCACCCGCGCCGGCGCTGGCCATGGAAGTGGCCACCTCGGTGCTCTACCTTCAGGCCGCCCTGGAGGAGACCGACACCCCTGAAGAGCAGCTGCTGGAGCGCTCCACCCACTTGGCCCAGCGGTTGGACGCAGTGTGTGGTGGGGCGGAGCCCGAGCCGCTTGAGCCTTGGATGGAGGACTTGTACCGTCGGGTCAGCGACAACCAGACCATGGGCAGCGTGGTGGACGAGTTGCGCGCCACACTGGGTGAGGCCGAGCGGTCGATGGATCAGTTCTTCCGCAATCCTGCCGATGCCTCTCCCCTGGCCAGCGTGCCCGGGCGGTTGGCGCAGATGCGCGGGGTGCTATCGGTGCTGGGCCTGGACCAGGCATCCATTGCGGTGCTGCGTATGCGCGAGACGGTCGAGCGCTTGGTGGTCAACGAGCCCGCAGACGAAGCCGAGCGCAAGCAGACCTTCGAGAAACTGGGCAATAGCCTGGGCGCTCTGGGTTTTCTGATTGACATGCTGAGTTACCAGCGCGCCATGGCGCGCAAGCTCTTTGTCTATGACGAAGAGCTGGGAGAGCTTCGCTTGCTGATGGGCCGGGCGCGTCCGCGCGCCACCGATCAGGATGAAAGCCCCGATGAGTTGGCGCACAAGATCGAGGAGCGGGCAGCGGTGCCATTGCCCGACGTGGTGCCACGGGCCAGTCTGTACGTGCCACCTGCGCTGCCCAGCAGCCCCGAGGTGGTCGCCGATTTGGCCGCATCGCCTGCGGCAGCGCTCATGGACGAGTTGCTGCCCTCTGCGCCGGAGGCGGAGGAGACATCTGTCTCTGCGCAGCTGCCTGCTGCAGAGGTGGCTACCGACGTTGCCGCCCCCTCCGAGGCGCCCGCCTTTGACGCGTTGGCCACCATACCTGTATCCGTGCCAGTGGCTGCTCCTGCATCGACCCTGGTCGATGAAGAAGACGACGAGCTGCTGGGTATCTTCCTGGAGGAAGCACGCGAAGTTGTGACCAATGGCCTGGCCGCTATCCAGACACTGCGTTCCGAGCCCGGAGACCTGAGCGAGCAGACCACCTTGCGCCGTGCATTCCACACGCTCAAGGGCAGCTCGCGCATGGTGGGCCTGAACGAGTTTGGCGAAGCCGCATGGTCGATGGAGCAATTGCTCAATGCCTGGTTGGCGGAGCAAAAGCCCATGCAGCCCCCGATCATGGATCTTTCGGACAAAGCGCTTCAAGCCTTTGCACGTTGGGCCGACGACATCGCACAGGGTCAGGCGGGTGCATGGCAGGCATCGGCGTTTTCCGCTGCCGCTGACGCATTGCGACTGCGGGGGGAGCAGATCGAGTTGGTGCTTCCTGGGCAGGTGCAGAGCCCTCCGTTGGATGTCTCCATGGAAGCGACGCAGCCACCGGAGGTGGCACAAGCGCCGGATGTTTCAGCGATGGAGGTCGCTCTCGAAGAAGACTCTGGGCCAACGCCCGATTTTTCGGACACCGCACCCCTGGAGTTTCCCGAGCTTGGGGAGGTGGCTCCCGCCGAGGAGCCTGCGCCTGTGGCTTTGGCAGAGGATATCGATTTCTCGGAATTTTCTGCAGCGCTGGGCGCACAGGCCGATGCAGCGCCCGAGGCGACTGCCTCCGGTCAAGCCATCGATCTCTTGCTCGATGTTCCGGAGTCGATGCCTGAGCCCATAGCGGTTCCTGACCAGCCTGTGGCTGAAGATCTGCCCCCGCTGGAAGGGGCGCCTGCGTCCGCGGCACAGGAGTCCGAAGAGCCCGAGACCCTGCCGCCGGTGCTGGAGCAGGAATCCGAGTTGCACGAAGGCCCGATGTCCACCCCAGTAGAGGCGCAGGATGCCGTCGCGGAGGCGATGCCCTCTGCACCCATGCCCATGGACGAAACCGTCAAGGTCATCGGGGACCTGCGCATCAGCATTCCGCTCTACAACGTCTATCTCAACGAAGCCGACGAATGGTCCCGTCGCCTGGTCACCAGCCTGCAGGAATGGTCGATGGAGCTGCAAGAGCCTCTGCCGGATACGGCCGTGGCACTGGCCCATTCACTGGCAGGCAGTTCAGCGACGGTGGGCTTCAGCGCACTGTCCGAGACGGCCCGTCTGTTGGAGCATGCGTTGGAGCATGTGCAGCTACAGGCGCGCGGCACTGCCGAAGACGCGCAAGCCTTCCTGGATGCGGCAGAAGATATCCGCCGTCTGTTGCACCAATTCGCTGCAGGTTTCCTCAAGGAGGCGCAATCCGAGGTACTCGACGCTCTGCGCCGCATTCTTGAAACCGAAGTGGTCAGCACCCAGTCGCCGCCGGTGGAAGATGCCGAGCAGGCCATGGAAGCCTGGCGCATCGAAAACGCCCAAGCCATGCTGGCGCAAGATGCCGCCATGGCCGAAGAGCCAGTGGCCGAAGCCACAGCCCCCGTGCTGGAGGAAAGCACTCCCGCAGTGCCACCGCAGGTGGCCCATGTGCCCGTGGCACCGCCTTTGTCGGTGGTGGCGCCAGCGCAGGCGTTTGCACCTGCGCCGGAGCTTGCTGGTACAACGCTGGACATCGACGACGACATCGATGCGGTGGACGTGATCGATCCCGATCTGTTCCCCATTTTCGAGGAAGAGGCGGCAGAACTGCTGCCGGTCTTGGGCGGTGCGTTGCGCCAATGGGCGGCACGACCAGACAACATGGGTGCCCGCACCGAGGTCCTGCGTGCCTTGCACACGCTCAAGGGCAGCGCGCGACTGGCAGGAGCCATGCGCCTGGGCGAAATGGCCCACCGACTGGAATCCGCCATCGAGCAGATCGATGTGGAAACCGTGCAGTCGGCCGATGTGGAGCCGTTGCTCGGCAGCTTCGACGGTTTGCAGGCCAACTTTGGCGCGTTGCGGGCCATCAGTGCCCAGGCGCCGACCGAGGCCGTGGTGGTTTCCCCAGCCCGTGGCGACGAAGCGCCTGCTGCGCCCGAACCAGCAGTGTCTGTGGGCGAAACGGCTTCTGTTGCAACGGCCCCGGCAGCCCCTGCGCCGGTTCGTCCGTTGCTGGCACGGCCGCAGGGACTGGACATCGCACCGGCGCGTCCCGCGGCTGCGCATTCGGTCCGGGTGCGCGCCCAGTTGCTGGATCGCTTGGTCAACCAGGCCGGCGAAGTGATGATCACCCGTTCGCGCATGGAGGCACGGTTGGCGCAGCTGCGTGGCTCCATGGCCGACCTGTCGGGCAACCTCGAACGCTTGCGCCAGCAGCTGCGTGATATCGAACTCCAGTCCGAATCGCAGATGCAATCCCGCCTGGCACAGTCCAAGGACACTGCGGCGGGCTTCGATCCGCTCGAATTCGACCGTTTCACACGCGTGCAGGAATTGACCCGCATGATGGCTGAGTCGGTCAACGACGTGGCCACCATTCAGCGCAACTTGCTGCGCGCCATGGAAGGCACCGAAGACGACCTGATTGCACAAGGTCGCCAGGCACGCGAGTTGCAGCGCGATTTGTTGCGCACCCGCATGGTGGAGTTTGAAGGCATTTCCGAGCGCCTGTACGCCGTGGTGCGCCAGTCCGCCAAGGAAACGGGCAAGCAGATCAAGCTGGACATCACCGGTGGCTCCATCGAGATGGACCGGGGGGTGCTGGACCGCATGACCCCGGCGTTCGAGCACCTGCTGCGCAACTGCGTGGCGCACGGCATTGAAATGCCCGACCAGCGCGCGGCCAAAGGCAAGCCCGCTTCGGGAACCATCACCATCGATCTGCAGCACGAAGGCAACGACGTGTCGGTCGCATTCCGCGACGATGGTGCTGGCCTCAACCTCCCGGCCATCCGTGCCAAGGCGGTGGCCCAGGGGCTGGTAGCAGCCGACGCCACCCTCAGTGATGCCGAAGCGGCCAACATGATCTTCACGCCGGGTTTCTCCACGGCATCCGAAGTATCCACCCTGGCTGGGCGCGGTATTGGCATGGATGTGGTGCGGTCCGAAGTGAACGCCCTGGGTGGACGCATCGAGACCCAGACCGAAGCGGACAAGGGCACTTCCTTCCGCATGGTGCTGCCCCTGACCACGGCCGTGACGCAGGTGGTGATGCTGCGCGCAGGCGATCTGGCCATCGGTATCCCTGCCAACCTGGTAGAAATCGTGCGCCGTGTGCCCTCGGTCGAGCTCGAATCGGCCTATCGCAGCGGCGTGTTCGAGATGGCTGGTGAAAGCCTGCCCTTCTTCTGGTGCGGGGCGCTCTTGCAGGCGTCCCAGCACAGCGTCGAGCCCGCGGTGGGCAAGACCCGTCCCGTGGTCATCCTGCGCAGCGCGGCACAGCGCATCGCCATGCATGTGGATGAAGTGCTGGGCAACCGTGAAGTGGTGGTCAAGAACCTGGGTCCTCAGCTCTCGCGTCTGCCGGGCTTGGCGGGCATGTCGGTGCTGGCGTCCGGTGCCGTGGTGCTCATCTACAACCCGGTGGCGCTGGCCACCGTGTACGGCGATCAGATCCGTGCGACGGCCAGCAGCCTGCCTCTGGGGGCCGTGTCGGTCACGGTCATGTCCGATGCAGGCACCGCGGCTCCCACGCCAGCCACTCCCGCTGCAGGGCAGGTACCGCTGGTGTTGGTGGTGGACGACTCCATCACCGTGCGCCGCGTCACGCAGCGCCTGCTGCAGCGCGAAGGCTACCGTGTGGCGCTGGCTGCCGATGGCTTGCAGGCCCTGGAGAAGCTCCAGGAAGAGCGGCCCACGGTGGTGCTGTCGGACATCGAAATGCCGCGCATGGACGGCTTCGATCTGGCCCGCAACATTCGCGCAGATGCCAATCTGCACGACCTGCCCATCATCATGATCACCTCGCGCATTGCCCAAAAGCACCGCGAGCACGCCATGGAGCTGGGTGTGAACCACTACCTGGGCAAGCCCTACTCGGACGACGAGTTGCTGAGCCTGATCCAGCACTACGCCCAACAGGCGCAGGCGGCTGCTCCAGCCTGAGGCGCATCAGCGGGTGCAGGCGACAAATCCCATGGATGCGCCGTCTGCCGCTGCCTGTTCCTGGCTGCAGGCCTGTTTGGCCCGCATGGCGCAGGAAGGTGCCTCCGACCTGTTCCTGACGGCAGGGGCGCCGCCCACGCTCAAGCGCCAAGGCGCCTTCGTGCCGCTGCCGTTCGACCCGCTCACGCCCCAGCAGACGCGTGAGGCGGCGTACTCGGTCATGCGTGCATCGCAGATCGCCGAATTCGAGGCGCGCATGGAGTGCGACCTGGCCTACCAGACCAGCCCCACGGAGCGCTTCCGGGTGAACGTGCACCAGCAGCGCGGACAGGTCGGCATGGTGGTGCGCTATGTATCACCGCAGATTCCGTCGATCGATGACTTGCATCTGCCGTCGGTGCTCAAACAGTTGGCGTTTCTCAAGAACGGGCTGATCCTCGTGGTGGGCGCAGCGGGCTCGGGCAAGACCACCACACTGGCTTCCATGCTGGACTACCGCAACGAGCACACGGCGGGCCATATCCTGACGGTGGAAGACCCCATCGAATACCTGCATGCGCACAAGAAATCGTTGGTGACGCAGCGCGAAGTGGGGCTGGACACCCTGTCCTACGACGAAGCCCTGCGCCATGCCATGCGCGAGGCGCCCAATGTGATCATGATCGGCGAGCTCCGCGACCGCACGTCCATGCAGCACGCACTGCACTATGCCGAAGCAGGCCACCTGTGTGTGTCCACACTGCACGCCAACAATGCCAGCCAGGCCGTGCAGCGGGTGCTGAACTTCTTTCCCGAAGAGGCGCACCGGCAACTGCTCATGGACCTGTCGCTCAACCTCAAGGCGGTGGTGGGGCAGCGCCTGGTGCCTGGCGCGCACGGCGGCTGGGTGCCAGCGGTGGAGGTCATGCTGCTGTCGCACTATGTCTCCGACCTGATCCAAAAGGGTCAAATTGAGGGCTTGCGCACCGCCATGGAGCGCAGCGGCGAAGTGGGCATGTGCACCTTCGACCAGGCGCTCTACGCGCTGTTTGAACGCGGCGCCATCACCCAGGCCGAAGCCGTGGCCCATGCCGACAACCGCACCGACATGGGCCTGCGCATGCGCCTGGCCTCGGGCGCCTCGCTCGGGGTGGAAGGCATGCAGATGGCGCCAGAAGCGCAGGACGGTGTGGAGCCAGTGCCGGGCACCACTCCTAACGCTCCACCGCCTTGACCACCGCATAGCGCTGCAGCGTGCGCTCGCGCGCGGTGGCATGGACCACGATAGGCAGGGGGTAGTCGCGCCCCAGCACCACGCCCGCAGCCTGCAGTTCCAGGGGGGATGCTTCCCAGGGGGCATGCAGTGCGGCATCAGGCAGCGCGGCCAACCCAGGCAGATAGCGGCGGATGAAGCGTCCCTGCGGATCGAAGCGGCGGCTTTGCGTGACTGGGTGGAAGATGCGGAAATAGGGCTGTGCATCGCAGCCACTGGAGCTGGCCCACTGCCAGCCACCATTGTTCGCCGCAAGGTCGTAGTCGTTGAGGTGCTGCGCAAAAAAGCGCTCGCCCCAGCGCCAGTCGATGCCCAGGTCCTTGGTCAGAAAACTCGCCACCACCATGCGCAGGCGGTTGTGCATGTAGCCCGTGCGCAGAATTTGGGCCATGGCCGCGTCCACCAAGGGGAAGCCGGTGCGCCCCTCGCACCAGGCGGCAAAATGCGCTTGGGCTTGCGTGCCGGT
Organism: Simplicispira sedimenti; assembly: GCF_022760965.1. Taxonomy (NCBI): domain Bacteria; kingdom Pseudomonadati; phylum Pseudomonadota; class Betaproteobacteria; order Burkholderiales; family Comamonadaceae; genus Simplicispira; species Simplicispira sedimenti. Next base: position 269,340 of record NZ_JAKVIJ010000002.1, read on the forward strand.
TTCCCAGGCGATGGCGTCGTAGGCGGGCTTGAAACTGCGCTCCACCACATGCGGATGGTGGTGCAGGATCTGGAAGTAGAAATCGCGCCAGACAAGCTCGCTGAGCCATACATCGGCCCCGGCACTGCCCTGGCGGGAGCGTTCCAGCGCCATGCGCGCCAGGCTGCGCACCGACAATGTGCCAAAGCGCAGGTGGGTGCTGAGGTAGCTGGGGCCCTTGACGGCGGGGAAATCGCGCGCCTGGTCATAGCGGTCGATGCGGCCTGCAAAGTCCTGCAACAGCTGCTGCGCGCCCTGGCTGCCTGCGGGCAGCACGCGCAGGTCCAGGTCGCTGGGTTCAAAACCCAGGTCTTGCAGCGTGGGCACGGGGCGGCAGTGTTCGGCAGGCCGTGGCGCCAGCCTTGCGGCGTGTGGTTCCACTGGCCACGGGGCCAGCCTGGCATCGTCGATGCGTGCCAGCCAGGCCTTTTTGTAGGGGGTGAACACCGTGTAGGGGCTGCCGGTGCGGGTGAGCAGCTCGCTGCGCTCGAACACCGTGTGGTCCTGATAGGTGTGAAGGGCCTGCCGTTGCCGTGCCAACTGCGTGCGCACCCTTGCGTCGCGTGCGAGGGCAGCCGGTTCGTCGTCATGGTGGGTGAATACGGCGTCTGCACCCAGCGCCTGGGCCAGGTTCGGAATGAGGCTGTCGGCCGGCCCTTGCAGCACGATCAGGCCCGCCTGGGGGTGCTCCGCCAGGGCGCGCAGGCGGCCGTCCAGTTCCACCAGCGACTCGCGGATGAATTCCACGCGCCGGTCCTTGCGTGGCAGGGGGGCGAGGATGGCGCTGTCAAAGACGAATACGCAGTGCACCTGCTGGCATTGCAGCAGGGCGTGGTGCAGGGCGGCGTGGTCCTCGGCGCGCAGGTCGCGGCGGAACCAGACCAGCCCCGTGCGGTAGGGTGCAGACATGTTGACCGTAAAATTCAATGATGCCCGCCCATTCTGCGCCCATGAATCTGACACACCATTTCCTCATTGCCATGCCCGGACTGGAGGATGTGTCTTTTGCAGGCAGCGTGGTGTACCTGTGCGAACACAGCGAACGCGGCGCGTTGGGGCTGATCATCAACAAACCCACCGACATCAAGCTCCAGGGCTTGTTCGAGAAAGTCGATCTTCCGCTGGGGCGGCCAGACCTGAGCGATGCGCCGGTGTTTCTGGGCGGGCCGGTGCAGACCGAGCGCGGCTTTGTGCTGCACGAACCCATGCAGGCCCAGGGCGAACAGGGCGAGGAATCCGCCTATGCCTCGACCATGGTCATACCGGGCGGCGGGCTGGAGATGACCACCTCCAAGGACGTATTGGAAGCCCTGGCCACGGGCGCAGGCCCCCGGCGTGTACTGGTCACGCTGGGCTATTCGGCCTGGGGCGAGGGTCAGCTGGAATCCGAACTGGCCGAGAACACCTGGTTGACCGTGGGCGCCGACCTGGGGGTGATTTTTGACACCCCCATCGACAAGCGCTACGACAGCGCACTCGGCTTGCTGGGCCTGCAGGCGTGGCAACTTTCTCCAGGGGCGGGACACGCATGAGCGCGCGCCGGGCCGCTCCCAAGCAAGCTCGCACCGCAGTGCGCAGCACGGAGGTTTTCCAATGAGCGCGCGCCGGGCCGCTCCCAAGCAAGCTCGCACCGCAGTGCGCAGCACGGAGGTTCCACAGTGAGCGCACCGGCCCCGTCCGCCTCCGCCGCCGTTCCTGCGCATTTCCAGACCTTTCTCGCTTTCGATTTTGGGCTGCGCCGCACCGGCGTTGCCTTTGGTACGCGCATGCTGGGCACGGCCTCGCCCCGGCCCACCATCCAGGCCGAGGGCGACGCGCGCTTTGCCCCGGTGGCGCGGGCCATTGCCGAGTGGCAACCCGATGCCCTGGTGGTGGGCGTGCCCTACCACCCCGACGGCGCGAACCACGACAACACCCGCCGCGCGCAGCGCTTTGCGCGCCAGTTGCGCGGGCGTTTTGGTTTGCCGGTGTATGAGGTGGACGAGCGCTACAGCACCACCGAGGCACTGGCCGCCAACGCGCGCGATGCCGATGCTGCATCGGCCTGCATCATTCTCGAACAATTTTTGAGGAGTCTTTCATGACCACAGCTTCTTCGGGAGCGCAGGGTAGCCTGGTGCTCGACGCCGAGGCCCTGTACCGCGAACTGCTGCGCGGCGTGCGCAGCCTGCGCGAGCCGCACACGCGCCTGGCGGGTATTGCCTCCGGCGGTGCCTGGCTGGCGCAGCGCCTGCAGCAGGACCTGGGTCTGGAGGGTGCGCCGGGCGTGCTCTCTTCGGCCATGCACCGCGACGATTTTGCCCAGCGCGGCCTGGCGTCGAGTGCACACACCGCGCTGCCCTTCGATGTGAACGGCGCCGACATCCTGGTGCTGGACGATGTGCTCTACACCGGCCGCACCGTGCGCGCCGTGCTCAACGAGCTGTACGACTACGGTCGCCCCGCGCGCGTGCGCCTGGCCGTGTTGGTGGACCGCGGCGGGCGTGAGCTGCCCGTGCAACCCGACTTTGCCGCCGCGCGCGTCACGCTGCCCGCGAGCCAGTCGCTGGCGCTGGCGCGCAACGACGGCGGCAGCTTTGTGTTCCAGGTCAAGGAGGCGTGAATCCCGTGCGACACCACCGCAACCCCCAACTCAACCGCAACGGCGAACTGATCCACCTGCTGTCCGTCGAGGGCCTGCCGCGCGACATCGTCACGCACATCCTCGACACGGCAGCCAACTTCGTCAGCGTGCACGAGCGCGAAGTCAAGAAGGTGCCGCTGCTGCGCGGCAAGAGCGTGTTCAACCTGTTCTTCGAGAACAGTACGCGCACGCGCACCACATTCGAGATCGCGGCCAAGCGCCTGTCGGCCGACGTGTTCAACCTCGACATCGCGCGCAGCTCGGCGAGCAAGGGCGAGTCGCTGCTGGACACCATTGCCAACCTCTCGGCCATGGCGGCCGACCTGTTCGTGGTGCGGCACAGCGAATCGGGTGCGCCCTACCTCATCGCCCAGCATGTGGCGCCGCATGTGCACGTGATCAATGCCGGCGACGGGCGCCACGCCCACCCCACGCAGGGCCTGCTGGACATGTACACCATCCGGCACTACAAGAAGGACTTTTCCAACCTCACCGTGGCCATCGTGGGCGACGTGCTGCACTCGCGCGTGGCGCGCTCGGACATCCACGGCCTGACCACCCTGGGCTGCGCCGAAGTGCGCGTGGTGGGGCCGCGCACGCTGGTGCCATCCAACCTGGCCGACATGGGTGTGCGCGTATTCCATACGCTCGAAGAAGGCATCAAGGACGCCGACGTGGTCATCGCGCTGCGCCTGCAGAATGAGCGCATGAGCGGCGCGTTGTTGCCATCGAGCCAGGAGTATTTCAAGAGCTTCGGTCTCACGCCCGAGCGGCTGCGCTGGGCCAAACCGGACGCCATCGTCATGCACCCCGGCCCCATCAACCGGGGGGTGGAGATCGACTCCGCCGTGGTCGATGGGCCGCAAAGCGTGATCCTGCCGCAGGTGACCTTCGGCATCGCCGTGCGCATGGCCGTCATGTCCATCGTCGCCGGGAATGAGGCATGACCCCCCTGTGGCGCTGCGCGCCTGCCCCCCGCTCTCGCAGCGCTGCGCGCTGCGGGCAGGGGGACGCCGCCCGTTCGGCGGGGCGGCCCTTGCACGGCGGCCCTGGCGTGGGTTGTGCCGGGTTCATGCGGCATGCCCATGCAGCCAGTTTGTATGCTATAAATTTAATAGCTACTAGCGCTTATTCTATAAGCGATAGCGGCCAATTTGGCTTGAAATCATGAAAATTCTGATCCAGAACGGCCGGGTGATCGACCCCGCCTCGGGCCTTGACCAGATCTGCGACATTGCCCTGGCGGCGGGGCGCATTGTGGGCGTCAACCGTGTGCCGCCCGACTTTGCGCCCCACCGCAGCATCGACGCATCGGGTTGTCTCGTGCTGCCGGGCCTGGTGGACCTGGCAGCGCGCCTGCGCGAGCCAGGGCATGAGCACGAAGGCATGCTCGAATCCGAAATGGCCGCTGCTGTGGCCGGTGGCGTCACCAGCCTGGTCTGCCCGCCGGACACCGACCCGGTGCTTGACGAGCCCGGTCTGGTGGAGATGCTCAAGTTCCGCGCGGAAAAACTCCACCAGGCGCGCCTGTTCCCCCTGGGCGCCCTCACGCGCGGCCTGGCGGGCGAGGTTCTCACCGAAATGGCCGAGCTCACCGAATCGGGCTGCGTGGGCTTCAGCCAGGCCGATGTGGCGCTGACCAGCACCCAGGTGTTGCAACGTGCGCTGCAGTACGCCGCCACCTACGGCTACACCGTGTGGCTGCGCCCGCAGGAGCTGTACCTGGGCAAGGGCGTGGCCGCCAGCGGCCCGCTGGCCACGCGCCTGGGCCTGAGCGGCGTGCCCGTGGCGGCCGAGACCATTGCCTTGCACACCATTTTTGAGCTGCTCAAGGCCACCGACGCGCGCGTGCACCTGTGCCGCCTCTCCAGTGCTGCCGGGGTCGAGCTGGTGCGTCAGGCCAAGGCCGAAGGGCTCAAGGTGAGCTGCGATGTGAGCATCAACTCGCTGCACCTCACGGACCTCGACATCGGCTTCTTCGACAGCCGTGCTCGCCTCACTCCGCCGCTGCGCCAGCAGCGCGACCGCGATGCCCTGCGTGCCGCATTGCGCGACGGCACCATCGACGCGCTGGTGTCCGACCACACGCCGGTGGAGCAGGACGCCAAGACCCTGCCTTTTGCCGAGGCCGAACCCGGAGCCACCGGGCTGGAGCTGCTGCTGAGCCTGGCGCTCAAGTGGGCGCAGGACGACAGCGTGCCGCTGCAGCGCGCGCTGGCCGTGGTCACCAGTGCACCCGCTGCGGTGCTGGGCACCGCGCTCGGCACCTTGCAGGCCAGCGTGGGTCGCCTGGTCGAGGGCGGGGTGGGCGATGTGTGCATCGTCGATCCCGGTGCGCACTGGCTGGCCGAGCCCGCCGCGCTGCGCAGCCAGGGCAAGCACACGCCGTTCTCGGGCTACGAACTGCCAGCGCGGGTGCGTTGCACGCTGGTGGGCGGACAGGTGGCTTTTGAGCGGGAATGAAGTGAAGCACCCCCCTGAGGTGCTGCGCACCTTCCCCCCGCTCTCGCTGCGCTGCGCGCTGCGGGCAGGGGGACGCCACCAGCGCGGCGGGGCGGCCCTTGCGCGGTGGCCCTGGCCTGGATCGCGCCAGTTTCATAGGTCGCGGGTGTCGCGTTCGCGGAATGGATAACTGATAGCTCATATGCAGCCTCGCGCCCACCAGCGCCAGACGCCTTACCCTTTCTCACCATGCGAGGCCTAGTCGCCTGTTGGCGCGTTGTGCGCCTGATGGTTCATCTGCTCCACGGCCTCATGGTCGTGGCGCTGCGCTTTCCCACACTCGCGCCCACGCAGCAGCAGGCGCGTGTGCAGGCCTGGTCGCTGGCGCTGCTGCGCCATGCGGGCATTCGGCTGGTGGTGCAGGGCCAGCCTGCGGTGCAGGGGCCGGTGATGCTGGTGGCCAACCACATCTCCTGGCTCGACATACCGGTGCTGCACGCGGCGCGCTACTGCCGCTTCATCTCCAAGTCCGACGTGCAGGGCTGGCCCCTCATTGGCGCCCTGGCCACGGCGGCGGGCACGCTGTACATCGAGCGCAGCTCGCGGCGCGACGCCATGCGCATGGTGCGCGCCATGCAAAAGTCCCTGGAGGACGGCGAGGTGCTGGCCGTGTTTCCCGAGGGCACCACGGGCGACGGCCGCGCGCTGCTGCCCTTTCACGCCAACCTGTTGCAGGCGGCGCTGGAGGCCCAGGCCCCGGTGCAGCCCGTGGGCCTGCGCTTTGTGGAGCGTGCCACCGGGGAAGTCTGCTTCTACCCCAGTTACCAGGGCGATGAGACGCTGGTCGGTTCAGTTTGGCGCACCCTCTCGTGCCCGGCCATCGATGCGGTGGTGCACTTTGGCTGCCCCGAGCTGGCGGGTGAGCGTGACCGCCGCGCATGGGCGCAGCACCTGCACCAGGTGGTGGATGCGCTGCGCAAAGGCTAGAGCATCAGGCCAGGCTCAGCGGCTGGCGCTCCAGTTGAACGTGGTGGTAGTCCTCCACCAGGTCCATGCCCAGTTCTTCGATGGCGTCGTCCTCGGCGTCGTAGGCCCAGACCACGCGAATGTCCGTGCCCTGGTGGCCTGCGCGGTCGAGCAGCGCAAACAGTGCCCGCAGGCCCATGGTCGAGGCGCTGTTGATGTACTGCAACTGCATGTGGGCTTCAAAGCGGGTGGGGCGCTGCTGCTCGAAATACTGCTGCAGCGTGTGCAGCAGCGGCTGGAAGAAGGGCAGGGGGTTCTCGGGGTAGCACTCGCCCGCGATTTCCATGCGCTGCGATGCGGGGATGAACAGGATTTCGGGGGTGACGTTGCTGCGTTCGATGTGCAGGTTGTGCATGGAGTGCTCCTCTCAAAAGGGGACGTTCGACAAGGGGTTCAGATGCGCGCCTTCACATGGAAGAGCGCGGTGCGTGCCTGCGGATCGGGCGTGGAGGCGAAGCTGTATTCGAGCGGTGCGCTGGCGTCGCGCGCGATGGTCAGCAGCCCCAGGCCTGCGCCTTTGCTGAGGGCGTCGTTGTCCGCGTGCTCGCTGTTGCGCAACTGCGTGCGGTAGCTTTCCTTGATCTCGGCCAGGCTCATGGCGCGCAGGGCGCTGAGCTTCTCGGTCAGGCGGGCGATGTGTTCCACATGCACTGGGTTGCTGCACACCAGCCAGTAATGGCCGGCATCGCCCTCGCTGGCGTCGCGTCCCACCGCAATGGCGCCGCTGGCCGGTGGCTGCGGCTGGCCGGGCTCAGCGTGGGCAGCGGCGTAGTGCAGCACGTTCTGCGCCATTTCAATGAAGGTGGAAAACACCTTGCGCTTGGCGGCGGAGCCCGCCTCCTCGCTGGCCAGGCGGCCTTTGAGTGTGTCGGCCGCGGCGGCGATCATGGTGGGCGTGAATTCACCGGCGTAATAGAACAGCACGCCGCAGTCCTGGGTGCTGGTCTGAAAGCGTTCGAAGTCCTGTGGTGTCATGGCTTCACGGGGGTGCCGCAGCGAAAGGCCAGCAGCGACACGTCGTCGCGGCGCCGCTCCTGGCCCTGCCACTGGCTGAAATGCTCGGCAAACTCGGCGCACAGCGCGCGGGCGCTCACGCCGCGGCGCTGTTCCATGAACTGCACCAGGCGCCGTCTGCCGTGGGCGATCTGGCGCGGCCCGCCGATCTGGTCGATCACACCGTCGGTGGGAATCACCAGCAGGCTGGGGCCGCAAAGCGCCACCTGCTGCGTGGTCCATGTCTGGTCGTCGGCCGTGTCGGCGTAGCCAATGCCGTTGCGGTCGCCGTCGATGGTGCGCAGTGCGCCGCCATCGTCGGGGGCAATCAGCAGGTGCAGCCGGGCCGAGGCGAAGTGCAGCGACGCACCATCGGGCGCCAGCAGGAACAGCGCCGCGTCCAAGCCGTCGTTGGACGGGCGGCTGCCGCTGCCGTAGCTGCTGTCGCCCTCGCGCTGGCGTTGCTGCAGCACGCGCTTGATGTAGCGGTTCATGGCGCCCAGTGTGGCGCCGGGGTCGATGGTGCTGCATTCCGGCGCGATGGTCTGCTCCAGAAAGGACAGTGCGATCAGCGTCATGAACGCCCCGGGCACGCCATGGCCGGTGCAGTCGAACACGCAGCCCACCAGGCCCGCCGCCGTGTGGCGGAAGAAGTAGGCATCGCCGCCCACCACATCGCGCGGCTGCCACAGCAGGGCGTGGTCGGGCAGCCCGTCGCGCAGGGCCAGGTCGGATTCGGCCAGGTGCGAGCGCTGGATCAGGCTGGCATAGCCAATGCTGGAGAGCAGTTGGCGTGTCTTCTCGGCCTCGATGTCGGACATGGCCTTCATCAGCGCATAGCCCGTGCCCAGGCCCAGGTACTGGCCCTCGGCGGTGGTGATGAAGCCGTCCTTGAGCACGCGCGTGCCCGCTTCGACGGCGGTCCTGACCAGCGTTTCAATCGGCAGGCCCCGATCCACGATCACCGGGCTCTTGTCCATGAAGGCAATGCAGCTCTTGCGCCCGAACACATCGCGCGCAAACGGGCGTGCGTACTGCTCCATGAAGATGTGGCGGTTGATGAGCCCGATGGGCTGGCCGTTCTCCACCACGGCCAGGGTCTCCTGCACTTCGTTCAGGGCAAAGCGCTGGCGCACGTCGTCGTTGGTGTGCTCGGGAGTGACGGGTTCGGCCGGCGCGGTCAGATGCTCGGCACGCGTGGCCAGGGCCGTGTGGGCATGGCGCTTGTCGGCAGCACCGGCGGCCAGTGACTCATAAAGGCGATCCAGGGAATTCATGGGGCAAGCTGTAACCAGATGCAATGCATTCTGGTCGGGCGCCGTGACGGTGCGATGACGCTGCCTTCGGGGCGCCTCACGCGTCGCTGCGCCTGTGCCCCCTGGCGGTCGTGGTATCTTGCGGGCCTTCTTCTTCCATCACTCAAGAGCCAGCGCATGCTTGCCAAACGCATCATTCCCTGCCTGGACGTGACCGGTGGCCGGGTCGTCAAAGGGGTCAATTTCGTGGAATTGCGCGACGCGGGCGATCCCGTGGAGATTGCCGCGCGCTACAACGCACAGGGGGCCGACGAGCTCACCTTCTTGGACATCACCGCCACCAGCGACGACCGGGATCTGATCCTGCACATCATCGAGGCCGTGGCCAGCCAGGTGTTCATCCCCCTGACCGTGGGGGGCGGCGTGCGCACCGTGGACGACGTGCGCCGCCTGCTCAATGCCGGGGCCGACAAGACCAGTTTCAATTCCGCCGCCATTGCCAACCCCGATGTCATCAGCCAGGCATCGGCCAAGTACGGTGCGCAGTGCATTGTGGTGGCCATCGACGCCAAGCGCCGCAGCGCCGAGGAGCAGACGCGCATCGGCGCCGACGGCCAGCCTGTGGGTGCCGGCTGGGACGTGTTCAGCCATGGCGGCCGCAAGAACACCGGTCTGGATGCCGTGCAATGGGCCACTGAGATGGCACGCCGTGGCGCCGGCGAAATCCTGCTCACCAGCATGGACCGCGACGGCACCAAGGCTGGTTTTGATCTCGCGCTCACCCGTGCGGTGAGCGACGCGGTGGATGTGCCCGTGATCGCCTCGGGCGGCGTGGGCGACCTGGACCACCTCGCCGACGGTATCCAGATTGGCGGTGCCGATGCGGTGCTGGCGGCAAGCATCTTCCACTACGGCGAATACACCGTGGAGCAGGCCAAGCGCCACATGCGGGAGCGGGGCATTCCGGTGCGCCTGTGAGGGTGGGTTGCCGGGGCGCTGCCTTGGAGGTTGGAGTTCCCCTGCATGAAAGGCTGTGGAATCATCGCGCCCATGCCCCACTGGATCGACACCCACTGCCACCTGGATGCCCCTGAATTTGCTGCCGATGCGGATGGGGTGCGCGCCCAGGCCCGTGCCGCCGGTGTGCAGCACATTGTCATCCCTGCGGTGCAGGTGGCCCATGCCGACGCCGTGCGCAGCCTGGCCCACCGACATGGCGACAGCTACGCCCTGGGCATTCACCCGCTTTACACCCCGCAGGCCGCGGACGATGACCTGGAGTGCCTGGCAGACCTGCTGGCGCAGTACCGCTGCGACCCGCACCTCGTTGCCGTGGGCGAGATCGGGCTGGACTTCTTCGTGCCAGGGCTCGACGCCGAGCGGCAGACGCGCTTCTACCGCCAGCAACTGCAACTGGCACGGCGCTTCGACCTGCCCGTGATCCTGCACGTGCGCCGCTCGGCCGACGCACTGCTCAAGGGCCTGCGCGAGCTGCCGGTGCAGGGGGGCATCGCCCACGCCTTCAATGGCAGCCTGCAGCAGGCGCGTGCCTTCATCGCGCTGGGCTTCAAGCTGGGTTTGGGTGGGGCGCTGAGCTACGAGCGTGCGTTGCAGTTGCGCCGCCTGGCCACGGAGCTGCCCATTGAAGCCCTGGTGCTGGAGACCGACGCGCCCGATATGCCGCCGCATTGGATTTACCGCACCGCCGCCGAGCGTTCGGCAGGCCTGCCGCAGGGGCGCAATGCCCCGGCCGAGCTGCCGCGCATCGCGCAGGTGCTGGCCGATCTGTGGGGCATGCCGCTGGAGGCGTTGGCGCAACAGACGGAGGCCAATGCCGTGCAGGCACTGCCGCGCTTGCGGGGGCGTGTCGGATAATGGGCCAAAATGGCCGTTTGCGCTTGTTGGTCAAGCGCAGGCAGCTATTAATTTGATAGTAAATGTAACCAAGGCACCTGCCGCCTGCTGTCCGCCATGACGCCTCCTTCCCCCGCTGTGTCCTCCGCCGTGCCTGCCGCACGGTTGGCGGGCCTGCCGCCGGTGGTGGGCGAGGGCACGGTGGTGCTGGTGCTGGGCAGCTTTCCCGGCGCAGCCTCGCTGCGCGCGCAGCAGTACTACGCGCACCCGCAAAACCATTTCTGGCGCATCCTGCAGGCGCTGTGGCCGCAGCATGTCCTGCCCGGCCCTGAGGACTACGCCGGGCGCTGTGCCTGGCTGCTCGCGCGTGGCTTGGGCCTGTGGGACGTGTATGGCGCCTGCGAGCGCGAAGGCAGTCTCGACAGCCGCATCCGCAACGCCGAGGTGAACGATTTCGCCGGCCTGCGCCCACGTTGTCCGCGCCTGGCGGCCATCGTCCACAATGGCGGCGAGAGTTTTCGCCACGCGCGCGCCACGGCGCAGCTCGGCGTGCCGGTGCTCAAGCTGCCATCCACCAGCCCGGCGAATGCCTCGTGGAGCTTTGAGCGCAAGCGCGCAGCCTGGGCACAGGCCCTGGCCGCGCACGGACTCCTTTGACAAGAAACGAATGGCCCGCAAGAAAAACACCACCGCCGAACTACCCGAAGTCAGCGTCTCCGACGATGGCGAGGTGCGCCACCTGCACCTGGGCACGCCCTGGATCCAGGGTTCCATGCGCATTGATGCGCCCTTTGACCTGGAGCTTGAATACATCCAGCGCATGATGGCCTGGCTGCTGTTCATGGAGCCCGAGGCCGTGCGCAAGGGCCATGCCATGCAACTGGGCCTGGGGGCAGGCGCCATCACCAAGTTCTGCCACAAGAAGCTGCGCATGTGCGCCACCGCCATCGAGCTGAACCCGCAGGTCCTGGCCGTGTGCCGCGCCTGGTTCAAGCTGCCGCCCGACGGCCCCAAGCTGCGCGTGGTGTTGGCCGACGCCGCGCAGGAAATCCGCAACCCGATGTGGCTGGGCACGGTGGACGCGCTCTGCGTCGATCTGTACGACGACAACGCGGCGGCCCCCGTGCTCGACAGCGCCGAGTTCTACGCCGACTGCCGCGCCCTGCTGAGCGAGGGCGGCTGCATGACGGTCAATCTGTTCGGCCGTGCATCGAGCTTTGCACAGAGCGTGGAGAAGCTGGCGGCAGTGTTTGGCGAGGATGCCCTCTGGGCCTTCAAGCCCACGCGCGAGGGCAACACCGTGGTGCTGGCCCAGCGCACGCCCAGCCGTTTCAAGCGCGGCGAGCTGGCCGCGCGCTGCGCAGACATCCAGGAGCGCTGGGGCATTCCCACGGCCAAGTGGGTGCGCGGCTTCAAGCCCCTGGCCGACTGATTCTTCATCGTTTTCTGCCCACACACCATGCCTCCCCATTCCCACCGTTCCACGACCGCACAGGACAGTGCCCACGCCAAGCACCACGGCCCTCTGGATTGGCGCCGCGTCGTTGAGTGGCTCAGTGCCGATGGCGTGATTTCGCCCGATGAGGCGCAGCGCACCATTGCGCGCTGTTCGCAGGCAGAGAGCCGCCAGAACCCCCTGGTGCGCCTGGCCAACGTCGCCATGGAGCGCGCCAGCGACGGCAAGCCGCTGGACGTGGACATGCTCACCGAGTACCTGGCGCAGCGCAGCGGGCTGGAGTACCTGCGCATCGACCCGCTCAAGGTCGATGTGGGCAAGGTGGCCGACACCATGAGCGCCACCTACGCCGAGCGCCACAAGGTGCTGCCGGTGCAGGTGACGGCCAAGGAAGTCGTGGTGGCCACGGCCGAGCCCTTCATCACCGACTGGGTGGCCGAGGTCGAGCGCCAGGCCAAGCGCACGGTGCGCCGTGTCATTGCCAACCCGCAGGACATCCAGCGCTACACGGCCGAATTCTTTGCGCTGGCCAAATCCGTGCGCGCCGCGCAAAAGGCGGGCGGCACCACGGTGTCCAACAGCTTCGAGCAACTGGTCGAGCTGGGCAAGACGAACAAGCAGCTCGATGCCAACGACCAGGGCGTGATCCGCGTGGTGGACTGGCTCTGGCAGTACGCCTTTGACCAGCGCGCCAGCGACATCCACCTGGAGCCCCGGCGCGAGCAGGGCGTGATCCGTTTCCGCATCGACGGTGTGCTGCACCCGGTCTATCAGATGCCGCTGGGCGTGATGGCCGCCATGGTCGCGCGCGTCAAGCTGCTGGGGCGCATGGACGTGGTCGAGAAGCGCCGCCCACAGGACGGCCGTATCAAAACGCGCAACCAGCGCGGCGACGAGGTGGAAATGCGCCTTGCCACGCTGCCCACGGCCTTTGGCGAGAAGATGGTGATGCGTATCTTTGACCCCGACAACGCCGTCAAGGGGCTGGATGCGCTGGGCTTTGGCACGCACGATGCGGGTCGCTGGGAATCGCTCATCAAGCGGCCCTACGGCATCATCCTGGTGACCGGCCCCACGGGTTCGGGCAAGACCACCACGCTGTATTCCACGCTCAAGCGCGTGGCCACCGAAGAGGTCAACGTCTGCACGGTGGAAGACCCGATCGAAATGATCGAGCCCAGCTTCAACCAGACCCAGGTGCAGCCGCAGCTCGATTTCAGCTTTGCCGAGGGCGTACGCGCCCTCATGCGCCAGGACCCCGACGTCATCATGGTGGGCGAAATCCGCGACCTGGAAACCGCCGAAATGGCCGTGCAGGCCGCGCTGACCGGCCACCTGGTGTTCAGCACCCTGCACACCAACGATGCCCCCAGCGCCATCACCCGCCTGCTGGAGCTGGGCGTGCCGGCCTACCTTATCAGCGCCACGCTGCTGGGCGTTCTGGCCCAGCGCCTGGTACGCACGTTGTGCAAGGAGTGCAAGGAGCCCGACGACCAGCTCTCGCCCGAGGTGCTGGCCGAGGCGGTCAAACCCTGGAAGTTCAGCGGCACCTTCCAGCCCTACCGGCCGGTGGGCTGCATCGACTGCCGCATGACTGGCTTTCGCGGGCGCATGGGCTTGTACGAGTTGCTGACCGTGACCGAAGCGCTCAAGCAAGGTATCACCGCAGAGCCCTCCATCGATGGCTTGCGGCGCCAGGCCGTGCAGGATGGCATGCGACCGCTGCGCATGGCCGGTGCTCTGCGGGCGGCGCAGGGCATCACCACGCTGGAGGAGGTGATTGCCGCCACCCCCAGCCCCACTTCGTACTGAGGGGTGTTGCCGCGATGAATGCCGCTGCTCCCTTTCTCACCTCCCTGCCGCCACAGCACCCGCAACGTGCGCTGCTGCACAACGAGATCCATGCCCGCCCGCCGGAGGCCATCGAGGCGCCGGTGGCCAGCACCCACATCGTGATGTGGACCGACGCCGCCGCGCGCGAGGTCAGCCGTGCCCACCTGGGCACCTTGCTGCGCAACCACCACCAGCCCCAGCCCGATGCGGACACCACGCACCTGCGCGTGGACCTGGGGCCGGTGCGCATTCGCTGGGAAATGCACACCGAATTCGTGACCTGGACCTTCACCGTCCCGCTGCGCACCGAAGGTTTTGGCGACAGCGAGCCGGTGGGCGCGGCCCACAGCGTGCCGCGCGACTGGCTGGCCCAGTTGCCGGGCCATTGCCTGTGCGGCCTGAACCTGTGGGTGCTGCCCACGCGCGAGTTCGGTTCGGGCTCGCTGGTGCGGCATGTGCTCAATGAGGACGCGCTGGTGGCCTCCACCGTGGCCGATGGGCATGGCGAGGTCTATACCGACTTTGCCATCCATCCCGACGGCTACTCGCGCATGGTGCTGCTGGCGGGTGGCATGACGCCCCGGCGCCTGGGCCGCCTGGTGCAGCGCCTGCAGGAAATCGAAACCTACCGCATGGCCGCGCTGCTGGGCCTGCCCGCCGCGCGCGAGGCCGCCCAGGTGCTGGCGGGGGCCGAGCGCGAGCTGTCTGGGTTGGCCGATGCCATCCGCCTGGCCAACCGCGACGATGAGCCCGCGCTGCTGGACCGCCTCACGCGTTTGGCCGGGCAGGTCGAGAGCCAGTACGCCGCTACGCATTCGCGCTTTTCGGCGAGTACGGCCTATTTCGAGCTGGTGGATCGCCGCATCGCCGAGATTGCCGAATCGCGTCTGGCGGGTTTGCAGACCATCCGTGAGTTCATGGACCGGCGCCTGACCCCCGCACGGGGGACCTGCGACTGGGCCGCGCGGCGCCAGGAGGCGCTGTCGCGCCGCGTTTCGCGCATCAGCCAGTTGCTGCGCACGCGCGTGGAGATCGAGCAGCAGCAAAGCAGCCAGGCGTTGCTGGCCAGCATGAACCAGCGCCAGGACCTGCAGCTCAAGCTCCAGTCCACGGTGGAGGGGCTGTCCGTCGCCGCCATCACCTACTACATCGTTGGTCTGGTGAGCTATCTGGCCAAGGGGGCGCAAAAACTGGGCTGGCCGTTGTCCCCCGAAAGCACGGCTGCCATTGCCATTCCGGTGGTGGCGTTCAGCGTGTGGTGGTCGCTGCGCCGCCTGCACCACCGCATGTTCAAACACTGATATTTTTCACCATGCCCCGCATCCAGTTTGCGCTGCCAGAACGCTTTGTCTTTGCTACCGAGCTGCAGATCTACATCAGCCACGTCAACCAGGGCGGGCATCTGGACAACGCCCAGTTGCTCACCCTGGTGTCCGAGGCGCGCGTGCGCTTCTTCCAGGCCCTGGGCTACCGCGAGGCCGGGGTCGAGGGCCTGTCCATCGTGGTGGGAGACATCGTTGCGCAGTACAAGTCCGAGGGGTTCCACGGCGAGGTCATGCGGGTGGAGATGTTGCCCTCGGACTTCAACAAGTACGGGTTTGACATCGTGTACCGCATGACCGAGAAATCCACCGGTCGCGAGGTGGCGCGCGGAAAGCTCGGGGTGGTTTTCGTGCACCCGCAAAACAAGACTGTGGCCCTGGTGCCGCCGCGCTTCATGGAGCGCATCGCTGCACTCCATGCGGGCCTAGTGTCCTGAGTTGGAAATTCGTTTCACAAAAAAGGCCGAGAATCGCCGCCATGCTGCGTTGCAAATCCGCGCGATAGCTACGGCTGTCGCTGTGGCTTGCGCCTTGCCTGGCAACGATTTCGACATTTTTATATCTTCAACGAATCTCCAGCTCAGGACACTAGCGGGGGCTTGAGCGCGCAGGGCGCCGATCCGCTATTTCCTGGCCTTGCGTCCGGCCGCACCACCGTCCTGACCGCCGCCCAGGCGTTGCGCCACGGTCACACCAGGGCCGCCGGTGTAGGGGTCGAGCCTGCGGCCCATGGCCTGTTCCAACTGGTCCAGGCGGGTCTGTGCGGGGGGGTGGGTGGAAAGGGCCAGGGTGAACATGGGGTTGTCGGGCGTGGCCGTGCGCAGGTTTTGCAGCACCGACACCAGGCCATAGGGATCGAACCCGGCGCGGGCTGCCAGGGCCACGCCTTCGCGGTCCGAATGGAACTCGTCGGTCTGGTCCAGGCCGCGGGCGTACAGGTTGCGCCCCAGGGCAAACAGTTGCGAGGCCACCAGGTTGCCCACGGCGTTGGTCTTGATCTGCGATGCCACCAATTGGGTCACCACGCCGGACTGGGCGGTCTTGCGCATGGCGTGCAGGTGGTGCTTGGCGGTCACATGGGTGATCTCATGTGCCAGGATGCCCGCCAGTTCGGCCTCGTCGGCGCAACTGTCGATCAGGCCCTTGGTCACGAACACGTAGCCGCCGGGCGCGGCAAAGGCGTTGTAGCCCTTGTCGTCCAGCACGACGAAGGTCCAGGGCAGGTGGGGGCGCGTGGACTGCAGGCTGATCCAGCGCCCCAGTTGGTTCACATAGTGTTGCAGGCGCATGTCGGGGTGCAGCGGCTTGCTGCCCAGCAGCACCGAGGCCAGCTGGCGGCCGATATCGATCTCGCGCGCCTCGTCGATGTTCTCGACCGAGCGCGACAGCAGGCTGATCAGGTCGTCGCCCTGGGGCTGGGCGCTCTGGCCCGTCACGGCGCCCAGCAGGCCGCCGCCCGACGAGCCACCACCCAGTGAGTTGAGCAGGTTCATCACCCCGCCCTGGGCCAGACCAAGAGCGGGAGCCAGTGACAGCGCAGCGTACAGGGCGGTGGTGCGCAGGCGACTTTGCAGGGAGGAGGGGGCAGTCATGGGGGGCTCCTCAATTGGCATAGGTGGAGTCTGTGGAAGGAGCCGTATTGCCCGAAGCCGGGCGCGGCGGTTCAGGCAGCGCTTCCACGGAACGCGGCTTCAAGGGGGCGGTGCTGGCAAACTGGCGCGCCTGGTCGGCGCTCAGACGCATCTTCTCGGCCTGGGTCACAGCAGCAGGGTTGGGCTGGGCGTTGGCGATGTCCTCGGCGCTCAGGCCGCGGATGCCCACGGTAGCGGTCGCCGTGGTGGTGCTGCCCCCGCCGAACAGGCCGCCCACGCTGCGCAGACCGCTGGCGGTGCTGTTGCTGCTGGCTGTGGCCGGTTGTGAGCCCAGGTCGAACATGTGCACCCAGCCTTCTGTGCCCTGCGGGGTGCGTACCTTGACCCAGGAACCCTTGCGGTCTCCGGTGCGGGCCACGCTGCTGTCGGCCGCCAGGGCGCCCCGGCTGGCCGCCTGGTCTCCCGGCGCTTCGCGCAACTCGGTGGCGCGCTTGATGGTGGCCTCCTGGGCCTGGGCCGAGCCCCACAGCAGCCCGAAAACCACGAACACCCGACTCAGGGCCTGCCAACTCGACGGTTTCATTGGAATCTCCACTTATGATCGCTTGCGCCCTGCCAGCCAGGCTATCGGACGGGGCAAGCCATTGTGACGGGGGATTGTTATGGATTTGGGCATTGCAGGCAAATGGGCCTTGGTGTGCGGCGCCAGCAAGGGGCTGGGGCGGGGTTGCGCCGAGGCCTTGGTGCGCGAAGGGGTGAACCTGGTCATCAATGCCCGCAATGCCGATGTGTTGCAGCAGGCTGCTATTGATTTAATAGCTATTGGCGATGATTCGGAGGGCGCTGGAGCCGTAAAACATCCTAAACCTCAGGTGCTGTGCGTGGCCGCAGACATCACCACGCCGCAAGGCCGCGAGGCCGTTTTCGCGGCACCCGGCGGGCCGGGCAAGGCCTTTGACATCGTGGTGACCAACGCCGCCGGGCCTGCGCCAGGGGATTTTCGCGACTGGGAGCGTGAGGCCTGGCTGCAGGCGCTGGACGCCAACATGCTGACGCCGATCGAGCTGATCCGTGCCACCGTGGACGGCATGGCCGAGCGCGGGTTTGGGCGCATCGTCAACATCACCTCCAGCGCCGTCAAGGCGCCCATCGACATCCTGGGTCTGTCCAACGGAGCGCGCAGCGGGCTGACGGGCTTTGTGGCCGGTGTGGCGCGCAGCCCGCTGGCGGCGCGCGGGGTCACGATCAACAACCTCTTGCCGGGCAAGTTCGACACCGACCGCCTCGCCTCCACCTTTGCCGCTCAGGCCGCGCGCACCGGCCGCAGCCTGCAGGAGGTGCGGGCCGCGCACACCGCGGCCATTCCGGCGGGGCGCCTGGGCGCAGCGCGGGAATTTGGCGCGATCTGCGCCTTTTTGTGCAGCGTGCATGCGGGCTACATTACCGGCCAGAACTGGCTGGCCGATGGGGGCGCCTATCCGGGCGTCCATTGACGGGGCCATGGTGCAGCACAAACGCCACAACGGGGGCCGGGGGATGTCCATCCAACAGCAGATTTTCTCAGTGCGCAGGGCACCATGGGTGGCGCTGGCCCTGGCTTGGGGCCTGCAGTCGGTGGGGCTTGCAGCAGAGCCGCCGCAATACCAGTTCCGTGTGGTGGGCGGGCTGGCGGGGGTCAGCCAGTACACGCAGTGGGAAGAACCGTTCTGGAGCCGTGAGCTTCCGCGCATGAGCGGTGGGCGTTTCAAGGCCGACATCGTGCCCTTTGACCGGGCCGGTGTTCCGCGCGACGACATGCTGCGCTTGTTGCAACTGGGCGTGGTGCCGTTTGGCACGGTGTTGATGGGGTCCATGACGGCCAACTACCCCCAGTACACGGCGCCTGACCTTGCCGGTTTGAACCCGGACAGCGCCAGTCTCAAGCTCAGCGTGGCGGCATTCCGGCCGTTTCTGGAAAAGAGCCTGCGCGAACAGCATGGGGTGCAGCTGTTGGCGCTGTATGTCTATCCTGCGCAGGTCGTGTTTTGCAAGAAGCCGTTCGCGGCCCTGGCTGACTTGTCGGGCCGCCGCGTGCGTGTGTCCTCGGCCGCGCAGGCCGATTTTGTGGGCGCCTTGGGCGCCACACCGGTGCACACCGCGTTCGCGCAGATTGTTTCCAGTGTGCAGGCGGGCAGCATCGACTGCGCCATCACCGGCACGCTGTCGGGCAACGGGCTGGGGCTGCAGGCGGTCACCTCGCACATGCATGCCATGCCCTTGAACTGGGGCGTGGCCCTGTTTGCTGCCAACCTCAGTGCCTGGGAGGCCCTGCCTGCGGACCTGCGCACCCTGCTGCGCAAGGAGCTGCCCTTGCTGGAGGCCGCCATTTGGGAAGAGTCCGAACGCGACACGGCCCAGGGCATTGCCTGCAACACTGGGCAGAGCGCATGTACCAAGGGTGTCAAGGGCAACATGGTGCTGGTGCCCATCTCGGCGCAGGATGAGCGCAAGCGCCAGGACATTTTTGTGTCCACCGTACTGCCGCGCTGGCTGCAGCGCTGCGGACAGCGGTGTGCCGATATCTGGAACAAGACCATCGGGCCTGCCCGGGGATTGAGTGCTCCCGACCGACAATGACCCGCTTCCCACCTGAACGGATCAAACCAGCCCTCTGGCTGCTCGTCGCCTTGTTGGTGGCGGTGCTGGCCGGCGCGACCGCGTGGCAGGTCTGGTCCCTGCGCGAGAGCGCGGTGCGCACCAGCGAGGAGACGGTGGAGCGTTTCGTGTCAGGCGCCGAGGTGGCGCTCAACCACAACATGTTGTCCATCGACCTGTTGCTGTCGGGTGCCCAGGACATGTTGCAACTGCAGCCCAGCGCCGATGTGCAGGCCGAGAGCCGGATGCTGGCTGTGGTGGCACGGGGCAATCTGCTGGTCTCGCGGGTGGCTGTGGTGGACGCCCAGGGTCGGGTGCGAGCCTCGTCCGAACCTTCGGGTGCTCTGCAGGAGATGTCGCTGCCCACGGCTTTCCTGGCCGGTGTGGTGTCGTCGGCCGCGCAGCGGCTGTATATCAGTACGCCCGTGCTCAGTTTTGCCACCACCCAGCAGGTGCTCTACTTTGCCCGGCCTTTGGCCGGACGCGACGGGCAGCGGCTGGCGGCCGTGGCTGAGGTGCCCCTGGCCAAGCTGGCCAACGTGCTGACGCAAGGGCATGAGGTGTCGGGCCTGGAGATTGTCTTTGAGCAGAACGATGGGCGCCGCATGTTGGCCCTGCCCGATTTGCCCGAGGCGGGGCCGATCCCGGCGCTGCGCAACGATGTCCCTTTGCCCGACCGTGCATGGAACATGCCTGCGCGCATCAGTGGCAAGCCCGCATTGGTGGTGTCGCGGCAATTGGTGTATCCCAACCTGCGGGTGTCGGTCAGCCTGCCCGAGGACCAGGCACTGGAGCGCTGGGAGTATGAGCGCAACATGGTGGCGGCTGCGGCACTGGTGTTTTGTGCCATGGTGCTGGTTGCTGCCGCGGTGACTGTGGCGGGGTTCGATCGCATGGCCCAGGTGCGCAAGGACATTGCCGATTCCAAAGCCTTGCTGGACCAGGCGCTGGAATCCATGGTCAGCGGCTTTGTGCTGCTCGATGCGCAGCAACGGGTGGTGCACTGGAATCGCCGGTTCATCGAGTTGTTTCCCTGGATGCGTGGCGTCATTGCGCCCGGCATGTCCTTTCGCAAGGTGTTGGAGCAATCGGTGGTCCACCACCTGCCTGCGGGCAGCGACGCCGAGCGCCAGCAATGGATAGCGCTGCGCCTGGCGCAGCAGCGGGAGGGCACCGGCGCGCACGAGCAGGTTTTGCCCGATGGGCATTGCATCCATGTGCTGGAGCGCGCCACCCCGGAGGGCGGGTGGGTCATCACCTACCACGATGTGACCGATCTGCGCCGAGCCAATGAGGAAATCGAGCACCTGGCCTTCTACGATCCTTTGACCGGTCTGCCCAACCGCCGTCTGTTGCTGGACCGGCTGGGCCAGGCACTGGTGCTGTCCCAGCGCTCGGGCAAGGTGGGCGCCTTGCTGTTTTTGGACCTGGACCACTTCAAGGCCCTCAACGACACCTTGGGGCACGAAGTGGGCGACGAGCTGCTGCAAGCGGTGGCGCAACGCCTGTTGGCCAACGTGCGCGTGGCCGATACGGTGGCTCGCCTGGGGGGCGACGAGTTCGTGGTGATGCTCAGCGACCTCTCCACCAGCACCCAGGAAGCCGCCGCCTTGGCCCAGCGGATCGGTGAAAAGATCCTGCGCGGCCTCTCCGAGCCCTATGTGCTGCGTGGCCATGTCCACCAAGGTGCGGCCAGCATTGGCGCCACGCTGTTTGGCTCCAGTGCGCAGTCGGCCATCGAGTTGCTGCGTCAGGCCGACATTGCCATGTACCAGGTCAAGGCGCGCCGCGGCAATGCGCTGTGCTTCTTCGATCCGAAGATGCAGACCGCCATCAACGACCGGGCCCAGCTGGAAGCTGACCTGCGCCAGGCGCTTATCACCCAGCAGCTGGTGCTGCATTTTCAGCCCCAGGCCAGCTTGCAGGGCGAGGTGGTGGGCGCCGAGTGCCTGCTGCGCTGGCAGCACCCCCAACGCGGCATGGTTCCGCCGGGGCAGTTCATTGCGGTCGCCGAAGAAAGTGATCTCATCCTGCACATCGGGCAGTGGGTGCTGCACAGCGCCTGTTCCCAGCTGGCACGCTGGCAGGATCAGCCGCAGTGTGCGCACCTGCAGTTGTCGGTGAACGTCAGCGCACGCCAGTTCCGCCAGAGCGATTTTGTGCACCAGGTGATCGAGACCCTGCAGGTCACAGGCGCACGGGCGCACCTGCTCACGCTGGAGTTGACCGAGTCTCTGGTGCTCGACAACGTGGAAGACGCCATCGACAAGATGCACCAGCTGCGTACCAAGGGTGTGCGTTTCTCGGTGGACGATTTCGGCACCGGCTACTCGTCGCTGGCCTACCTTACGCGCCTGCCGCTGCACCAGCTCAAGATCGACCAGTCCTTCGTGCGCAACCTGGGGGTTCGACCTTCGGACGATGTCATTGTGCAGACCATCATCGGCATGGGCCGCAACCTGGATCTGGAGGTCCTTGCCGAAGGCGTGGAGACCGAGGCGCAAAAGGCCCTGCTCATTGCCCACGGCTGCGATCTGTATCAGGGCTACCTGCTGGCGCGCCCCATGCCGGTGGCCGATTTCGAGCGCATGCTCAACAGCGGCGCCGCCTGAGCGCCGACTCCGGGCGTCAGCGTCGCGAGGAGACGACGATTCCGCCCACGATCAGCGCAAACGCCAGCGCATGGTAGGCACGCGGTGCCTCGCCCAGGAAGGCTGCCGACATCAGCGCAGCAAACAGCGGTGTGAGGTTGGAGAAGAACCCCGCAATCGCTGGCCCCGCACGCTGCACACCGATACCCCAGCAGCGGTAGGCCACCACGGCCGGCCCGATGGCGATAAAGGCCAGAGCAGCCACCAGCGGCCAGCCCCAGGTGATGTGGCTGGGGGCCAGCGCCCATTCGGCTCCGGCAAAGCCGCCCGACCAGAGCAGGCCGAAGACCATTTGGGCCATCAGAAAGGCCGCCCAGTCGCCACGCACGCTTGCGGGTTCGCTGGTGCGTACCAGCAGCCAGCTGTAAAAGGCCCAGGACACCGTGGCCAGCAGCATGAACACATCGCCCGGTACCAGCCGCAGCGACAGGAGCTGGCTCCACTCCCCACGGCTCAGCACCAGCAGCACCCCGGCCATGGACAGCGCGGCGCCCACCAGTTGCTGGCGCGTGACAGCGGCGCCAAAGCACAGGGCGCCCACGGCCAACATCCAGACCGGCATGCTGGATCCCACCAGGGTGACGTTGATGGGTGTGGAGGTCTGCAGCGCCAGGTACTGCAGTGCGTTGTAGGTGCCAATGCCCAGAAGCCCCAGCAAGGCATAGCGCCGCCAGTACGGCCACACCGGGCTGTCAGGGCGCAGCACCCCATGGGCCAGCGGCAGCAGCAGCCCAAAGGCCAGCAGCCAGCGCAGAAAGTTCAGCGTGATGGGCGGCACCAGCTCGTGCACCAGCCGCCCGACCACGGCGTTGCCCGCCCACATCAGCGGCGCAATCACCAGGAGCACGGCCGTGCCTGGGGTCAGTGTGTGTCTCATACCGCCACTGTAGCGGGCTGCGGCGCGCAAGGCTTGCAGAAACATGGCACGATGCCAGGCATCATTGCCAGAATCCCGAACCACTGCAGGAGAGTGAACCCCATGAGCCTCGCCGTCCAGATCCGCCAGCCCGGTGGCCCCGAAGAACTCCAGCTCGTTGACGTGCCCGTGGGCGAGCCCGGCCCCGGTCAAATCCGCATCCGCCACCATGCCATCGGGCTCAATTTCATCGATGTGTACCACCGCACCGGCCTGTACCCGCTGACCATGCCCGCAGGCATCGGCATGGAGGGTGCGGGGGTGATCGAAGCTGTGGGTGAAGGCGTGACCCACCTGCGCCCCGGTGACCGCGCTGCCTATGCCAGCCAGCCGCCCGGTAGCTATTGCGAGGTGCGCGTGATGCCCGCCCAATGCGTCTGCCGCCTGCCCGATGCCATCGATTTTGCGACCGCCGCAGGCATGATGCTCAAGGGCCTGACGGCGCAATACCTGCTCAAGAAAACCCTGCCCGTCGAGGGGCTGCATGCGGGCGATTACGTGCTGTTCCATGCCGCCGCAGGTGGCGTGGGGCTGATCGCCTGCCAATGGGCCAGGGCCCTGGGTCTGCAACTGATTGCCACCGCAGGGACGGACGCCAAATGCCGCCTCGCGCTGGACCATGGTGCGGCCCATGCGATCAATTACCACACCGAGGATTTTGTCGCGCGGGTCAAGGACATCACCGGTGGCCGGGGCGTGAAGGTGGTGTACGACTCTGTGGGCAAGGACACCTGGGACAAGTCGCTGGACTGCCTGCGCCCCTTCGGACTGATGGCCAGCTTTGGCAATGCCTCGGGCCCGGTGCCGCCCTTTGCCCCTGGTGCGCTGGGGGCCAAGGGCTCGCTGTACGTCACGCGCCAGACGCTGTTTACGCACATCGCCACGCGCGAATCCACCCAGGCCATGGCCGACGAACTGTTCAACGTGGTGGCCAGCGGGCAGGTGCAGATCCGCATCGACCAACGCTACCCGCTGGCCCAGGTGCAACAGGCACACCGCGACCTGGAGGCGCGCAAGACCACAGGATCGACCATCCTCTTGCCCTGAGGTTTGCGGATCAGCAGACGAGGCTACCGTGTCCGGTGGTGATCCAGGGTTGTTGGTTTGGCGGAAGCTGTGAGATTCGAACTCACGAACCCTTGCGGGTTGCCGGTTTTCAAGACCGGTGCAATCGACCACTCTGCCAAGCTTCCTGAACATGAACGCTGCAGCAAGTCCCAGCGGCGGTATTTGCGCCTGTGGCCTGCGAGCGATAAGCCCGCTATTTTAACGGTGTCTATCGGTGGATTGGACGCTTGCTTTCTCTTTGATAATGGCTTGACCGTCACTGCGCGCGGCCTTTGACTCGTAGCCATGGTTACCGTTGCGTCCATCGGGTGGCAATCTGGAGGTTTTATTGATGCAGCACACCGTTGTGAATGATTTTGCCGATTGCTTGCAGGCGCTGGTCCAGAGAGACACCGGGGCGACTCTGTCTGCCCAGGGACTGACCGAGGTGCAGGCGCTGTTGCAGGGGCGGCTGGCGCAGTCTTCGATGCCAGTGGCCGAGGCGGGCGCGCACGAGGTGACCTTGCTGCTTGCCGATCTGCGCGGCTTTGCGGTGCTGGCGGCCACGCGGCCTGCGCAGGAGGTGGTGGCGGTGCTCAACCGATGCCTGGCGCGGCTCAGCGCGGTGGTATTCCGGCACCAGGGCACCATTGAGCAGTTCCTGGGGGATTCGATTCGGGTGGTATTTGCCGACACCCCGGAGCAACAGGACCATGTGGAACGTGCGCTGGTGTGCGCGGTGGAAATGCAGCTGGCCATGCGCGACCTGAACCTGGAGCATTTGCGCGAGCACCTGCCGCAGGTCTATCTGGGCATAGGCATCAACACGGGCACGGTGATGGCGGGGCGCTTCGGGTCGGACCTGTTCTCGCAGTACACCGTGATCGGTGAAGAGGTGAACCTGGCTTCGCGCATCGAGGCGTTCAGCCTGCGCGGGCAGATTCTGATGAGCGAGTCCACCTACCAGCGCTGCTGGAACCTTGTGTCGGCCACCGCGCCCATGCAGGTGTGGGTCAAGGGCCGCAGCGAGCCGGTGGACATGCGCGAACTGGTGGCCATTCCGGCACGCCGGCTCAAGGTGCCGCGCCAGGAATTCCGCCGTAGCCACCGCGCGCAAACGCGGGTGCCTTGCCTGTGCCAGTTGGTGGAGGGCGATGACGTGCAGCCGCGCATCATCCACGCCACCATTCTGGACATGAGCTACCACGGGCTTATGCTGGAGCTGCCCGAGCACATCAATGTGCAGCGCGTGCTGCAACTGGAGTTTGAGCTGGCCCTGGTGGATTACCGGGCGGTGGGCGTGTATGCGCGGGTCATCAAGATCAAGCAGGAGCGCGGCCGCTGGATTGCAGGGATGGAGTTCACCGACATCAGCGAGGAATGTCGTCCCAAGGTGCAGATGTTCGTGCAGTTGCTCGTTGCTTCGCGCTGAGTGCGCCGTCCGCCGCAGCGGACGGCGCAGCCCCGATCAGCGCGCTGCCATGCGCGAGGCGCTGCTGGCCACGGCCAGGGCCGTCATGTTGAGCACGCGGCGCACGGTGGCGGCGGGTGTGAGGATGTAGGCCGTGGCGGCCGCGCCCATGAGGATGGGGCCCACGGTCACGCCGCCACTGGTGGTGGTCTTGAGCACGTTGTAGAGGATGTTGGCCGAATCGATGTTCGGGCAGATCAACAGATTGGCCGAACCGGTGAGCGTCGAATCCGCCATGTAGGTGGCACGGATGTTGGGCTCCAGTGCGGCATCGCCGTGCAGTTCGCCGTCGCACTCGATCTCGGGGTGGCGCGCCACGAACAGGTCGCGCGCCTCGCGCATCTTGCGTGCCGAGGCGCGCTTGGACGAGCCGAAGGAGGAGTGCGACAGGAACGCCACCTTGGCCGGCAGGCCGAAGCGCTGCACTTCCTTGACCGAATGCCAGGCGATGTCGGCCAGTTGCTCGGCCGTGGGGTTCTCGTTCACATAGGTGTCGGCGATGAACAGCGGGCCGCGGTCGGTCATCAGTGCGTTGAGGGTGGCGTAGTCGGCCACGCCGGCCTCGTGGCCGATGATGCTGTGGATGCGCTCCAGGTGCGTCTCGAAGGTGCCCACCAGGCCGCAGATCATGGCGTCGGCGTCGCCCAGCTTGACCATCAGCGAGGCGATGATCGTGTTGGATCGGCGCACGGCAGCCTTGGCCACCTCGGGCGTGGCGCCGTTGCGCTTCATGATCTGGTGGTAGGTCTCCCAGTACTGGCGGAAACGCGGGTCGTCCGAGGGGTCGCAGACCTCTACGTCCACGCCCGGCTGGATGCGCAGCCCGGCCTTGGCGATGCGCGCGGCGATCACGGCGGGACGGCCAATCAGGATGGGGCGGGCGATGTGGTCGTCCACCGCGATCTGCGCGGCGCGCAGCGCGCGCTCGTCCTCGCCGTCGGCATAGGCCACGCGCTTTTGCGCGTCGGGCAGGGCCTTGGCGGCGTTGATGACCGGGCGCATGAGGATGCCGGTCTGGTAGACGAAGCGCGAGAGGCTTTCCTTGTAGGCCTCCATGTCCTTGATGGGGCGCGTGGCCACGCCGGAGTCCGCCGCCGCCTGGGCCACGGCGGGCGCGATCTTGAGGATCAGGCGCGAATCGAAGGGCGTGGGGATGAGGTAGTCCGGCCCGAAGCCCAGCTCCTTGCCGGCGTAGGCATTGGCCACTTCCTCGCTGATGTTCTCCTTGGCGAGCTGCGCGATCTGGCGCACGCAGGCCAGCTTCATGGCTTCCGTGATCTTGGTCGCGCCGCAGTCGAGTGCGCCGCGGAAAATATACGGGAAGCACAGGACGTTGTTGACCTGGTTCGGGTAGTCCGAGCGGCCCGTGGCGATGATGCAGTCGGGCCGCACGGCCTTGGCCAGCTCGGGGCGGATCTCGGGCTCGGGGTTGGCCAGCGCCAGGATGATGGGTCTGGCCGCCATGGTCTTGACCATCTCGGCCGTGAGCACGCCGGGGGCCGAGCAGCCCAGGAACACGTCGGCGCCGTGGACCACGTCGGCCAGGCTGCGGGTCTCGGTCTTCTGCGCGTAGCGCGCCTTGGACTCGTCGTAGCCGCCGGGGCGGCCTTCGTAGATCACGCCCTTGGAGTCGACCATGAAGACGTTCTCGCGCTGCACACCCAGGCCCACCATCACGTCCACGCAGGCGATGGCGGCCGCGCCCGCGCCGGAGACGGCGATCTTCACCGCGGCGATGTCCTTGCCCACCAGCTCCAGGCCGTTGAGCAGCGCGGCGCTGGAGATGATGGCCGTGCCGTGCTGGTCGTCATGGAACACCGGAATGTTCATGCGCTTGGACAGCTCGCGCTCGATGTAGAAGCACTCGGGCGCCTTGATGTCTTCGAGGTTGATGCCGCCCAGCGTGGGCTCCAGGCTGGCGATGATCTCGATCAGCTTGTCGGGGTCACGCTCGGCCAGTTCGATGTCGAACACATCGACGCCAGCGAACTTCTTGAACAGGCAGCCCTTGCCCTCCATCACCGGCTTGCCGGCCAGCGGGCCGATGTCGCCCAGGCCCAGCACGGCGGTGCCGTTGGTGATCACGCCCACGAGGTTTCCGCGCGAGGTGTAGTCGAAGGCTTTGGTCGGGTCGGCCTGGATGTCCAGGCAGGGGTAGGCCACGCCGGGAGAATAAGCCAGGGACAGGTCGCGTTGGTTGGACAGGGGCTTGGTGGGCGTGACGGCGATTTTTCCCCGGCTGGGATTGCGGTGGTATTCGCGTGCTGCGTCACGCAGGGCGGATTCGGCCGCCGAGAGATTCTGGGTCATACAAAGAGCTGGAAAGCCAGGACGGTTGAGCGATGGACAAGCGTAGCTGATGCGGGCGCGGCCACAAGGGCCTGGCCATGCCGATAGGGCATGACGCCAATGTACCCCCTGGAGCCATGGCTGCAAGGGGCAGCGCCAGCGTGCCGTGGGTTTTCGGGCAGCGCGCGGGCCGGGCACAGGTGGGTGCGGGCTTGGCGTGGGGCGCCCGGTTCGCGAAGGTGTCGCGCGGGGCGCCAGGAAAAAACGACCACGGCTGTGGTCAGGGCGCACAGGATAACGGATTTAAAGCACGTGCGTTCACAAAGGTGCCGTGGCACACCTGCCGCAGCAGGGGTTCAGCGGGCCGCTGGTGGGGGCGGCTTGAAGCCCATGGCCTGCATTTCTTCGGGCGACAACTCCAGCTCCGCCACCTCGGGCTGGCGCGGTTCGACGGTGTTGCGCCGCTCGTAGCTGGCGGCGGGCCCAACGTCCTGCTGCCTGCGGTCAGCGCCCGAGCGGCGGTCGGTGGTGGCCTTGCGTTCGTCGGCGGGTGGGGTGGACTTGGTCATGGCGGTGCTCGCGAGAAAACGCTGTTTTCAGTATGCCTCAGTCACGCGCGCTTGGGTAGTCAAGCCAGCAGATCCAGCAGACTGCGCGCGATCACCTGGGTGGCGCGGCGCAGGTCGTCCAGCTCCAGGCGCTCGTCGGCGCGCTTGGCATGGGATTCGAGCACGGTGCGTGGCCCGGCGCCGTAGATCACGCCGGGGATGCCGCGCTCTGCGTACAGCCGCACGTCGGTGTACAGCGGCGTGCCCACGGCGGGCGGCATGTGGCCGAACACCGCCTGCCCGTGTCTTTGCAGGGCCTGCACCAGCGGCGCGTTGCCGGGCAGCGGTGTCATGGCGCGGGCCAGCAGCAGGCGCTGGATGTCGGCCCGCGCCGCACTCTCGCCGTGGTGGCCGCGCTCGGCGTTGAAGCGCTCCAGGGCCTGGGCCATCACGCTGCGGATGCGTGCTTCCACCTCGGCCGGATTCTCCTCGGGGATCATGCGGCGGTCCAGCTTGAACTGCACCTTGCCGGGGACGACGTTGGTGTTGGTGCCGCCTTCGATGCGGCCCACATTCAGGTACGGGTGGGTGATGCCCGGCACCTGCGAGCGCACCTGCCGGTAGGCCTGGTTTTCAGCGTACAGCGCGTTCAGGATGGCGACGGCGGCTTGCAGTGCATCCACCCCGGTGTGCGGCACGGCGGCGTGGGCCATGGTGCCGTGCACGGTCACCTCCATCTGCAGGCAGCCGTTGTGCGCGGTGACCACCTCGTAGGAAAAGCCCGCCGCAATCAAGAGGTCGGGTTGGGTCAGGCCGTGCTTGAGCAGCCAGCCCGGCCCCAGCTCGCCACCAAACTCTTCGTCGTAGGTGAAGTGCAGCTCGATGGCGCCCTGGGTGGGCCGGGCCACGGCCTCCAGCGCGCGCACGGCGAAGGTGAAGCTCGCGAAGTCACTCTTGCTCACGGCGGCGGCGCGGCCGTAGAGCTTGCCGTCCTCGATTTCGGCGCCGTAGGGGTCGTGCGTCCAGCCCTCGCCGGGCGGCACCACGTCGCCGTGGGCATTGAGCGCGATGGTCCTGCCGCCATCGCCATAGGGGCGGCGCACGATGAGGTTGGTGATGGACTGCATGCCGCAGGCCTGCACCTCGGCGGCGGGCACGGGGTGCTTTTCGGCGTGCAGGCCGTAGCCGTGCAGCAGCTCGGCCGTGCGTTCGGCGTGCGGGGCGTTGTTGCCCGGCGGCGTGTCGGTGGGCACGCGCACCAGGGCCTGCAGGAAGCGCACTTCCTCGTCGAAATGCTGGGCTATCCAGGCGTCGAGCCGGGCGTAGATGGCGGTGTCGGTGGGAGAGGTCATGTCGGCTCCATGCATAGCTGCAACAACAGGTGGTTGAAGGCCTCCACGGCCAGTTGCATGTCGTTGTGGGTGGTCGATTCGAGCGGGTTGTGGCTGATGCCGCCGTTCTCGCCGCGCACGAAGAGCATGGCCTGGGGCAGGATCTCGTGCAACTTCATGGCGTCGTGCCCGGCACCGCTGGGCATGCAGTGCACCGGCAGGCCCAGTGCGGCCACGGCGCGCTCCCAGCGCTGCTGCAACTGCGGCGCGCTGGGCGCGGCGCTGGCGCGCATGGTCTCCTCCAGCGTGCAGCGCAGACCGCGCCGCTGCGCGATGCGCAGCAGTTCCTGCAGCACGTCCTGCGCCAGCGCATCGCGCTGCGCATCGGTGGGTGCGCGCAGGTCCAGCGAGAACTGGCAGCGCCCCGGCACCACGTTGATGGAGCCGCCGGGCACGTTGAGCAGGCCGATGGTGCCCACCGAGTCGCCGTCGCGCGCGGCGCGCTGCTCCACGTACAGCGCCAGTTCCGCCACGCCGGCGGCCGCATCGCGGCGCCGGTCCATGGGCGTGGTGCCCGCGTGGCTGGCCATGCCGACCATCTCGCCCACATAGCGCACGCTGCCGTTGATGGAGCTGACCACGCCCAGGGGCAGGTCGAGTTCGCACAGCACCGGCCCCTGCTCGATGTGCACCTCGACAAAGCCCAGGTAGTGCGCCGGGTCGCGCCGCAGCCGGGGGATGTCGTCCACGCACAGGCCCGCCTGCTGCATGGCCTCGCGCATCGTCACGCCGTTGTCGTCCTTCTGCTCCAGCCATTCGGGCTGGAAGTCGCCGATGAGCGCGCCCGAGCCCAGGAAGGTGGCCTTGTAGCGCTGGCCTTCCTCCTCGGCGAAGGCCACCAGTTCGATGCCGAAGGGCAGGCGGCGGCCCGCGCGGTGCAGCTCGCGCACGCAGGCCATGGGCACGAAGATGCCCAGCCGCCCGTCGTACTTGCCGCCGTTGCGCACCGTGTCGTAGTGCGATCCGGTCAAGAGGGTGCTTGCCTGCGGCGTGGCCGCGTGGTAGCGGCCCACCACGTTGCCCACGGCGTCCACCTCCACCTCGTCGAAGCCGCATTCGCGCATCCATTGGCTGATCGTTTGCGCGCAGGCGCGGTGGGCCTCGGTGAGGTAGGTGACGGTGAGCTGCCCCTTCTCGGCATAGCCGGGGTCGGAGTGCTGGGCCAGCCGTTCGTGCCAGTCCCACACATCGCCGCCGATCAGCGGCTCGGCGTTGAACTTGTCGTTCAGCCGGATCTCGGCGATGCGGTGGATGTTGCGCAGCGCCTCGGCGCGCTCGACGTCGGGGTGGTTGTCCAGGCGGCGCGCGAAGGTGTCGATGATCTGCGTCTTGTGGAGCCCCGTGCCGCGCGGCCCGCGCACGGCCAGGATGAAGGGAAAGCCAAAGCGCGCGTTGTAGTCCCGGTTGAGCTGCTGCAGTCGCGCAAATTCTTCGGGCGAGCAGTGCGTGAGGCCTGCCGCGCTCTGCTCCTGCGTGGATTCGGCCGTGAGGCTTTGCGCCACCATGGCCTTGCCCGCCAGTTCGGGGTGGGCGCGGATCAGCGCAAGCTGCGCCTCGGTGCCGGCCTGGCGCACGGCCTGCGCCATGGCGTGCTTGAGGTGCGCGAGCGAGCGAAAGGGCCGCTCGCGCAGCGCGGCCTGCGCGATCCAGGGCGAGTGTTCGTAGATGCCGTCCAGCAGTTGCAGCGCCTGGTCGGTGTGGGCGGTGTTGAGTTGTCCGAGGCTCAAGGGCACTGAAATGCTCCTAAAATGATAGCTTATTGCGCTTTATTCGTAAGCGCTGGAGGCATATTTTGTTCAAATTGCTGGGGCAGGATAGTGGTGCTGCCAGTGGTGCGCGATGTCGATGCGCCGCGCCACCCACACCTGATCATGGCGCTGGATGTGGTCCAGAAAACGCTGCAGCGCCGTGATGCGCCCGGGGCGGCCGAGCAGGCGGCAGTGCATGCCGATGCTCATCATCTTGGGCCGATCCAGGCCGGCGGGGTCGCCCTCGGCGTAGAGCGCGTCGAAGGTGTCCCGCATGTACTGGAAGAACGGCTCGGCGTGCGAATAGCCCTGGGGCAGGGCAAAGCGCATGTCGTTGCAGTCCAGCGTGTAGGGCACGATGAGCTGGGGCACCACCGTGCCATCGGTCCGGCGCACCTGCATCCAGAACGGCAGGTCGTCGCCGTAGTAGTCGCTGTCGTAGGCAAAGCCACCGAAATCGGCCACCAGGCGGCGCGTGCGCGGGCTGTCGCGGCCGGTGTACCAGCCCAGGGCACGGGTGCCGGTCAGGCGCTCGATGATGGCCATGGCCTCCTGCAGGTGGGCGCGCTCCACGTCCTCGGGCACGTTCTGGTAGTGGATCCATTTGAGGCCATGGCAGGCGATCTCGTGGCCCAGCTCGGTGAACGCTGTGCAGACCTCGGGGTGGCGCTGCAGCGCGGTGGCCACGCCGAACACCGTGAGCGGCAGGCCGCGCTGCTCAAATTCGCGCAGGATGCGCCAGACACCCGCGCGCGCGCCGTATTCGTAGATGCCCTCCATGCTCATGTGCCGCTCGGGGTAGCTGGCCGGGTTGAACATCTCGGAGAGGAACTGCTCCGAACCCGCGTCGCCATGCAGCACACAGTTTTCGCCGCCTTCCTCGTAGTTCAGCACGAACTGCACGGCAATGCGCGCGCCGCCGGGCCAGCGGGCGTGCGGCGGGTGGCGGCCGTGGCCGATCAGGTCGCGCGGGTAGGGCAGGGTGGTGTCGTAGGTCATGTTGCAGGCACCGCAGGGAGATGGGGGAATCATAGGCACAGCCGCCCAGGCTGCCTACACTTGCAACATCGCACGCACGCCACCAGGAGACTTCGCCATGGGCCTGAGCACCCACGTACTGGACACCATGCACGGCTGCCCCGCTGCGGGCATGGCCGTGGCGCTGTATGCCACCGAGGGCGAGAGCGCCACGCTGCTTCAGCGTGTGGTGCTCAACCGCGATGGCCGTACCGATGCGCCGCTGTTCGACAACACCAGCCTGCGCGTGGGCACCTACCGCCTGCGCTTTGACGTGGCGGGCTACTTCAGGGCGCGCGGTGTGCAGTTGCCCGAACCCCCCTTCCTGGACCAGGTGAACCTGGACTTCGGCATTGCCCATACCGACCAGCACTACCATGTGCCGCTGCTGGTGAGCCCCTGGAGCTATTCGACCTACCGGGGGTCTTGAGGGTGCTATCAAAAAATGAGCCGCTGGCGCTTGTGTTCAGGCAGATTAGGCATGAAAAGTGCCTAAAGTCGCCTGAAATCAAGCGCTGGGCGCTATGGATTTCAGAGCTGCCCCTCGGTCAGCGTGTCGAGCTGGAAACGCCCGCTCTGGTCCCACAGCCAGGTGTCGGTGTAGGTGACCTTGCCCATGCGTGCAGGCAGCGGAAAGGGCGCCGCAGCGCGCACCGTGCGCTCGATCTCGGCCACCACCTCGGGCGCGTGGCGCGGCGCGCGCAGCCAGCGCACGCCGGTCACACGGCCCTTGCGGTCGATGTCCACCTCCAGCACGCCAATGGCGTAGAGCATGGACGGCAGCTTGCCCTGGTAGATGCGCTCGGCGTTGAGCGCATACAGGTGGGTGGCCGCGTCCTTGCGGTAGTCGCGCGGATTGCGGGCCTCCGAAGGGGGCGAGATCTGCGTGACCGGGCCCAGGGTGCTGGGGCTGTCGCTGCCTGGGTGCTTGCCGGGGGCAATGGTGCTGACCGGCGAGGACTTGCAGGCCGCCACCACGGCGGCCACGCCCGCCATCAGGCCTGCAAGCAGCCAGTGGCTGCGCTTGGTGCTGCGTTGCGAAGGTTTGGGGTCCATGGGTGGGGCGGTGGGCAATGACCAGTAGCGGCGCATTTTTGCACCATTTGCGCGAGGCACTCAAAAAGGCCCCGGCCTGCCTGGTGACCGTGCAGCAGACCGAAGGCTCCACACCGCGCGAGCGTGGCGCATGGATGGCGGTGGCGGCCGATGCCGTGGTGGGCACCATCGGCGGCGGCCATGTCGAGTTCCAGGCCATTGCCGAGGCCCGCCGCCGGCTTGCGGGCGGGCCGGGCGCGGCCGTGCTGCGCTATGCGCTGGGCCCCAGCCTGGGGCAATGCTGCGGTGGCGTGATGCACCTGCGCTACGAGCAGGTCACGCAGGCCGATGCGGCGGCGCTTGTGGCGCGCCTGACGCCACGGCAGGTGCCTGTGGCGCTGTTCGGCGGCGGCCATGTGGGCCAGGCGCTGGCGCGCGTGCTGGCGCCGCTGCCGTTTGCGCTCACCTGGATCGACAGCCGCGACGGCGTCTTTCCGCCCGATGTGGCGCCGGGCGTGGCTTGCGAGCATTCCGACCCCGTGCAGGCCGCCGTGCCGGGCCTGGCGCCGGGCTCGCGTGTGCTCATCATGAGCTTCAGCCATGCTGAGGACCTGGACGTGGTGGCCGCCTGCCTGCGCCGCCAGCGCGAACGCGGCGACCTGCCCTTCATCGGGCTGATCGGCAGCCGCAGCAAGTGGGCCACGTTCCGCCACCGCCTGCACGAGCGCGGCTTTGCCGAA
This sequence comes from Simplicispira sedimenti, assembly GCF_022760965.1. NCBI lineage: Bacteria > Pseudomonadati > Pseudomonadota > Betaproteobacteria > Burkholderiales > Comamonadaceae > Simplicispira > Simplicispira sedimenti. Next base: position 303,263 of record NZ_JAKVIJ010000002.1, read on the forward strand.
GCCGAGCTGGCGCAGGTGACCTGCCCCATCGGCGTGCCCGGCATTGCAGGCAAGGCGCCCGAAGTGATTGCCGTGGCCGTAGCGGCCCAACTGTTGCAAACCCTGCCGCCTGACGGGAACGAGCGCGCTTGATGCGCTGCGGCCAGAGCCGTGCCGACATTGCGCTCAGGTTTTGCATACACTTTGTATCCTCCGGTCGCAGCGGAGCCTTGGCGGTGCCCCCCGCTTTGGAGCGCGGCCCATGCTGTTCAGAGCGCCCGCAGTGGTGAATGGCGTTTGGCGTCTCGCCAAGGGTTAAACCCATGGAAAGCTACCTTCTCGACTGGGCCAACCTGCTGTTGCGCTGGCTGCATGTCATCACGGCCATCGCCTGGATCGGCTCCTCGTTCTACTTCGTCTTCCTCGACAGCAGCCTCACGCCGCCCGAGGACGAGGACCTGAAGCGCCAGGGCGTCAGCGGCGAGCTCTGGGCCGTACACGGCGGGGGCTTCTACCACCCGGTCAAGTTCAACGTCGCGCCGCCAAAGCTGCCCGGCCACCTGCACTGGTTCTATTGGGAGAGCTACAGCACCTGGCTCAGCGGCTTTGCGCTGTTCTCCGTGTCCTATCTGTGGAGCGCGGGCACCTACCTGGTGGACAAGTCGCGCATGGACTGGGCACCGTCCACGGCCGTGGTGGCGGCGCTGGCTTTCCTGGTGGTGTTCTGGCTGTTGTACGACGCCATCTGCCGTGCCTTCGGCCAGCGCAAGAACGGCGATGCCATCGTTGGCGCGCTGGTGTTCGTGCTGGTGTGCATCGCTTCGTGGCTGGCCTGCCATTGGTTCGCCGGGCGCGCGGCCTTTTTGCTGGTGGGTGCGATGATGGCCACGGCCATGAGCGCCAACGTGTTCTTCTGGATCATTCCGGGCCAGCGCACCGTGGTGGCAGACCTGAAAGCCGGGCGGCCGGTGGACCCCATCCACGGCAAGCGCGGCAAGCAGCGCAGCGTGCACAACACCTACTTCACGCTGCCGGTGCTGTTTGCGATGCTGAGCGGCCACTACAGCTTCACCTGGAGCCACCCGCAGAACTGGCTGGTGCTCATCCTCATGATGGCTGCGGGCGCGGCCATACGGCAGTTTTTTGTGCTGCGCCACGGCTTCAAGCTGGGGCGCAATAGCCACCCCTGGCCGTATGCGCTGGTGGGCGTGGCCGTGTTGCTGGCCGTGGTCGCCTGGCTGCGGCCCGCGCCTACATCGGGAGACGCTATTAAAAATATAGCTATTGGCGCTCAATACACGGGCGCTGGAGCCCCATTTGATACCAAGGAATTGCAGGCCGTGCTGCAACAGCGCTGTGTGCAGTGCCACGGTGCCGAGGTGCAGATGAAGGGCCTGCGCCTCGATGTGCCCGAACAGGTGGCCTCGCGTGCGTCGCTCATCTACCAGCAGGTGGTGCAGCAAAAGCTCATGCCGCTGAACAACGCCACGCAGATGACCGAGGCCGAGCGTGCGCTCGTCGCGCGCTGGTTCCAGGCGGGCGCGCCGGTGCGCTGAGAACAGGTTCTGTCAGGGCCGCAGTCGGATGCCCAGCCCGCACAGGTAGGTGGTGATGGTGCTGCGCCCGGCCTGCACCAGATCAAACGCGCCGGGGTCCAGCAGCCAGCTGTGCAGCAGGCCTTCGATCAGCACCTGCAGCCCCAGCGCCGCCATGTCCGGTGGTACCTGCGCCGGGTGGGGGCTGGCGGCAAAGGCGCGCTCCAGCGCCAGCCGGTTGTGGGCCAGCCATTGGCGGTGCACCTGCAGGTGCCGGGCCTGCACGGCGCCCAGTTCCTCGACGTATTCGATGCGGTAGGTGGCAATGCGCAGCACGCGGCTCAGGGCTTCATCTTCTGCAATGCGGCCGAGCACCTGGACCATGCCGTCCACATAGCCCTGCATGTCGGGCGCGGCCTCGGCGTCGGGGGTCTGCTGCGCCATGTCGTCCAGGTGCGCGGTGGCGCGCTCCATCATGGCGTTGAAGAGGTCGGCCTTGTCCTTGAAATGCCAGTAAATCGCACCGCGCGTGGCGCCTGCGGCCTGGGCAATGTCCTGCAGCGAGGTGCGCGACACGCCCTGGCTGTCGAACAGCCGCTCGGCGGCGTCGATCAGTGCATTGCGGGTGGCCTGTGCTTCGGCCTTGGTGCGTCGTGCCATGGGTTGGTTGGAAAGTCTCGCCGGACACACTATACCGCAACATACATACATCAATGTATGTATAATTGCGCACCCGAAAAGCCCTTCCTGTCCGCGTTCGCAAGGCTTTTATGGACCGATGACATGCGCTTCACATGCCTTCACTAGACTTGCGGGCTTGGCTGTCGCTTCCGCCTCAAAGGATCACCATGCAACTGTTCCGCTCCCCCTCCCATTCAGTGCCACCCGGAGGGTGGCTGGGCGCCTTGGGCGCATCCCCTGCGCCACGCCTGGGCGTGCTGGCCCTGGCCCTGACCCTTGCAGCCTGCGGCCAGGGGGATGGCGGCAAGGCCGCGCAGGGCGGCGGCGCACGCCAGATGCCTGCGCCCGAAGTGGGCGTGCTGACCGTGCAGCCCGGCGATGTGGGCTTGCAGACCGAGCTGCCGGGCCGCCTGGAGGCCTCGCGCGTGGCGCAGGTCCGGGCGCGCGCCACGGGCATCCTGCAGCAGCGGCTCTTTCAGGAAGGCAGCGACGTGAAGGCTGGGCAGGTGCTGTTCCGCATTGACGCCGCACCCTACGAGGCCGCGCTGCAAAGCGCCCAGGCGCAACTGGCGCGTGCCGAGGCCAACCTGTCGCAGGCCCGTGCGCTGGCCGGTCGCTACCAGCCGCTGGTGGAGGCACAGGCCGTGAGCCAGCAGGACTACGCCAACGCCGTGGCCGCGCAAAAGCAGGCCGAGGCCGATGTGGCCGCAGGCACCGCCGCCGTGCGCAACGCGCGCATCAACCTGGGGCACGCCACGGTGACATCCCCCATCGCAGGCCGCGTGGGCCGCGCGCTGGTAACCGAGGGCGCACTGGTGGGCCAGGGCGAGGCCACGCAATTGGCCGTGGTGCAGCAGGTCGATCCGCTGTACGTCAATTTCACGCAGTCGGCGTCCGAGGCGCTGCAACTGCGCCGGGCGCTCGAAGCGGGCCAGCTCAAGGCCGCAGGCAAGGGTGCAGCCGAGGTGCGCGTGGTGCTGGACGATGGCAGTGAACACCCGCAAGCAGGCAAATTGCTGTTCACCGACCTGACCGTGGATTCCGCCACCGGCCAGGTCAGCCTGCGCGCCGAACTGCCCAACCCCGGCGGGCGCCTGCTGCCGGGCCTGTACGTGCGCGTGCGCCTGGAGCAGGCGCGTGCGTCCAACGCCATCACGCTGCCGCAGCAGGCGGTGATGCGCTCGGCCCAGGGCGACGCGGTGCAGGTCGTCACGCCCGAGGGCAAGGTGGAGCAGCGCCGTATCCAGGTGGGTGGCCAGCAGGGCGGGCGCTGGGTGGTGCTCGATGGCCTGAAGGCCGGCGAGCAGGTGATGGTGGACGGCTTCCAGAAGGTGCAGATGCTGCCCCCCGGAACGCCCGTCAAGGCCGTGCCGTGGCAGCCTGCGGGTGCCGCCGCCGCCGCGCCTGCCGCGCCTGTGGCATCGGGCGCGGCCCCTGCGGCCAGCCGCTGAAGGAGCTGCTTCATGGCACGATTCTTTATTGACCGGCCCATCTTTGCGTGGGTCATTGCGCTGTTCATCATGGTGGCGGGGGGCGTGGCCATCACGCAGCTGCCCATCGCCCAGTACCCGCCGGTGGCGCCGCCGGCCATTGTTGTTTCTGCCACCTACCCTGGGGCATCGGCCAAGACGCTGGAGGAAAGCGTTCTGTCCGTCATCGAGCAGGAGATGAACGGCTCGCCCGGCCTGATCTACATGGAGGCCATAGCGCAGGCCAACGGCACGGGCTCCATCACGCTGAGCTTTGAAACCGGCACCAACGCCGACCTGGCCCAGGTGGACGTGCAGAACCGCCTGGCCCGCGCCACGCCGCGCCTGCCTGCGGCGGTGACGCAGCAGGGCGTGCGCGTCGAAAAGTCGCGCAGCAACTTCCTGCTGGTCACCGTACTGTCCTCCGACGACCCGGACTGGGACCCGGTGGCCCTGGGCGACTACGCCTCGCGCAACGTGCTGCCTGAAATCCAGCGCCTGCCCGGCGTGGGCCAGGCGCAGCTGTTCGGCACCGAGCGTGCCATGCGCATCTGGATCGACCCGGCCAAGCTGCAGGGCTACAACCTGAGTGCCACCGATGTGACCGCCGCCATCCGTGCGCAGAACGCCCAGGTGTCGGCCGGTGAGATCGGCGCGCTGCCCAACGTGGCCGGGCAGTCCATTGCCGCCACGGTGGTGGTCAACGGCCAGCTCAGCACGGTGGAGCAGTTCGGCAACATCGTGCTGCGTGCCACCACCGACGGCGCCACCGTGCGCCTCAAGGACGTGGCGCGCATCGAACTGGGCGGCCAGATGTATGCCACTTCGGCGCGCCTCAATGGCAAGCCGTCCACCGCCATCGGCGTGCAGCTCTCGCCCTCGGGCAATGCCCTGGCCACGGCGCAGGCCGTGCGCAACAAGATGACCGAGCTGGAGCGCTACTTCCCCAAGGGCATGCAGTGGGCCGTGCCCTACGACAGCTCACGCTTCATCAAGATCTCCATCCAGCAGGTGGCCATCACCCTGCTGGAGGCCGTGGCGCTGGTGTTCATGGTGATGTTCCTGTTCCTGCAGAACTGGCGCTACACGGTGATTCCCACCATCGTGGTGCCTGTGGCGCTGCTGGGCACATTCGCGTCGCTGCTGGCCATGGGCTTCTCGATCAACGTGCTGACGATGTTCGGCATGGTGCTGGTGATCGGCATCGTGGTGGACGATGCCATCGTGGTGGTCGAGAACGTCGAGCGCATCATGAGCGAGGAAGGCCTGCCACCCCTGGAGGCCACGCGCAAGGCCATGGGCCAGATTTCGGGCGCCATCGTCGGCGTCACGGTGGTGCTGGTGTCGGTGTTTGTGCCGCTGGCCTTCTTCAGCGGTGCGGTGGGCAACATCTACCGCCAGTTTGCGGCGGTCATGGGCGTGTCCATTTCGTTCTCGGCGCTGATGGCGCTGTCGCTCACGCCTGCGCTGTGCGCCACCTTGCTCAAGCCGGTGCCTGCCGGGCACCACCACGAGAAGACCGGCTTCTTCGGCTGGTTCAACCGGGGCTTTTCCCGCACGGCCAAGGGCTACGAGGGCTGGTTGGCACGCTGGTTGCCGCGCGCCGGACGCACCATGTTCGTCTATGTGGCGGTGGTGGGGGCGGCGGTGGTGGTGTACCAGCGCCTGCCCACGTCCTTCCTGCCCAACGAAGACCAGGGCACCATGATCGTCAACGTGCAGTTGCCCCCGGGCGCCACGCGCGAGCGCACGCTGGCCGTGATGGAGCAGGTCGAAGGCTTCGTGCTCAAGCAGCCCGAGGTGCAGAGCATGGTGGGTGTGCTGGGCTTCTCGTTCTCGGGCCAAGGGCAGAACGCGGCGCTGGCCTTCGTCACGCTCAAGGACTGGTCCGAGCGCCCTGGTCCCGGCAGCTCGGCGCAGGGCCTGGCGGGGCGTGCGTTTGGTGCGCTGTCCCAGGTGCGCGACGCATTCATTTTCCCGCTGAGCCCGCCGCCCATCCCTGAACTGGGCTCGTCGTCGGGCTTCACCTTCCGCCTGCAAGACCGCGCAGGCCAGGGGCGCGATGCGTTGGTGGCTGCACGCAACCAGTTGCTGGGCATGGCCTCGCAAAGCAAGGTGCTCACCCAGGTGCGTCCCGACGGCCTGGAGGATGCACCCCAGTTGCAGATCGACATCGATCGGAACAAGGCCCAGGCGCAGGGCGTGGGTTTCGATGCCATCAACGCCGCCATTGCCACTGGGCTGGGATCGGCCTATGTCAACGACTTTCCCGCCGCAGGGCGCTTGCAGCGCGTGGTGGTCCAGGCCGATGCACCCGCGCGCATGCAGCCCGAGGATGTGCTGCGCCTGACGGTGCTGAACAACAAGGGGCAGGCCGTGCCGCTGTCGGCCTTTGCCAGCACGCGCTGGGTGACCGGCGCCATGCAGGCGGTGCGCTACAACGGCTACCCGGCCATGCGCATCACCGGCAGTGCCGCACCGGGCTACAGCACGGGTGCCGCCATGGCCGAGATGGAGCGCCTGGCCGGCCAGTTGCCCCAGGGCTTTGGCTTTGAATGGACCGGCCAGTCGCGCGAGGAAAAGCTGGCGGGTGCGCAGGCGCTCATCGTTTATGCGTTTGCCATCCTGGCGGTGTTCCTGTGCCTGGCGGCACTGTACGAGAGCTGGTCCATTCCCTTTGCCGTCATCCTGGTGGTGCCGCTGGGCGTGGTCGGTGTGCTGATGGCCACGCTGCTGCGCGGCTATGCCAACGACGTGTACTTCCAGGTGGGCCTGATCACCATCATCGGGCTGACGGCCAAGAACGCCATCCTGATCGTCGAGTTCGCCAAGGACCTGCAGGCCCAGGGTCGCAGCGTGATCGAGGCCGCCCTGGCCGCCGCCCACCTGCGCCTGCGCCCCATCGTGATGACCTCGATGGCCTTCACGCTGGGGGTGCTGCCGCTGGCGCTGGCCACTGGGGCAGGCTCGGCATCCCAACGTGCCATCGGCACCGGCGTGATCGGCGGCATGCTCACGGGCACGGCGCTGGCGCTGGTGTTTGTGCCCTTGTTCTTTGTGCTGGTGCGTGGTTTCTTCAAGGGCAGCGCACGCCAGCGCCAATTTGATGCGCAGCATGCGCACCAGACCGGTCTGGAGGACCCCCATGCGTGATTCCATGTCTAAGCCGATGACCTCGCGTCCGGCGCCTGTGGCGGCAGCGCTGGTGGCTTTGCTGCTCGGCGGCTGTTCGCTGATGCCGGTGTACGAGCGGCCTGCCGCGCCGGTGGCCGAGCAATGGCCAGGCCTTGCCGCGCCCCAGGGCGCCAGCGCCCCTGTGGCCATGCCGCCCTGGCAGGACTTTGTGCGCGATGAGCGCCTGCGCGCGCTCATCACCCAGGCGTTGGAGTACAACCGTGACCTGCGCGTGGCCGTGCTGGCCATCGAGCAGGCCCGCGCCCAGCACCAGATCCGCGCCGCCGACCTCACGCCCACCGTCAACCTGGGCGCCACGGGCAGCCGGCAAACGACCTCCCAGGACAACATCAGCAGCGCCTATACCGTGGGGCTGACCTTTGCGTCGTGGGAGATCGACTTCTTTGGCCGCATTGCCAGCCTCAAGGAAGCCGCGCTGGCCCAGTACCTGGCCAGCGAGGAGGCGCGCCGTGCCGTGCAAACCAGCCTGGTGGCCGCCGTGGCCAGCACCTGGCTGAACCTGCAGACCGACGAGGAGCTGCTGGCCCTGACGCGCAGCACGCTGGCCACGCGCGAAGAGTCGCTGCGCCTGGTGCAAATGCGTTACCGGCAGGGCGTGGCCTCGGCGCTGGATCTGCGCCAGGCCGAATCGCTGGTGGCCACGGCGCGTGTCGCCCTGGCGCAGCAGGAGCGCCAGCGCGCGCTCGACACCAATGCACTGACCCTGCTGCTGGGCAAGGCGCCGGCGCTGGCGCTGCTGGAGAGCACTGCCAGCCCGCACGCTGCGCTGGCCGACATTCCGGTGGGGCTCCCCTCCGACCTCTTGGTGCAGCGCGCTGATGTGCGCCAGGCCGAGCACAACCTCCGGGCCGCCAACGCCAACATCGGTGCGGCGCGTGCTGCCTTCTTCCCGCGCATCAGCCTGACGGCGAGCGCGGGCACGGCCAGTGGTGCGTTGTCGGGCCTGTTCAAGGACGGCACCTGGGGCTGGTCGCTCGCGCCCCAGGCCCTGTTGCCGATCTTTGATGCTGGACGCAACCAGGCCGCGCTGGAGTCGGCGCAGGCGGCGCGCAGCATGGCCCTGGCGCAGTACGAAAAGGCCATTCAGACGGCCTTCCGCGAGGTGGCCGACGCGCTGGCCGGTCGCGCCACGCTGGCCGACCAGGTCAGTGCCCAGCAGGCACAGGCCGAGGCTGAGGCCGAGCGCCTGCGCCTGGCCGACCTGCGCTATCGCAACGGTGTGGCCAGTTCGCTGGAGGTGCTGGACGCGCAGCGCTCGGTGTTCAGTGCCCAGCAGGCGCTGGCGCAAACCCGGCTCGCGCTGCGCCAGAACCAGGTCGCGCTGTACAAGGCCCTGGGGGGTGGCTGGGCCGACCAGGCGCCAGAGACCGACTGACAGGCGGATCAGGCCACCAGCGCGTCGGCAGTTTGCGGGGGCGCTGGGGCTGCCAACCCGCGGTCGGGCGCCGTGGCCGGGCAGGGCAGCACGGCGATGCCGCTGCGCGACTGCTTGGCTTCGTGCTTGGCACGGGCGGCCAGGTTGGCCACTTCTTCGGGGTGGCGAAAGCTCCCCGGCAGAATCTGTGCCACGCCCAGCGACAGGCTGGTACAGGGGAAGAAGCGCTGCACCCCGTGGCGGTCTTCGGCGTGGATGCCTCCGGCCTTGCGGCCTGCTTCGTCGTACAGCAACCGGGCTTCGTGCGCGAAGGCGTCCGCAATCGCCTGGCAGCGCAGCAGCCAGTCGTCGCTCTGGAACAGCACCACAAAATCGTCGCCGCCCACATGGCCGACAAAGTCGCGCCGTGCATCGCAGTGCGCCACCACCAGGCGGGCAGCCAGGCGGATCATCTCGTCGCCGCGCCAGTAGCCATAGTGGTCGTTGAAGGGCTTGAAGTCGTTGAGGTCCGCATAGCAGGCCACAAACGGGTTGCCGCTGGCCAGCAGGCGCTCGATGTGCATGCTGATCGGAATATTGCCCGGCAGGAAGGTCAGCGGGTTGGCGTGGCGTGCCGCCTCGATGCGCGACTCCGTCACGGCGCGCACCAGTTGGTCCCCGGTACCCAAGCCCACGTAGCGCCCGTTGTCGGTCACGATGAAGCCATCGCTCAGGTAGCGCTGGTCCTGTGAGGTGAGGATGCCGATGAGCTGGTTCACGTCACAGTCCAGTTCCACAATGCGCGGCGCATGGTTGGCCAGCGTGGTGCAGGGCTTGCGGCCGTGCACTTCGCGGAAGTACAGCGCTGCGTAGTGGTTGAGGAAGTCGTGGCGGTTGATCAGCGCTACCGGCCGCGCACCTTCGACCAGGCACAGCGCATGCAGGGCGTTGTGCTGCATGAACAGTTGCGCCACTTCATCGTTGGTGGTGGCCGGGGTCACGGTAGGGGCTTGCACCACCTGGAGGCCACGCAGAATGCCGGGCCGGATGGATTGCTCCAGTTGCGGCAGCACGGCCACGCGGCGGTCCTGCAGCACTTCCAGGGCGCCCGCTTCCAGCTTGGCGCGTGGTTGCAGGGCCGGGCGCCCGAGCAGCCAGCCCTGGCCATAGGCGATGTCCAGATCGCGCAGCGCACGCAGGTCTTCGGCCGTCTCTATGCCTTCGGCCACCAGCTGGGTTCCAAAGATCTCTGCAATCCCCTTGATGGCGCGCAGCATCTGCAGGCTTTCGGGGTGTTCGGCGAGGTCGGCGATGAAGTACTTGTCGATCTTCACGTACTCGGGCTTGACCTCGGACCACAGGCGCAGGCTGGAGCGCCCGTCGCCAAAGTCGTCCAGTGCCAGGCGCATGCCCGCTCGGTGCAGATGCTGTACCGCCTCGCGCAGGGCGGTCATGTCGGTGACGCGCTCGTGCTCGGTGATCTCGAACACCACCATGCGTGGCGGCAGGCCCAGCGAGCGCAGCGTCTGCAGCAGCAGGTTGGAGCCGCACAGGTTTACGCCGTGCACCAGCGCATCGGCGCTGATGTTGACGAACAGGCGCCCTGGGCTGCGCACCTCCGCCCAATGTTGCAATGCGGTAAACACGCAGACCAACTCGAAATCGGTGAGGATGCGCTCGCAGCGCGCCATGTCCAACAGCGCGTCCGGGCGGTGCAGTGAGGTGCCGACCGGGCCGCGGATCAGCGCCTCATGGGCATAGACATGGCCGGACTGCAGGTCGCCCAGCGGCTGAAACACGCAATGCAGGCGGTCTTCGCGGATGATTTGCGCCAGCGGCCCTTGGCCCTGGCGCAAGGCGGGCGACAGGGCGGCCAGCACCCGTTGGCGCGGGTCGTTGGTGGGTTCGGGCATGGTGGCTTTCAGGTCGGGCCCGGCCGCTGGCGCGGGTGGCGCCGAGGCAAGGCCCCACAGCAGGTGGGTAACAGGTAGTTACGGTATCCGGGCGCGGTGACAGGCGAGTGACACCAGCACAGGGCACGGACAAGTTCTAAGGGTCAACCCGAAGAGCCCTTGGTCGCTGTCTTGACCCAGCGCAAATGCGGGCAAACACACAAAAATGTCTGCGGTTGTCGTTTGATGTGTGTCAATGTCCTGGCCATGCGGGCGCTGCAAAGTCCATCTCCTATGTGGCCGAATCTTTCCCCCGACATGTACTCCGAGTGCGAGACCGCCGCCCCTGGCGACGTCTTGCGGGTGCGTCAGGAGCAGCTCAACTCCGTGCTTTACCTGGTCAGTGGCCGGGTGCAGTTGGGCATCCGTGAGGAAGGCCAGATGCGTCACCAGTTGGGCGTGGTGGAGGGGCCTTTCTGGCTGGATGCCTCCTCGGCGATGCTGAACCTGCCCTGTGTGGTGGACATGGTGGCTGAAACGCGCGTGCAGTTGCGACGCCAGTCGCTCGAGGCATTCCAGCGCGGTCTGGAGTCCTTGCCCAAGTCCGTGCAGGTGCTGTTGCATGACATGGCTGCAGGCTACCGCCAGCAGACCGAACTGGCCATCAGCCGTCTGGCACAGGATGCCGAGGCGCGCTGTGCCCAGTGGCTGCTTCAGCACGCTCAGCACGACGACAGCGGTGCCATGAGCGTGATTCTGAACCAGCGCAAGCGAATCATCGCTGCCCAACTGGGCATTGCACCGGAAACCTTCTCGCGCGTGCTGCGCAACCTGCGCGAGCATGGGCTGATCATGGGCTCGGGCAACGTGCTCAAGCTCCCACAACCCAGCGCACTGGAACTGGTGGCCGCTGGCTGAACTTTCCCGCCGAGTCGGCTGGCTGACTGCGCGGGGCTTTCTGCGCTGCCTCGGAACCACGGCTGAACTCAGGGTTTTTCCTTGCCCTGGGGTGAGGGTTCCACCCAAGACCTGGCGCCAGGGCGCTGCGTATATTCGTTGCATAGCCGCACCGCAACGATGCCCGCCGTCCCCACCGCCCCGTTTCATGCCGCCGGCCCCCTGGCGCAAGGCAGTCTCCCCATTGAGGAGGCGGTGCCTGGGCGTGTGCTGCCTGGCCCCATGGTGCTGCGCACGGTGCTGGCGGCCTTGCTCGCGCTGTGCCTGGCGGCCGGGGCCGCAGGCTGGCTGATGGCGCGTGCCTCGGGTCACGACCTCGTCCAGCGCCTGGAGGCGCAACAGAACGACGAAGTCGAGGTGTTTGCCCGGTTGCTGTCGAGCAAGATCGAGCAGAGCCAGAAGGTGTTGCGCGCCGTGACGGCCGGCATCACCCCCGACATGATGGATTTGCCCTCCACGCTGGAATGGCTGCTCCAGCACGGGCTGCCCTCCGTGCAGTTCTTTGACACCATGCTGGTGGCGCGTGTGGACGGCGAGGTGCGCGTGCACTTGCACCAGGGACGGTTTCAGCGCAACGCTCAGGTGGAACCCCAGGTGCGGGAGGCCCTGGAGAGCACCTTGCGCGATGGCAAACCGCATGTCGCGGAGTTGCTGCAAGGTGGGGTGGACGACGCCCGCATCGTGTTGACCATGCCCTTGCACCGCAGCGACGGCTCCTTGCTGGGCGTGGTGGCAGGCATGCTGCGCCTGCAATCGCAAGGCCTGCTCCCGGCGTCCCTGGCGCTGCCGCAGCGGGCGGATACCCGGCTGCTGGTCTTTACCAAGGGCGGCACCATTGTTGCCCACTCCAATCCTGTGCGGGTCATGGGGCAGGTGCGCGACGAGCCCGGCCTGGCCGAAGTCTGGGCCCAGGGCCAGGGGATGCACAGCGATGCGTCGGTGTCCGGCACCGGCACTACACGCCGTGTGCCGCAGGCCATGGTCAGCCTGGCCGGCATGCCCCTGGCGCAGTGGACCGTGGCCCGTGTGACCGATACCCAGGCGCTGACCGCGCCCTTGCAAGGTGCGCAGCGCCAGGCCTGGGGACAGGTGCTGATGGTGGTGGCCACGTTGGCCCTGATGCTGGTGTTGGCGCTGTGGTGGCTGACGCTGCCGCTGTCCCGCCTGCGCCAGCAGGCACAGCATCTTGTTGGCGAGGGTGGGCAGGAACTGCCCAGCGCTGGCGTGGTACCGTGGCCTCGCGCGGGGGGCGAAGTGGGCCAGCTCGTGCAGGCCTTCGAGGGCTTGCTGGACCAGCAGGCAACACAGTACCAGCACTGGCGCAAGGTGCAGGACCAATTGCAGGCCATGCTGGACCACGCCTCGGTAGGGGTGGCGGTCACGCGCAATGGGCGGCTCGAATCCGTGGGTCACCGCTTGGCCCAGATGCTGGGTTACCAGCCGGCAGACCTGCGCGGGCGACCGGCAGGGGTGGTGTGCACCCCCATGGCGCGCGAAGGCTTGGGCCTGACCCTGGGCGGGCCTTGCGGTCTGCAGGGGCGCATTGACGGGGAGCTGTGTTTGCGCCGCAAGGACGGCAGCACCGTCTGGGTGCAGGCCCAGGCGCGTCCGGTGCGCGACGACGATCCCCAGGCAGGCACGCTGTGGCTGATGGAAGAAACCACCACCCTGCGCCAGGCGCGCCGCCTGGGCGCCTGGGCGCATACGCACGATGTGCTCACGGGGCTGGACAACCGCCAGGGCCTGGAACTGCGCCTGCAGGCCATGGCAGGGGTGGCGCACAGTGCGCCCATGCCGCTGGAGGGCGACCCGCCAGCCACAGCGGTGCTGCTGTTTCTGGATCTGGACCATTTCACCGTGGTCAACGATGCCCTGGGCCATGAAGCGGGCGACGAGGTGCTGCGCCAGATTGGCCTGCTGCTGGCGGCCCAGGTGCGCAAGGCGGGTTGGATTGCCCGGCTGGGCGGGGACGAATTTGCCGTGCTGCTGCCCGATTGCTCCGAAGCGCATGCGCGCAGCCTGGCCGAGCAACTGCGCCACGCCGTGCAGGACTGGCAGCCCACCGTGCAGGGGCGCAGCTTCCAGCTGGAGGTGAGCATCGGCCTGGTGGTGCTCGATGGCGCGGTGCACGATGTGCCGGCCATCCTCCACGCGGCCGACATGGCCTGCTACGACGCCAAGCGGGCCGGGCGCAACTGCATCAAGCGCAGGCCGGTGCTGCGCAGTGCGGTGGTGTAGGGCGCACCCCCCTGAGCCGCCTGCGGCGTCTTCCCCCCTCCTCTCTGCTTCGCTTCGCTCGCGGCAGGGGGACGGTCCCAGCGCCCGCACGTGGGAATACTGGCGGCCCTTGCGCGGGAGCCCTGGCGGGGCCGCGCTCGCCGCAGTCTGCGCGGCAAACGTGAAGACCTCAAAAGCTCACGCCAAGGCGCGCAGCACATGCTCCGGCGTGGCGGGCGCTGTCAGGTGCACGGGGCCTTCGCCGCCGCGGGCTGCCGCCACGGCATTGCGCAGCGCCTCATAGACGCTGATGGCCAGCATGAACGGCGGCTCGCCCACGGCCTTGCTGCCGCCCACGTTGTCCTCGCGGTTGGCCTCGGGCCACAGTTCCACCTGGAAGTGCGCGGGGATGTCGCCCGTGGCCGGGATCTTGTAGGTGCTGGGCGCGTGCGTGGCAAGGTGACCCTGGTCGTTCCACACCAGTTGCTCGGTGGTGAGCCAGCCCATGCCCTGCACGAAGCCGCCCTCGATCTGGCCGATGTCGATGGCGGGGTTGATGCTGTGGCCCACGTCGTGCAGGATGTCCACGGCCAGCACGCGGTTCTCGCCGGTCAGTGTGTCGATCACCACCTCGGTGCAGGCCGCGCCGTAGGCGAAGTAGTAGAACGGCCGGCCGGTGAGCGTGGTCTTGTCGTAGTGGATCTTGGGCGTGCGGTAGAAGCCGTCGCTCCAGAGCTGGATGCGGTTGGCGTAGGCCTCGGCGACCACATCCTCGAAGCGGCGCGTGGTCTTGGGCGAGATCACCTGCCCGCCCTCGAAGCGGATGGCCCCCGCGCCGCAGCCGTCCAGTCCGCAGACGAAGGAAGCGAGGTTGTCGCGCACGTTGCGCGCGGCGAACTGCGCGGCGCGGCCGTTGAGGTCGGTGCCGCTGCTGGCCGCCGTGGCGCTGGCGTTGGGCACCTTGCTGGTGTCGCTGGCCGTCACGCGCACCTGGGCCAGGGGCACGCCCAGCTCGTCGGCCACGATCTGTGCCACCTTGGTGTGCAGGCCCTGGCCCATTTCGGTGCCGCCGTGGTTCACCTGCACGCTGCCGTCGGTATAGACATGCACCAGCGCGCCGGCCTGGTTGAACAGCGTGGCCGTGAAGCTGATGCCGAATTTCACCGGTGTGATGGCGAGGCCGCGCTTGAGCACAGGGCTGGCGGCATTCCAAGCCAAAACAGCCTCTTGGCGCCGCCGGTAGTGCGCTGACAGCTCCAGTTTTGGTAGCAGATCGTGCAGGATGTTGTCCTCCACCGGCATCTGGTAGTGGGTGACGTTGCGCTCCGTGGTGCCGTAGAGGTTGGCCAGGCGCACATCCAGCGCGTCGCGGCCCAGGGCGTGGGCGATGTCGCCGAGGATGGTCTCGATGGCGATCACCCCCTGCGGCCCGCCGAAGCCGCGGAACGCCGTGTGGCTCTGCAGGTTCGTGCGGCAGCGGTGCGATTCGATCTCCACGTGCTCCAGGTAGTAGGCGTTGTCGGCGTGGAACACGGCGCGGTCGCACACCGGGCCCGACAGGTCGGCCGAGAAGCCGCAGTTGGCCGCCATGTGCAGCTTGAGGCCCAGGATGCGGCCGCTGTCGTCAAAGCCCACATCCCAGCGGTAGGCGAAGGGGTGGCGCTTGCCGGTGACCACGAAGTCGTCGTCGCGGTCCAGGCGCAGCTTGACCGGGCAACCGGTTTGGCGCGCGGCCAGCGCGGCCCACACGGCCAGGTGGCCGGCCTGCGTCTCCTTGCCGCCAAAGCCGCCGCCCATGCGCCGGCATTCCACGCGCACCGCGTGGCTGGCGATGCCCAGCGCGTGCGCCACCCAGTGTTGCACCTCGCCCGGGTGCTGGGTGCTGGCGTGGATGTGCCACTGGCCCTGTTCCAGCGGCAGGGCGTAGGCGATCTGGCCTTCCAAGTAGAAATGCTCTTGCCCTCCCACTTCCAGCGTGCCCTGCAACCGGTGCGGGGCGGCTTGCAGCGCCGCCTCGGGTGCGCCCCGGCGCACCGTGACGGGTGGCAGCACGCGGCTCTGCGCGGCCAACGCCTGTTCAATGGTGAGGATGGCGGGCAGGGGGGTGATGTCGGGCCGCACGGCGCGCGCGGCGCGGCGCGCCTGCAGGGCGGTGTCGGCCACCACCAGGCCGATCACCTGGCCTGCGTAGTGCACGGCGTCCTGGGCGAAGATGGGTTCGTCGTGCGCAAACGCAGCCAGGATCGGGTCGCCCGGAATGTCCTGCGCCAGCACCACGGCGCGCACGCCGGGCATCTGCAGCGCGGCGGCGCAGTCCACGCCGTTCAGGCGCCCGTGCGCCACGGGCGAGAGGATGGGCGCGGCGTGCAGCGTGCCCTTCACCTCGGGCAGGTCGTCGATGTAGTGCGCGCTGCCCGCCACCTGCGCCTGGGCGCTCTCGTGCGGGTGGGGCTGGCCGATGGCACGTGGGGTGGTGTTCATGCCAGTTCCTCCCAGCGCAGGGTGTCTAGCGACACGTCGGGCAGGCCCTGGCTTTCCAGCCAGAAGCGCCGCACCAGGCTGCCCATTACGGCGTGCCGGTACTGGCTGCTGGCGCGCAGGTCGGACAGCGGCGTGAACTCGGCCTGCAGCGCCTGGGCGGCCAGGTGTGCTGCGGCCTCGCTCCAGGGCTGGCCGTGCAGAGCGGCCTCGGCCTGGCGCGCGCGCGCCGGCACGGCGGCCACGCCGCCCGCGCCGATGGAGGCGGCCGCGACCTGGCCGCCGTCCAGGTGCAGGTTCAGCACCAGGCAGACGGCGGAAATGTCGTCGTCCTGGCGCTTGGAGACCTTGTAGGCGCGCAGGAATTCGCCCGGCGCCGGGTGCGGCACGAGGATGCGCGCCAGCACCTCGTTGGGTGCCATCACGTTCTGGCGGTAGCCGGTGTAGAGGTCTTCGAGTGCCAGCGTGCGCTCGCCGCGCGGGCTGGCCAGCACCACGCGGGCGCGCAGCGCGATCAGCAGCGGCATGGAGTCGCCAATGGGTGAGCCGTTGGCCACGTTGCCGCCCAGCGTGCCCGCGTTGCGCACGGGCAGGCCGGCAAAGCGCGTGGCGAAGGTCTGCAACTGCGGTCGGCGGCGCACCAGGGCGGCGAAGGCGTCCTCCAGGCGCACGGCGGCGCCGATGGCGGTGTGGTCGGGCGCCTCGACGATGCGGCACAGCTCGGCCACGCGGGTTACGTCGAGCACCTGGGCGAACTGGCGGTGCTGCTTGGTCACCCACAGGCCCACGTCGGTGCAGCCGGCCACGAGCTGGGCCTGCGGGTGCGCGGCGCGCACCGTCAGCAGTTCGGCCAGGGTGGTCGGAGAAATATAAGCAAAATTGGGCTCTAGCGCTTGCTGGTCAAGCGCTAGCAGCTCCAGTTTTTGTAGCAAAACGGCTTCGTCCACCTGCCAGCGCGGCAGCTGGTCCATCTGCTGCGCGGCGTCGAGGATGGGGCGGTAGCCGGTGCAGCGGCACAGGTTGCCCGAAAGGTCCTGCACCGCCTGCGCGCGCGACACGCCACGGCCCTGGCAGACCTCGGTCTGGTACAGCGCGAACAGGCTCATCACAAAGCCTGGCGTGCAGAAGCCGCACTGCGAGCCGTGGTGATCGACCAGCGTCTGTTGCACCGGGTGCAAGGTCCCGGTGGGCGTGGCGGCGTCCTGGGGCCGGACCAGTGGGTCGTGCGCCAGATCCTCGGCCGTCCACAGCGCCTTGCCGTCGATGGAGTGCGCCAGGGCGATGCAGGCGTTGATGGCGCGGTAGCGGATGCGACCACCCTTGGCCTCGCCCACCACCACGGTGCAGGCGCCGCAGTCGCCTTCGCCGCAGCCCTCCTTGGTTCCGGTGTGGCCCAGGTCTTCGCGCAGCAGTTGCAGCAGCGTGCGGTCTGGGGGAACATCGGCCAGTGCGACGGTCTGGCCACGGCGAATGAATTGCAGGGTAGGCAGCATGGCCCCTAGGTTACAGCGATTGGCGCCGATCCGTGCTCCGGGATTGCGCGCCCCGCCAGGCGGTGTGCCGCGAGGGCGCTGGCGGCCCCAGGCTTGTAACATGGTGTTTTAATGCTATAAAAATGGTAGCGCATTGCGCATGTCCATCCTGCCCTGCAGCCTTTTTGAGCCATGGCCCTGCGCATGCAATCACCACAAACTGAGAGACAATCGCCCCCATGAACCCCAACGCCACCCCCGATACCCCAGCCCAGGCGCCCACGCGCCTGCAGCTCTCGGGCATCACCAAGCGCTACCCGGCCGTGGTGGCCAACTGCGGTGTGTCGCTCACGGTGCAGCCCGGCGAGATCCACGCCGTGCTGGGCGAGAACGGCGCGGGCAAGTCCACGCTGATGAAAATCATCTACGGCACGGTCAAGCCCGACGAGGGCGGCGTGCAGTTCGATGGCCGGCCGGTCAGCATCCGCAACCCGCAGGAGGCGCGGCAACTGGGCATTGCCATGGTGTTCCAGCATTTCAGCCTGTTCGACACCCTCACCGTGGCCGAAAACGTCTGGCTGGGGCTGGACAAAAGCCTGTCGCTCACCGAAGTTACGCGCAGCATTGCTGCCAAGGCGGCCGAGTACGGTCTGGAGGTGGACCCACTGCGCCCCGTGCACACCCTGAGCGTGGGCGAGATGCAGCGCGTGGAAATCATCCGCGCGCTGCTGGCCAACCCCCGCCTGCTGATCCTGGACGAGCCCACCTCGGTGCTCACGCCGCAGGCGGTGGACAAACTCTTCGTGGTGCTGCGCAAGCTGGCCAGCGAGGGTTGCAGCATCCTCTACATCAGCCACAAGCTGCACGAGATCCGCGCCCTGTGCAGCGCCTGCACGGTGATGCGCGCGGGCCGGGTGACGGGCGTGTGCGACCCGCGCGTGGAGTCCAACGCCTCGCTCTCGCGCCTGATGATCGGTGCCGAGCCGCCCGCGTTGGAGCACCGTGCCGTGCGCACCGGTGACGCCGTGTTGCGCGTGCAGGGGCTGAATCTGGCGCGCGCAGACCAGTTCGGTGTCGATCTGGTCGATGTGCAGTTCGAGGTGCGCGCGGGTGAGGTCGTGGGCATTGCGGGCGTGTCGGGCAACGGGCAAAAAGAGCTGCTCTACGCGTTGTCGGGCGAAGACACGCGCGCTGCGCCGGCCATGGTGCAGGTGGCAGGGCAGAACGTGGGGCACCAGGGGCCGCGCCAGCGGCGTGCGCTGGGCCTGTATTTCGTGCCCGAAGAACGCCTGGGCCGGGGCGCCGTGCCCAGCATGGGCCTGGCGCACAACCTCCTGCTCACGCGCAACGAGGCGCTGGGTGGCGGCGGCTGGATCCGCATGGGCGCGCTGCAGGCCCAGGCGCAGGACATCATCACGCGCTTTGGCGTCAAGGCCGGGGGGCCGCACGCGGCGGCGCAGTCGCTCTCTGGCGGCAACCTGCAGAAGTTCATCGTGGGGCGCGAGGTGTCGGCGCAGCCCCGGCTGCTCATCGTGTCGCAACCGACCTGGGGCGTGGACGTGGGCGCAGCCCAACAGATCCGGGCCGAAATCCTGCGCCTGCGCGATGCGGGCTGCGCCGTGCTGGTGCTCAGCGAAGAGCTGGAGGAGCTGTTCGACATCAGCGACCGCCTCCATGTGATGGCCAAGGGCCAGATTTCCCCTTCGGTGGACCGCGCCGATGCCACCATGGAACGCATTGGTGAATGGATGAGCGGCCTGTGGCACGCGCAGGTGCAGGCGCACCTGGCCCAAAGCCAAGCGCTGGCAGCGCAAACCCTGGACGAGAATCCCGCATGATCAAGCTAGAACCCCGTCCCCAGGCCTCGCGCTGGTGGACCTATGGCTCGCCGTTGCTGGCGCTGGGCATCACGGTGCTGATGGGCGTGGCCTTGTTTGCCGTGTTGGGCAAAGACCCGGTGCGTGGCCTGCAGGTGTTTTTCTGGGAGCCGCTGCGCTCGCAGTACGCGCTGGGCGAGCTGATGGTCAAGGCCACGCCGCTGCTGCTCATCGCGCTGGGGCTGGCGGTGTGCTTTCGCTCCAACGTCTGGAACATCGGCGCCGAGGGCCAGTTCGTGATGGGCGCCATTGCCGCAGGCGGCGTGGCGCTGATGGCGAGCAAGGACACGGGCGCCTGGATCGTGCCTGCGCTGCTGCTGGCGGGTGTGCTGGGCGGCATGGCCTGGGCGGGCGTTACGGCGCTGCTGCGCGACCGCTTCAACGCCAATGAAATCCTGGTGAGCCTGATGCTGGTCTATGTGGCCTCGCTGTTCCTGAGCTTCCTGGTGTTCGGCCCCTGGAAAGACCCCATGGGTTACAACTTTCCGCAAACGCGCACCTTCGAGAAAGTCACGCAGATCCCGCGCCTCATGGCGGGCTCGCGCGTGCACATCGGCCTGCTGATGGCGCTGGCCGGTGCGGCGGTGTTGTGGGTGTTCCTGTTCCGCTCGCGCGCAGGCTTTGCCCAGCAGGTGGGCGGGTTGGCCCCGGCGGCGGCGCGTTACGCGGGCTTTTCGTCGCGCCGTGCGCTGTGGACGGCGCTGCTCATCTCGGGCGGTGCGGCGGGTCTGGCCGGGGGGCTGGAAGTGGCCGGGCCCATCGGCCAGCTCACGCCCTATGTGCCGGCGGGCTACGGGTTTGCGGCCATCATCGTGGCCTTTGTCGGGCGCTTGCACCCGGTGGGCATGGTGTTCTCGGCCATTCTGATGAGCATGTTCTACATCGGTGGCGAGCTGGCGCAGTCGCGCCTGGGGTTGCCCAAGTCGCTCACCGGCGTGTTCCAGGGGCTGTTGCTGTTCTCGCTGCTGGCCTGTGACACCTTTATTGCCTACCGTGTGCGCTGGGTGCGTGCTGGTGGGGTCAAGGCGGGGGGCTGATCCATGGAATCCTACGCACTCCTGATCGGCGCCACGCTCAATGCGGGCACCGTGCTGGCCATTGCGGCCCTGGGCCTGCTCATCAACGAAAAAGCTGGCATCGTCAACCTGGGCGCAGAGGGCATGATGCTGTGCGCCGCCATTGCCGGATTTGCCACCGTGGTGCACACGGGCAACCCCTGGCTGGGCTTTGTAGCGGGCATGGCTGCGGGCGCGGTGCTGGCGGCGGTGTTCGGCTGGCTGGTGATCTGGTTCAACACCAACCAGTACGCCACGGGGCTGGCGCTGTCCTTGTTCGGCGTGGGTTTTTCAGCGTTTGCGGGCATCAGCTACGTGCAGGCCAAGCTGCCCGAGCTGCCCAAGGCCACGCTGCCGCTGCTGGCTGATATTCCCTTCATCGGCCCTGCGCTGTTCCGCCAGCATCCGCTGGTGTACCTGACCGTGTTGTTTGTGGTTGCGCTGGTGTGGTTCCTGTACCGCACGCGTGCCGGGCTGGTATTGCGCTCGGTGGGCGAATCCCCGCAGTCGGCCCATGCGCTGGGCTATCCGGTGCGGCGCATCCGCCTGGCTGCCGTGGTGGCGGGTGGCGCGCTGTGCGGCCTGGCGGGGGCCTACATCTCCACGGTGTACACACCGCTTTGGGTGGAGGGCATGGTGGCCGGGCGCGGCTGGATCGCGCTGGCCCTGACCACCTTTGCCACCTGGCGGCCCGCGCGCGTGCTGCTGGGAGCCTACCTGTTTGGCGGCGTGACCATGCTGCAGTTCCATCTGCAGGCCACGGGCGTGGAGGTGGCCAGCCAGTGGCTGAGCATGCTGCCCTACGTGGCCACCATCGTGGTGTTGGCACTCATCTCGCGCAATCCGCAGTGGATCCGTGTGAACATGCCCGCCTCGCTGGGCAAACCTTTCCATCCCGGCTCATAATGACCGTTTTTTTCGTCCACCCTCACTTCCCCAGAAGGAACCCGACATGACCGATCTGCACAAACGCGCTCTGATCAAGGTGGCAGCGCTTTCCGCTGTGGCGGCCGCTGCCCTGGTGGGCTGCGGCAAGAAGGAAGAGCCCGCGCCTGCTCCGGCACCGGCTCCCGCCCCCGTCACCGAGGCGCCCGCCCCCAAGGCCGAGCCGCTGAAGATCGCGTTTGCCTATGTCGGCCCGGTGGGCGACGGCGGCTGGTCCTTTGCGCACGACAACGGACGCAAGGCCATCGAGAAGGAATTTGGCGACAAGGTGGTGACCAGCTTTGTGGAAAGCGTGCCCGAGTCGGCTGACGCCGAGCGTGTGCTGCGCGACATGGCCAGCCAGGGCAACAAGTTGATCTTTGGCACCACCTTTGGCTACATGGAGTCGATCCAGAAGATCGCACCCGACTTCGCCGACGTGAAGTTCGAGCACGCCACCGGCTACAAGACGGCCGCCAACGTGCGCACCTACGACAGCCGCACCTATGAAGGCGCCTATATGGCGGGCATCATCGCGGGCGCCATGACCAAGAGCAACACGCTGGGCGTGGTGGGTTCGGTGCCGATCCCCGAGGTGCTGCGCAACATCAACAGCTTCACGCTGGGCGCGCAGTCGGTCAATCCCAAGATCAAGACCAAGGTGGTTTGGGTGAACGAATGGTTCAGCCCCCCGAAGGAAACCGAAGCCGCCACCAGCCTGATCAACGGTGGTGCGGACGTGCTGTTCCAGAACACCGACTCGCCCGCCGTGCTCAAGACCGCACAGGAGAAGGGCAAGCGCGCCTTCGGTTGGGATTCGGACATGACCGCCTACGGCCCCAAGGCCCACCTGGCGTCGGCCGTCATCAACTGGGGCCCGTACTACATCAAGGCCACGCGCGACGCGCTGGAAGGCAAGTGGGAAACCGGCCAGGCCTGGTGGGGCGTGAAGGAAGGCGCGATCGACATCGTGTCCATTGCCGAGGATGTGCCCGCTGACATCAAGACCAAGGTCGAAGAAGTCAAGAAAGGCCTGGCAGACGGCAGCTTCGTGATCTGGAAGGGCCCCATCGCAGGCCAGGACGGCAAAGAAGTGCTGGCCAAGGATGTGGTGGCCGATGACAAGTTCCTGGGTGGCGTGAACTTCTACGTCAAGGGCGTGGAAGGCAAGGTGCCCGGCGCCGACAAGAAGTAAAGTCTTCGCCACTGGATGCAAAGGGCCGCCTCAGTGCGGCCCTTTGCGTTGGGCGCGCAGCGGTGCATGATGTACCCCAGACATTCCATTCCCCACGAGGTCTGCCATGTTCAAGATTCCCCCCATCGCCCCCGAGCGCCTGCCCGCGCTGCTGCGCGCCATTCCCAAGGCGGAGTTGCACATCCATATCGAAGGGTCGCTGGAGCCTGAGCTGATCTTTGCCCTGGCGCAGCGCAATGGGTTGTCTCTGCCGTACCCCAGCGTGGAGGCCTTGCGCAGCGCCTATGCCTTCACCAACCTGCAGAGCTTTCTGGACATTTACTACGCCGGTGCCAGTGTGCTGCTGCACGAGCAGGACTTTTACGACATGGCCCGGGCCTACCTCGCGCGTGCAGCTGCCGACAACGTGGTGCATGCCGAGATCTTTTTCGACCCGCAGACGCACACGGCACGTGGTGTACCCATCGAGACCGTCATCAACGGCCTGCACCGTGCCTGCGAGGACGCGCGCACCCTGCTGGGCATCAGCGCCAGCCTGATCCTGTGCTTTCTGCGCCACCTCAGCGAGGAAGAGGCCTTTGCCACGCTGGAGCAGGCGCTGCCGCTGCAGGACAAGTTCATCGGTGTGGGGCTGGACAGCAGTGAGCTGGGCCACCCGCCCGAGAAATTTGCGCGTGTATTTGCCCGTTGCCGCGAACTGGGCCTGCACCTGGTGGCCCATGCGGGCGAGGAGGGGCCGCCCGCCTATATCTGGAGCGCGCTCGACGTGCTCAAGGTCGAGCGCATCGACCATGGTGTGCAGGCCTTCCAGGACAGCGCGCTCATGCAGCGCCTGGCGCAGGATCGCGTGCCGCTCACGGTGTGCCCGCTGTCGAATCAGAAGCTGTGCGTGTTTCCGGATCTCAAGAACCACAACCTGCGCCAGTTGCTGGACGCCGGGCTGTGCGCCACCGTCAACTCGGATGATCCGGCTTACTTTGGCGGCTATATCAACGACAACTTCACCCAGGTCTTCGCCGCCACCGGCATGACGGCGCGACATGCCTACCAACTGGCCAGCAACAGCTTCGAGGCCAGCTTTGCCAGCGAGGCCGACAAGCGCATCTGGCAGCACAAGCTCAAGGAGTGCTTCGAGCGATTTGTCGAGTACGACTGAAAGGCTGTTTTGCGAGACCCCTCGGCTGGGGGCTCGCAATTACTTCCACTGTTTTAGTTGAATTGGATGTTCAGGAACACCTGTCGTCCATTGCGGTCCACGTAGGTCAAACCCCACTCGGCATAGTTTGTTGAGGAAGCGCCTTCGGGTTTGCCGCCAATAGGCAGTGCGCTTGCGGTCGCCCCTGACGCCAGTGGCATGCTGCCAGTCGCCCGTATGGTGGGGTAGCCTCCGCTGCCCGTGGCACTGGGGCCCTGGCGGTAGAAGTACAGATCCGACGCCACCAATGGCCGGCCGCCGCTAGGTGGTTGGGCCGCTGTCCAGCTCAGGGTGGTGCTGCCGCCGCTGCCCTTGGCCGCCGCGACGATGTCGGCATTCGACAGCGAACTGCCCGTCGGCAATGGGTAGGCGGCAGGGGCGCCGGCCATGTCCGCAAGAGCATGGGGCATGTTTTTGAGTTTGGTCTTGTAGGTGGCGATCGGTGCTTTTCCTTGCTGCCCATTCACGGTTTTCCAGCCGTCGTCTGCATAGATCTGAAACGTGACCTCGGTGTTGGCATCCGGTGCCCATGAAGCAAAGCGTTGGTCTGCAGCGACTAGTTTTTCCTGGGTGTATGGTGTGTTTTCCCAAGAACCCCAGTTTTCCGCTGTGACCCCGAACTGTGTGCAATCGGCAGTTGCAGCGTTGGCCGTCGAAAAATTGGATTCCGATCCACAAATGCGGAATGGGTCGGTGTCGGCGTAGGTTGCGTTGCCGGGTTTCCCCGCCATCTCGGGCGCGTCGCGGGCGATGCGCGGCGAGAGCAGCTTGAGCGACCTCGGCCCGCTGGCACTGGCCCAGCTGACCACTGCGTGGCTTGCTTTGTTTCCGGGATCGTTCACGCGGAAGCGGATTTCGCGCCGAACCTGTCCGGTGCCTCTGGGCTCTCCATCAGATAGGCGGTGGAACATGCGGCTGATATTGCGAGACACCAGTTGCACGCTCACGACGCGCTGGTCGCCCAGAGCCCGCAAGTCTGCTGCATTTTGTGGCGTGGCGCAGGTCCCGCTGGTGCTGCCAGCCACCAGTGTTTCGGTTTGACCTATGGCGGTAGTGCCATCGGTGTATTTTTCATCGAAGCGAACGTCCACCTCGTGCCGGGAAGAACCGTCGGCATTGGTGGTCTTGCGCTCGTTCACGATTTCCACATTGGTGATGGTGCGACCCACCAGGTGTGCTGAGAAGGCCTGTGTGGTGGCGTCCCAACCGGCGATCAGGCTGGCCTTGGTATTGCCCTGTCCCAGATAGCAGGCATCCAGCAATGCGAACCTCTCTGCCCCGGTGCCGGGCAACTGCTTGGCGGTGAGGTCCTGGGTGGACTGCACGTACTTCTGAACCATTTCCAGCGTGGTCGGCTGGGGGGCCGGCGGAGGGGTGGGCGTCTCGTCGTCTCCTCCACCGCAGGCGGTGAGGGCGAGCGCTGCGCTGGCGATGAGTGCGTGGTGCCACGCGGCGGGGTGTGGGGTCATGGTATGTCTGCCTTTCTGGAGCTTGGAGTCTGGGCGGATGGATGCAATGCCTCCCTCTTCCGCCTGTGTGGCAGTTTGTTCAATACCGCAGGCGAAGGCCATACCGCAAATGCAGTACGCAGGTGCGCCAAGCTGTTTGCCCGTGCGTGGTTGAAAGCGCCGGATATGGCGCCTCCATTGAGCACTTGACCACTACTGGAGTGGTGATGGGCAGTGTGTGACGAGCGTTCAGTGTTGGATCAGTGACTGTACGAGGTGAACCAGTTCAGCCTGCCGGTGGCAGCCTGTTTTGCGCAACAGGTTTCTGGCGTGTGTGCGTGCGGTATGCCAACTGCATCCCTGGGTCACCGCGAAATCCTTGAGGGACTTGCCCGTGGCCAACGCCAGTGCCAGTCGGGCTTCCGTATCGGTCAATCCCAGAGCAACACGCAAGGGCTCCGTGTGTTGCCATGGATTGTGATGGGCCCACACCAGCAAGGAGTGTGGTTGGGCAAGCTGCAGCACTGCCAGGGGGTGGTTAGCCTTCAGCGGCAGCACATGGATGGTGGTGTCTGGTGCGCATTGGAGTATTCCTGCTCGGGCGGTGTCATCCTGACGGCAGGCAGCTGCCACCGATGCGCACAGGCGCTCCTGTGCCTGCGGGTATTTGCAATACAGCTGACCGTGACGGACCGCCAAGTATGGTGACTTGTCCAGTGCATGCCGCGCCGCGTCGTTCAGATAGCGTATCCGGAGGTGGGTGTCCAGCAGGGCCACGCATTGGGGCAGCGCGTCGAGTGCCGCCGTCCCCAATGCTGCCTGATCGGCCAGGCGAGTGGATTGCGAACGCATACGCGCGGCGCGCGAAAGATGGGGCAGAAGATGCTCCATGAATCGACGGTCGTCCGTGCTGTAAGCGTGGTGATCAGAAGGTCGGATGATGCTGAGGAATTCACGCGTCGTCCCATCGTCATGCAAGGGCAGACTCATCGTGTGCCGATAGCCGATGGATGGAAGCCAGTCGCTGTAAATGAAACTGTTGGACAGTTCGCGAGCCGAGAAATGCTCATGGTCGAACATCATTTCTCCAACAGCCAGGCCCATGACGATGGGCATGCGCTCGTCGTCGCGGGCGTGGTGTAGTTCGTAGTCTCGGACCTTGTCGGCGGGTACCTCGACGTTCTGGTGGCTCGATACGATGGTCAGGCTGCTTTTGTCCACAGCGAAGTGGTAGAAGAGCCCGCCCTGCATGCAGTTGCGGATCGTATCCAGACCGGCTCGCCAATCAGAGGGAGACAAAATCCCTTCGTAGAGGAGACTGGCGATATGGTCGACGTGGTCTTGCATGGTCTCCCCCTCGAAAAATTGGATTGGGCCAGTGAATTGGTATGTTCGATATCCGATCAGTGAACACGCCGCAATACCAGCTTGGGTGAGCGTGCCATACCCTATATTCCTGCGGTCTGGTGCGCGGTGTGGCGTGCCTGCCGGACGGCAGATACTGCGTTTGGGGTATGGTAAGAAAGTGTACGGTTTTACACAATTCGACCAGTTCTGAACTCCTGGGAGGATTGGCCATGAACCATTCCACGCACCTGTTGGCAGCCCATGTCTTTGCATCGATGAGCATGGGTCTGCTGGCACATGATGCCCTGGCGCAAGGCAGTGCGACGTCGCCAAATGAGGCGCCTGCGTGCGCGGTCCGTGCAGGCGCGCCCGAGTGGATGCCTTGTGGCGCCAACCGCACATTGAGCGATGCGGATCTCAAGGCGCACATCGTGAGGGACGGCATGATTGCGAAGCTCAGCGTCACGGGCGGTCAGTCGGGCACCAAGTTCTTCAACCATTTTCTGCCGGGTGGCAAGTTCGAGGGGGGTATGCAGGGCGGGCGCAACATCGGCAAGAGCTGGGTGCAGGAGGGCAATCGCCTGTGCCGTGCCTTTTATGCGCCCATCAGCGCCACACAGTGCGTCACCTTCGAACTGACGGATGCGGGATTGCTGCTGGTGGACCATGATGGCAGCAAGAGTCCGGTGACGGCCATCGAGTTCAGCAAGCCCTGAGGCTCGGCTCAGGCCAACTTTTATCAGCCCAAGGAGCGCTTCGAGCACTTGGTCGAGTACGACGGAGTGCCTGCTGTTCTGCTGCCCTGATGGCTCAGGGTGCGGGTGCAATGGCTGCTGCCAGCCGGTCTGCGTAATCTTTCAGCACGGTTGCGTCGGGGTTCTTGCGCGGCCAGGTGAAGGTGATGCCGTCCTGTGCGTGGCGCGGCACCACATGCATGTGGAAGTGGAACACGGTTTGGTCGCCCTCGCGGCCATTGGCCTGCAGCAGTGTGATGCCGGGCGGGTCGAACACCTCGCGGATGGCACTGGCCACGCGCTGCGCCGTCTGCATGACGGCGGCGGCCTCTTGCGGCGTGATGTCCAGCAGCGTGGTGGCGTGGCGTTTGGTGGCCACGAGCACATGGCCGGGGGTGACCTGGCCGATGTCCATGAAGGCGATGGTCAGCGTGTCTTCGTACACCCGTGCGGAAGGAATCTCTCCCGCCACCAAGCGGCAGAAGAGGCATTGGTCGGGGGGCGAGGTATCGACAAACATCGGCATGGGAGGCTCCTGGATGGCGTCAGAGGGGGATCTCTCAGTGTAGGGTGGGGTCGGCTGCGGATTGTCGCAATGCCTTCATGTGGCTGGCCACCATGGCCGCCACAAGTTGCGCCACGGCGGGACCAGGCAGGTCTTCGTCAAACAGCATTTCCACGGCAGCGTAGAGCAGTTCCACAGCCGTGCGACTGACCAGATAGAGCTGCTCCTGTGGGGCGTGGGGCAGGGCCTGGGCGAGCAGGGCGGTTTGCTGGGTTGTGATTGTCTGGTGCGAATCCAGGCGCACCTGCGCCAACGTCGGGACGGCACGCAAAGCGCGCATGACCCATACGCCGCCAGGGAATGCGCGGGTGACGTCGTAGGTATCCAGGATCAGCCCCGCCAGCGCTGCCTCCAGCGCCTCGGGGGGGCCTGAAAGCACCTCAGGGGTCATCCAAACCGCCACGCGCTCGTTTTGTTGCTGCATCAGCCTTTGCCCCAATTCGTACAGCACGGCGTATTTGTTGGGGAAGTATTGGTACAGCGCCGGGGGGGTCAGGCCTGCCTTGCTGCAGATCAGATTGGTGGACAGGCGCTCGATCCCCACTTCTGCCAGCAAGGCCGCAGCCACCTCCAGGATGCGCTCATAGGTCTCGGCGCCGCGCTGTTGCGCGGGTTGCTTCTTGGCGGTCAGTGCAGGGGCCTGGGGCTTTTTCCGGGTGGGGGGCATGGCTTTGGGGTGGGGTGGCTCAGGGATTATCCTCATCCTCATAAATATAGTCATCACTATAAGATAGCAATCGCTATGGTTGACCATGGCGCGAGGGATTGCATACAACAACGAAGGAGACAGCAATGCGAGCAACTTGGTGGAGTGCCGTGCTTGCCAGCGTCTGTGTAGTGCCTGCGGCGGCTGTGGAGCCGGCAGACGTGCACGGTCTGTGGCTGACGGCGCAAGAGGATGCAGTGATAGCGTTCGGCCCGTGCGAAGACCGGGTGCAGGCACTGTGTGCGCAGGTGGTGTGGGACAAGGATGCCGGTACGCCCAAGGACACCTGTGGCGTGAAGGTGGCGCGGTTGGAGCGATTCGCTTCCGATGCCTGGCGCGACGGCTGGGCATTTGATCCGCGCGACGGCAAGAAGTACAAGGCCACGGTGCGGATCCAGGAGGGTGCGCTCTTGCTGCGCGCCTTTGTGGGTGTGGAGGTGTTGGGCCAGACCGAGAGGCTGAGCCGGATTGCCAAACTGCCTGAGCAGCCGGTCTGCCAGCCCGTCCAACGTACAGGAGCCGCATCATGAATTTTCGTGTTCTTCTCGGGTTTGTCGTGTCCATGTTGGTGGTGCCTGTACAGGCGATGGCCCAGTCGGCACCCGATGACATCATCAGCCATGCCATTGATGCGGAGCTTCGGGCCGTGACGGATCAGCGCACGCGCGGCATATCGGATTCGCTGCTGCGGCCAGGGGCCAAGCTCAGCATCCAGGCGGCCCATGAAAGCGGTCTGATCGGGCTGATGGAGGCCGCCACGGTGAGCAAGAAGCAGTTCCAGGGAAGCAACGGCCTGGCGCTGACCGTGGCGGGGGGCTACCGCTTTGGCGACCCGGACGCCTGGCATTTTGGTGTCGGCATGGCGGCCGAGGTGTTGCCGGGGGCACGTTTCGATGCGCCCCATGGCTTTGATGTGGAAACCTTCTCTCCCACTACCGTGCGCAGCACGCGCTATGACACCGCCTTTGCGGTGTTCGAATGGGGCTATGGCGCGCTGGAGGGACGGGTGATGCGCGTCATGTCCAAGAACTACCGGGGCATCAGCACCGGAGGGGTGTGCGGCACCCTGTTGTCCCTGTCCGCAGACCCAACGCGGGCGCTCGATTGCTATGCCCGTGGCGACCATGGTGCGCGCGGCAGCTGGCTGTTCGATCTGGACTACAAAATCCCGCTGGATGGACTCACCACCTTGGTGTTGCATGTGGGCCATCAGCGGATCGCGCATTTTTCTGAAGCCAACTACACCGACTACCGCATCGGCCTGACACACCGCCGTTGGGGCTTTGAATGGGGCATCGATTGGATCGACACCCATGTCAAGGAACGCACGTTGTTCCAGACGCCGGACGGCGACCGCCTACGCGACACCGCCCGTGGGCGCCTGGTGCTGTCGGTGGCACGCAGGTTCTGAGCATGGTGCAGGAACGACCAAGAACGGCCTTGCAGTGGCGGTGGTGGGCGCTCGCCATGCCTGTCCTGGTGGGGGCATGCAGCGGGAGCAGCGAATGGGACGGCCTGCCACCGCCCGACCTGCGGCAGATGGGGCTGTACCAGCGCAGCTGTGTGCACTGCCACGAGGTGCCCGGTTCCGGCGCGCCGCAGCGTGGTGACCGTGCGGCCTGGTCGGCGCTGGAGCGCCAGGGCCTCGATGCCTTGGTGCGCAGTGTGCGCGAGGGCAAGGGGGCCATGCCCAGCAGGGGCTGGTGCCCTGAGTGTTCCGACGCAGATTTCAGCGCATTGATCACCCACATGCGAAAGGCGCAACCATGAGTCGGCGGCAATTTCTTCAATCCATGACAGCAAGCGGCATGGCGCTGGCCATGCGCCCGGTCGCTGCGGCGGCGCCGCAGCCTGGCGCCACGCCGTCTGTGCCGACCGCCGCTGCTGCACCCGCTGCCTGGCGCAACTGGTCCGGCATTGCACAGTGCCAGCCTGCCGCATGGGCCGTCCCGCGCAGTGAGGAGGAACTGGTAGCCCTGCTGCGCCAATCCCCTGCGCCCTTGCGTGCGGTCGGGGCGGGGCACTCGTTCACGGCGCTGGTGCCCACCGAGGGCACGCTGTTGTCCATCGATGCGCTGTCCGGTCTGAGTGCCCATGCAGCGCAGCCTGCCCCCACGGCCACGCTGCAGGCAGGCACGCGTTTGGCCACGGTGTCCCGCCTGCTCGATGGCGTGGGCCTGGCCTTGCGCAATGCGCCCGACATTGACGCGCAGACCCTCGCAGGCGCGTTGGCCACCGCTACCCACGGCACCGGTGCGGATCTACCCGCCCTGCACGCCGATGTGCAGTCGCTGCGGCTGGTGGCGCCCACGGGCCAGATCCTGAGCTGCAGCGCCCAGGACAATGCCGAGGTGTTCCACGCGGCCCGCGTGTCCCTGGGGGCGCTGGGCGTGGTCACCGAGATGACGCTGCGCGTGCGCCCGCGCCATGTGCTGCAGCGCCGCGTATGGCTGATGCCGGTGGACAGCCTGCTGCGCGACCTGGATACGCTGGCCCGCAAACACCGCCAGTTCGAGTGCTACCTGCTGCCGCACACCGGCTATGGCGCCGTCATCGTGCACGACGAACACCCCGGCCCGCCGCAGCCGGTGCCGCATGTCTCCGCTGACGAGGACGTGCTGCGTGACCTGCGCCGCCTGCGCGACTGGCTGGGCTACGCGCCATCGTTGCGCCGCTGGGTGGCGCAACGCTTGATCGATCCCGCGCAGACGGAGCAGCGCACCGACTGGTCGTACCGGCTCCTGTCCACCCAGCGCCCCACGCGCTTCAACGAGACCGAGGGGCATGTGCCGCGTGCCAACGGCCCGGCCTGTTTGCGTGCGGTGCTGGACTACCTGGAGCAGCGCAACGACGTGTACTTTCCGGTGGAATTCCGCTACGTGGCGCAGGACGAAGCTTGGCTTTCGCCCTTCTACGAGCGCGACAGCTGCTCCATCGCTGTGCATGCAGCGCACGACGAACCGTGGGACTACCTCGTCAAGGACGTGGGGGCCCTCTTTCGCCGCCATGGCGCCCGCCCGCACTGGGGCAAGCTGCACGACCGCAGCGCCCAGGAGTTGCGCACGCTGTACCCCCGCTGGAACGACTTCGACCGCGTGCGCCGCCACCTGGACCCCCAGGGGCGCATGCTCAACGCCTACCTGCGTCCGTGGTTTGAGAGGAGCAATGCATCATGATCCGTCGCCGAATGCTCTGGACGGCCGCCGCCGTGGCGGCAGGGGCCTGGTGGTCGCGTCCTGCCGATCGGGGTGGTCCACCAGACGAACGGCTGGCAGCGCTGGTGCGCGCCCTGGCCGATGTGCCGCAGCAGCCCGTGTTGGTGCTCGACCGCGCACGCTGGCGGGCCAATCTGGCACGCATTCGCCGCCTGGCCCATGCGGCACTGCCCTTGCGCGCGGTGGCCAAGTCGCTGCCCTGTGCGCCCTTGCTCGACGAGGCACTGCGCGCCTGGAACACACAGCGCGCCATGGTCTTCAACGCCCGGCAGGCCGAGCTGGTGGCCCAGGCGCGGCCCGACGCCGACCTGCTGCTGGGCAAGCCTTTGCCTGCCAGCGCTGCGCATTGGGTGCTGCCGCGCCTGGCCCGCGCGCGCCTGGATGCGCCGCGCCAGGTGCAATGGCTGGTGGACACGCCCGAGCGCCTGGCCGAGTACCGCGCCCTGGCGCGGGCCCAGGGTGTGCCTTTGGGCATCAACATCGAGATCGATGTGGGTCTGCACCGTGGCGGCGTCGAGTCCACAGAGATGCTGGCCGCCATGCTGGATCTGCTGCGCGACGAGCCGCTGTTGCTGCTGCGCGGCTTCATGGGCTACGACGCGCACCTGGCATCCATTCCCGACCTGCCGGGCAACCGCGAGCGCGCGCTCGCCCACGCCCGGGAGCGTTACGCCACCATGGTGGCTTTGGCGCGCAAGCGACTGCACACCGATGGGCGCGACTGGACGCTCAACACCGCTGGCTCGCCTACGCTGTACCTGCACGATGACCAGCACACGCCGAACGAGCTGGCCGTGGGTTCGGCAGCGGTCAAGCCTTCGCACTTCGACCTGCCTTCGCTGGCCGAGCTGGAACCGGCGCTGTTCATCGCCACGCCCATCCTCAAGGTGATGGAGCGTTTTCGGCTGCCCGTGGGCGCCGAACCGATCTCGGATGCTGTGCGCTGGTGGGACGTGAACCAGCGCCAGGGCCTGGCCATCCACGGCGGGCACTGGCTGGCCGATCCCGTGCACCCGCAGGGCGTGGCGTCCAGCGGCCTGTACGGCCCGTCGTCGAACCAACAGGTCATGGTGGCATCCCCTTCCACACCCCTGGCTGTGGGCGACTGGATGCTGTGGCGGCCCTGGCAGAGCGAGGCGGTGATGACCCAGTTCGACACCTTGTGCGTGGTGGACGATGGCAAGCTGCAGGCGCAGTGGCCGGTGATGCCTGTGAATCCCTGAGCAAAGGTTCCGTGGGCCCGAGCAGGTAAAATCCTGCGCAAAGACCGCTGTCCCGGCGGTCTTTTGTTTTTTTGTCTTCGGGACCATGTAGAGGAACACCATGTACAAAAACCTCGCTGCCGCGCTCGCGGCCGCCTGTTTTTTCTCCCCCGTTTTTTCCCAGACCAAGGTGCCTGCCGAACCCGTGAAGGCGGGCTTCGTCTATGTCTCGCCCATCACCGAGGCCGGTTGGACGCGCCAGCACGACGAGGGTCGCAAGGCCGTCGAGGCCGCGCTGGGCGCGGGCGTCAAGACCACTTTTGTCGAGAACGTGCCCGAGGGGCCGGACGCCGAGCGCGTGATCCGCGACCTGGCCGCCACGGGTCACAAGATCATCTTCACGCCGAGCTTCGGCTACATGGAGCCCACGCTCAAGGTGGCGCAGGATTTCCCCGATGTGAAGTTCGAGTCCATCACCGGCTACAAGCAGGCGGCCAACGTGGCCACAGCCAACGCGCGCTACTACGAGGGCCGCTACCTCGCGGGCATCGCGGCGGGCCGCATGAGCAAGACCGGCGTGGCCGGCTACGTGGCGGGCTTCCCCATCCCCGAGGTGCTGCAGGGCATCAACGCCTTCACGCTGGGCATGCGCTCGGTGAATCCGCGGGCCACGGTGAAGGTGGTGTGGCTCAACGTCTGGTTCGACCCGCCCAAGGAGCGCGACGGCGCCATGGCGCTGTTCAACCAGGACGCCGATGTGCTCGCCTTCCACACCGGCTCCACGGCGGTCATGGCGGCGGCGCAGGAGCGCGGCAAGCTGGCCGTGGCCTACCACTCCGACATGCGCCGCGTGGGGCCGGACGCGCAGATCGTGGCGGTCACGCACCAGTGGGGCGACTACTACACGGCCCGCGTGCGCGCCGTGCAGAACGGTACCTGGAAGAGTGGCAAGGTCTGGGGCGGCGTGAAGGAGGGCATGATCCGCGTGGGCGACTTCGGCAGCAAGGTGCCGCAGGCCGTGCAGCAGGAAGTGCTGGCGCGCCAGAAGGACATTGCCGCAGGCAAGCTGCACCCCTTCCAGGCCGCCCAGGCCGCTGTGCGCGACAACGAAGGGCGCGAAGTGATCGCCAAGGGGCAGACGCTTGGTGACGCCCAGATCCTCGGCATGAACTGGCTGGTTGAAGGCGTGCAGGGCAAGATCACGCGCTGACCCTGTTGCGGGCGGGTTTTTCCCGGCTGGCAACCCGCATTGTGCGGGCATAGAATCCACGGCTGCGCTACAGCGCAAAGAGGGGGATGCAACGCCAACACCCCGGTGCTGCATCCCAATCCCATAACGCAAGCGCGCGACACAATCGCGTGCGGAGACCGTGGATGACATCGCACACAGCCCTGCGGCTGCATGTGCCGGAGCCTACTGGGCGCCCGGGCTGCAAGACCGACTTCTCCTACCTCAGCGTCTCGCCGGCCGGCGCAGTACGCAGACCTTCCCCCGATTCCCCCGCCTTTGATACCGCCGACCTGGCCAACAGCTTGGTGCGCGTACTCGATGACGAGGGCCGCGCCGTCGGCCCCTGGGCCCCGGCCATCCACCCTGAGCGCCTGCGGCGCGGGCTGCGCGCCATGATGAAGACGCGCATCTTCGATGCCCGCATGCTGGTGGCCCAGCGCCAGAAGAAGCTCTCGTTCTACATGCAGTGCCTGGGCGAGGAGGCCATCGCCGTGGCCCATGCGCAGGCGCTCCAAGACGGCGACATGTGCTTCCCCACCTACCGCCAGCAGGGTCTGCTGCTCTCGCGTGACGACATCCCCATGTCCGAGCTGATCTGCCAGCTCATGAGCAACGAGCGTGACCCGCTCAAGGGCCGCCAGCTGCCCGTGATGTACTCGTACAAGCGCGCGGGCTTCTTCTCGATCTCGGGCAATCTGGCCACCCAGGTCATCCAGGCCGTGGGCTGGGCGATGGCCTCGGCGATCAAGGGCGACACCAAGATCGCCTCCGCCTGGATCGGCGACGGCGCCACAGCCGAGTCCGACTTCCACACCGCGCTGACCTTCGCCCACGTGTACCGCGCCCCGGTGATCCTCAACGTGGTCAACAACCAGTGGGCCATCTCCACCTTCCAGGCCATCGCGGGCGGCGAGGGTACTACCTTCGCCCAGCGCGGCGTGGGCTGCGGCATCGCCTCGCTGCGCGTGGACGGCAACGACTTCCTGGCCATCTACGCCGCCTCGCAGTGGGCGGCGCAGCGCGCGCGCGCCAACCACGGGCCGACACTGATCGAGTGGGTGACCTACCGCGCCGGCCCCCATTCCACCTCGGACGACCCGTCCAAGTACCGCCCCGCCGACGACTGGCAGCGCTTTCCCCTGGGCGACCCGATCGAACGCCTCAAACAGCACCTGATCGCCATCGGCGAGTGGAGCGAAGAGCGCCACGCCCAGGCCCAGAAGGAGCTGGAGCAGGAGGTGATCGCCGCGCAGAAGGAGGCCGAGAGCCACGGCACGCTGCTCGACGGCCGCGTGCCGAGCGCCGCCACGATGTTCGACGATGTGTACAAGGACATGCCGGAGCATCTGCGCCGGCAGCGCCAGCAACTGGGGGTCTGAGCCATGGAAACGCAAGAAAAAGACACGGCGGCCACGGCAGGGACCGTGCCGATGACCATGATCCAGGCGCTGCGCTCGGGCCTGGACGTGATGATGGAACGCGACGATGACGTCATCGTCTACGGCCAGGACGTGGGCTACTTCGGCGGCGTGTTCCGCGTCACCGAAGGCCTGCAGGCCAAGTACGGCAAGTCGCGCTGCTTCGACGCGCCGATTTCCGAGGGCGGCATCGTCGGCACCGCCGTGGGCATGGGTGCCTACGGGCTGCGCCCGGTGGTGGAAATCCAGTTCGCCGACTACTTCTACCCGGCCATGGACCAGATCGTCTCCGAGGCGGCGCGCCTGCGCCACCGCTCGGCGGGCGACTTCACCGCGCCGCTCACCATCCGCATGCCCTGCGGCGGCGGCATCTACGGCGGCCAGACGCACAGCCAGAGCCCCGAGGCCATCTTCACCCACGTGTGCGGCCTGCGCACGGTGATGCCGAGCAATCCTTACGACGCCAAGGGCCTGCTGATCGCCTCCATAGAAAACGACGACCCGGTCATCTTCCTGGAGCCCAAGCGCCTCTACAACGGCCCGTTCGACGGCCACCACGACCGCCCGGTCGTGCCCTGGTCCAAGCATGCCCTGGGCATGGTGCCCGAGGGCTACTACACGGTGCCACTCGACAGCGCCGCCGTGTTCCGCCCCGGCAAGGCCGTCACGGTGCTGACCTACGGCACCATGGTCTGGGTGAGCGAATGCGCCGCGCGCGAATCCGGCATCGACGCCGAGATCATCGACCTGCGCTCCATCTGGCCGCTGGACCTGGAGACCATCGTCAACTCCGTGAAGAAGACCGGCCGCTGTGTCGTGGTGCACGAGGCCACGGGCACCGGCGGCTTCGGCGCCGAACTCGCGGCGCTGGTGCAGAAGGAATGCTTCTACCACCTGGAAGCCCCCATCGAGCGCGTGACCGGCTGGGACACCCCCTACCCGCACGCCCAGGAATGGGCCTATTTCCCGGGACCCGCGCGTGTTGGCGCGGCCCTCAAGCGTGCAGTGGAGGCATGACATGGGTATTTATGTAATCCGCGTGCCCGACATTGGCGAGGGCATTGCCGAAGTGGAACTGGTGGCCTGGCATGTCCAGCCCGGCGACGTGGTGGCCGAGGACCAGCCCATCGCCGATGTGATGACCGACAAGGCCACGGTGGAGATTCCGTCGCCCGTGGCGGGCAAGGTGCTGGCGCTGGGCAGTGTGGTGGGCCAGTCCATCGCCGTGGGCTCCGAGCTCGTGCGGCTGGAGGTGGAGGGCGACGGAAATTTGAAGCCAAATGCAGCTCCAGCGCCCGTCCATCAAGCGCCAGTAGCTCCTGTTTCAGTAGCATCCGAGGCGCCCCCGGCGCCCACCCCCGTTGTGGCACCTGCGGCCGCGCGGCCCACGGCGGCGCCCCGCGCCGCCGTGGTGCCGCGCACTGCGGACGAGCGCCCGCTGGCCTCGCCCGCGGTGCGCCGCCGTGCGCTGGACCTGGGCGTGGAGCTGCGCTACGTGCACGGTAGCGGCCCGGCCGGCCGCATTGAGCACGACGACCTCGACGCCTACCTGGCCGGTGGCGGCCAGGCGCCGGGACAGGGCGCTTCGCCCTATATGGAGCGCCATGGCGAGGAAGCCATCCCCGTCATCGGCCTGCGCCGCAAGATCGCGCAGAAGATGCAGGAGGCCAAGCGCCGCATTCCGCATTTCAGCTATGTGGAAGAGGTGGACGTGACCGAGCTGGAGGCCTTGCGCCAGCAGCTCAACAAGCTCCACGGTGCCACGCGCGGCAAGCTCACGCTGCTGCCCTTCCTGGCGCGGGCCATGGTGCTGGCGCTGCGTGACTTCCCGCAGATCAACGCCCGCTTCGACGACGAGGCCGGCGTGGTCACGCGCCACGCGGCCGTGCACCTGGGCGTGGCCACGCAGACCGACGGTGGCCTCATGGTGCCGGTGCTGCGCCATGCCGAGGCGCTGGACCTGTGGGCCTGCGCGGCGGGCATCGCGCGCGTGGCCGAAGGCGCGCGCAGTGGCAAGGCGCCGCGCGAGGAGCTGTCGGGTTCGACCATCACCCTCACCAGCCTGGGGGCGCTGGGCGGCATTGCCAGCACGCCGGTCATCAACCACCCCGAGGTGGCCATCGTCGGCGTCAACCGCATGGTCGAGCGGCCCATGTTCCGCAATGGCCAGGTGGTGGCGCGCCAGCTCATGAACCTCTCGTCCTCGTTCGACCACCGCGTGGTCGATGGCATGGACGCGGCGCAATTCATCCAGGCCATGCGCGCGCTGCTCGAAACCCCGGCCCTGCTGTTCGTCGAGTGAAGCGGGAGGAATACACATGAAAGAAATCACCACCAAGCTGCTGGTCATCGGCGGCGGTCCCGGCGGCTACGTGGCCGCCATCCGCGCCGGCCAGCTCGGCATTCCCACCGTGCTGGTCGAGGGGGAGAGCCTGGGCGGCACCTGCCTCAACATCGGCTGCATCCCGTCCAAGGCGTTGATCCATGCCGCGCACGCGTTCGACGCTGCACGCCACCAGGCCCACGGCTCGCCGCTGGGCATCAAGGTGCAGGAACCGAGCATCGACATCTCGCAGACCGTGCGCTGGAAGGACGGCATCGTCAAGCGCCTCACCGGCGGCGTGGGCGCGCTCTTGCGCAAGGCCGGCGTGCGGGTGCACAAGGGCTGGGCGCACATCGAGGACGGCAAGTCCGTGACCGTGCAGCCCGCCGAAGGCGGCGAGCCCGTGCGCGTGCGCTGCGAGCACCTGCTGCTGGCCACGGGCTCCGAGCCGGTCGAGCTGCCCATGCTGCCGTTCGGCGGTGCCGTCGTCTCGTCCACCGGTGCGCTCTCGCCGGACAGCCTGCCGCGCCGCCTCGTCGTCGTGGGCGCGGGCTACATCGGCCTGGAGCTGGGCATGGCCTACCGCAAGCTGGGCGTGGAAGTCGCCGTGGTCGAGGCCGCCGAGCGCGTGCTGCCCGGCTACGACGAGGAACTGACCCAGCCAGTGCTCGACGCTCTGGAGAAGAGCGGCGTCGTGCTGCACCTGGGCTGCAGCGTGCAGGGCTACGACGCGCAGCACGGTGTGCGCGTGCGTAGCGCGCGCGCCGACGAGTTCGCGCTGCCCGCCGACCGCGTGCTCGTGGCCGTGGGCCGCAAGCCGCGCACCACGGGCTTCGGGCTCGAATCGCTGCAGCTCGACATGGCCGGGCGTTACGTGGCGGTGGATGCGCAGTGCCGCACCTCCATGCGCAACGTCTGGGCCATTGGCGACATCACCGGCGACCCCATGCTGGCGCACCGTGCCATGGCGCAGGGCGAGGTGGTGGCCGAGGTGATCGCGGGCAAGCACCGCCGCTTCGAGCCCATGGCCATTCCGGCCGTGTGCTTCACCGACCCCGAGGTCGTGGTCGTGGGCAAAACGCCGGGCGAGGCGCGTGCCGCAGGGCTGGACTGCATCGACGCGGCCTTCCCGTTCGCCGCCAACGGCCGCGCGATGACGCTGGAAGCCACCGGCGGCTTCGTGCGCGTGGTGGCCCGGAAGGACAACCACCTGATCCTCGGCTGGCAGGCCGTGGGCCAGGGCGTGGCCGAGCTGGCGGCGGCCTTCACCCAGTCCATCGAGATGGGCGCGCGGCTGGAGGACGTGGCGGGCACCATCCACGCCCACCCCACGCTGGGCGAGGCGGTGCAGGAAGCGGCGCTGCGGGCGCTGGGGCACGCGTTGCACATTTGACGCACCCCCGGATGGAGGGGCTCCCCCCTGAGTCGCCTTCGGCGCCTTCCCCCCTCTCTGCTTCGCTGCGCTGCGCGGAGGGGGGACGCCACCGGTGCTGCGGGGCGGCCCTTGCACGGTGGCCCTGGTCGGGGCCTCGCCAGTGTCGTCCAGCGCTGGCGGTGCTTGCTCCACACCATACAACGGAGGGGCTTTGCCGGAGAAAAGGCGCGGCTGGCTCCGGTAAGCTTGCAGCCATGCACATTTACCGTTCTGCCCTGTTGCGTTTTTCCGAGGATGGCCAGGCCTTGTACGACGAGGATGGCCTGCTCGCCATCGGCCCCGATGCCCAGGGCCGCCAGCGTGTGCTGGCGGTAGGAGCCTGGCAGCAACTCGCGCCGCAGTTCGCGGGTCAACACGTCACCCATTGGCCGGGGCGCCTGATCGCGCCGGGCTTTGTGGACATGCATGTCCACTACCCGCAGACCGACGTGATCGGCTCGCCCGCCGAGGGCCTGCTGCCCTGGCTGGAGAACTACACCTTTCCGCACGAGAAGCGCTTTGTGGCCCAGGGCTACGCCGAGCAGGTGGCCGAGTTCTTTCTCGATGAGCTGCTGCGCAACGGCGTGACGACGGCACTGGCCTTCGCGACCTCGCACCCGCAGTCGGTCGATGCGCTGTTCGGCGAGGCGCGGCGCCGACACCTGCGCCTGATGACGGGCAAGGTGCTGCAGGATCGCCATTCGCCCGATGGTGTGCGTGACGAGACGGAGCAAAGCCTGATCGATACCGAAGACCTCATCACGCG
Source organism: Simplicispira sedimenti (assembly GCF_022760965.1). NCBI lineage: Bacteria > Pseudomonadati > Pseudomonadota > Betaproteobacteria > Burkholderiales > Comamonadaceae > Simplicispira > Simplicispira sedimenti. The sequence continues at coordinate 343,107 of NZ_JAKVIJ010000002.1, forward strand.
CTGGCATGGCGTGGACCGACTGGGCTACGCCATCACGCCACGCTTCGCGCCCACCAGCAGCCCGGCGCAGCTGCGCGGGGCAGGGCAGCTCGCGGCGCGGTATCCGGATGTGTGGATTCAGTCCCATGTGGCCGAGAACCTCGACGAGGTGCGCTGGGCGTGCGAGCTGTATCCGCGCTCGCGCAGCTACCTCGCGGTGTACGACGATTTCGGCCTGATGCGCGAGCGCGCCGTGTATGCGCACTGCATCCATTTCGATGCGGCCGACCGCGCGCTGATGCACCAGCGCCGCACGGCCGCAGCCGTCAGCCCCACAAGCAACCTGTTCCTGGGCAGCGGCTTCTTCGACTACCAGGCGGCCGACCGCGCGGGCTTCGCCTACGGCCTGGCCAGCGACGTGGGCGGGGGCACGAGCTTCTCGCCGTTCCGCACCATGCTGGCCGCCTACACCGTGGGGCGTGAGGGGCAGACCAAGCCGGGCCTGAGCCTCTCGCCCCAGCAGCTGTGGTGGCAGCACACAGCGGGTGCGGCGCGCGCGCTGGGGTTGGACGGCGTGGTGGGCAACCTGCAGCCGGGCTGCGAGGGCGACTTTGTGGTGCTCAACCCCCAGGCCACGCCGCTGCTGGCGCGGCGCACCGCGCAGGCGGGCAACCTGGACGAATTGCTGTTCGCCATGATCGTGCTCGGCGACGACCGCCTGGTTGAGCAGACCGTGATTTCACAGGCAAAATATGGCCCTGGCGCTTGATGTTCAAGCGCAACCAGCTATCAAAATCGTAGTACCTGGCGAGGAACCCGCACCATGAGCATCAAGAGCGACAAATGGATCCGCCGCATGGCGGCCGAGCACGGCATGATCGAGCCCTTCGAGCCCGGCCAGGTGCGCGAGGCCGAGGGCCGCAAGATCATCAGCTACGGCACCAGCAGCTACGGCTACGACATCCGCTGCGCGCCTGAATTCAAGGTCTTCACCAACATCCACAGCACGGTGGTGGACCCGAAGAATTTCGACGAGAAAAGCTTCGTCGATTTCGAGGGCGACAGCTGCATCATCCCGCCCAACAGCTTCGCGCTGGCGCGCACCGTCGAATACTTCCGCATCCCGCGCAACGTGCTCACCGTCTGCCTGGGCAAGAGCACCTACGCACGCTGCGGCATCATCGTCAACGTCACGCCCTTCGAGCCCGAATGGGAAGGCTACGTGACGCTGGAGTTCTCCAACACCACGCCGCTCCCCGCGCGCATCTATGCCGGCGAGGGCTGCGCCCAGGTGCTGTTCTTCGAGAGCGACAAGGACGACGTCTGCGAGGTCTCGTACAAGGACCGGGGCGGCAAGTACCAGGGCCAGCACGGCGTCACCCTGCCGCGGGCCTGACCCCGGCCGTCAGTGCAGGGCGCCCGCGCCCGCGGCGATGTCCTGCCGGTGCAGCACGGCGGCCCACAGCATGGCGTGCACGCCGCGCACCATGTCGCGGAGCTGCATAGCGGGCGCGCCCTGCTCCGGCAGCCAGGGCACGTGCACGAAACCGCCGCGCGCCCCGGCTGCGGCGCCAGCGGCGAGCTGGTGCAGCAGGCCGTAGAACACCGCATTGCACACGAAGGTGCCCGCCGTCTGCGACACCTCGCAGGGCAGGCCGGCCCGTTGCGCCGCACGATGCAGGGCCTTGACGGGCAGGGTGGCGAAATACGCGGCCGGGCCTGCGGGGACGACGGGCGCATCGACCGGCTGCTCGCCCTGGTTGTCGGGAATGCGCGCGTCCACCAGGTTGATGGCAATGCGCTCGACCGACAGTGCGCCGCGCCCGCCCGCCTGGCCCAGGCACAGCACCAGCGCGGGCCGCGTGGGCCGCGCGTAATATGCACAGGCATCACAGGAGCAGGCCATGAAATGGGAAGGCAACCGCGAATCGGACAATGTCGAAGACCGCCGTGACGGCGGTGGCGACGGTTTCCAGATGCTGGGCGGGCGCAGCATCGGCATTGGCACCATCGTCGTGGCGCTGTTGGGCGGCTGGCTGCTGGGCGTCAATCCGCTGACCCTCCTCGGGCTGCTCAGCGGTGGTGGCGTGCCGCCCGCCCAGGTGCAGCAGGCGCCTGCACAGCGCCCGCCAGCCGACGACCGGCTTGCGCGGTTCGTCTCTACCGTGCTGGCCGACACCGAGGACGTGTGGCATGGCGTGTTCCGACAGGCCGGCGGCAGCTACCAGGAACCCCGGCTGGTGCTGTTCCGCGGCGCCACGCCCACGGCCTGCGGCACGGGCCAGGCGGCCATGGGGCCGTTCTACTGCCCGGCCGACCAGAAGGTGTACATCGATCTGGGCTTCTACGAAACCCTCCAAAGCCGCCTCGGCGCGCCGGGCGACTTCGCCCAGGCCTACGTGATCGCCCACGAGGTGGGCCACCACGTGCAGAACCTGCTGGGCATCAGCGCCAAGGTGGACCAGATGCGCGGCCGCGTCAGCCAGGCCGAATACAACCGCCTGTCCGTGCGTCTGGAACTGCAGGCCGACTGTTTCGCCGGCGTGTGGGCCCACCACGCCCAGAATGCCCGCCAGATCCTGGAGCAGGGCGACGTGGAGGAAGCCATGAACGCGGCCGCGCAGATCGGCGACGACGCGCTGCAGCGCTCCAGCGGCGGCGCCGTGGTGCCCGAGTCGTTCACCCACGGCACCAGTGCGCAGCGCCAGCGCTGGTTCCACGCCGGCATGCAGCAGGGCAGCCTCAAGGCCTGCGACACCTTCGCGGCGCGCGCACTCTGAAGCCACGCCGCGCAGACGGAGCCCCATGCCGGACACCCAGGTCCACCCCGAGTCCGCCACCCCGGTGCGCCGGGGTGCCCGTGCCGTGCCCGTGCCGGCCTCGGGCATGGCGGCCGCGTGGTCGGCTGCCGCTGTCACCGTGCCCCATGCAGTGGGTCTGGGGCTGCTGGCGTTTGCGCCTTTGGCGGCAGACCATTCGCTGGCAGCGCTGGCACTGTGGTCGGCAGCCCTGCCCGGTTTGTTGCTGACGCTGGCGGCACCCCGTGCAGGGGTGGTGTATGCGCCCACTACGGTGGTGGCACTGTTGTTTGCGGCGGTGCTGGCCACGGTGCATGGTGCGGCGCCTGGGTTGGGGCTGAATGCGCGCCAGGTGCTGGCGGTGACGGGTACGACAGTGGCACTCGCCTTTGTGTTCCAGTGGCTGCTGGGGGTATTGCGCCTGGCGTCGGTGGCGCGTTTTTTGCCCATTTCGGTCACACATGGCTTTGCGGCCGGGGTCGGGCTTTCCATGGTGCTGGGGCAGGTGCGCAACGGCTTTGGCAGCGGTGCATTGGGCGATGAGCGCACCGCCTGGCATGCCCTGGCAGCGCTTGGCGTGGCGGCCCTGGCCTGGTGGCTGCGCGGGCGCTGGCCGCGCATGCCGGGATTGCTCACGGCCGTGGCCGTGGTGTCTGTGGCGGTGGCCGTGGCAGGCATTTGGGGCGCAGGCCTGGGGGATGTGTTTGTTGCCGCCGTGCAGCCCAGTGCCTTTGCCGGGCCGCTGTGGCCCGACTGGGGCGGTGTGCCCTGGATGGCGGTGGCCGAGCGCCACGGACAGGCGCTGGTGTTGCTGGCCTTGCTCATGGCCTTGGTCAACAGCCTGGAGGTGCTGGTGTTCCACCAGGAGCTGGAACTGGACCACGGCCTGCGTGTGGATGCCAACGCGGCCCTGCGCCGCGAGAGCTTGCTGGGCGCGCTGTGCGCGCTGGTGGGCATGATTCCCGCATCCACCAGCGCTTCACGCTCGCGCATTGTGCTGGCCCAGGCGGGGCCATCGCTTCAGGCGATGCGCTGGCACGCAGCCATCATGCTGGGGGTGGCACTGACGGGCGCCTGGTGGTTGCACTGGGTGCCCATGGCCTGCCTGGCCGGGGGGTTGGTGCTGGCCGGGTTGCTGCAGGTTCCGGGCCTGATGTGGTCAAGCCAGTACGCGCGCCAGGCGCGCTTTACCTGGGTACAGAGCTGGCTGGTGGCCCTGGTGTTTGCCGTGTTTGGCGGTGTGGTGGCGCTGGTGGCCGGGCTGGTCGTGGCCACCTTTGTGCTGTTGCACGATTCCGCCACCACGGTGCTGCGCCACGTGCGCATGGATGGTGAATTGCGCTCGCGTCGCTTGCGTCGAGCAGCGTCTGACGGATGGATTGCGCCGCGCATGAACCAGGTGGCGGTGTTCGAGCTGCAAGGCGTCATGTCCTTCGGTGTGGCGGCCCATCTCGCGGAACAGGTGCGCCTGCTGCTGCAGCCCCGGCACCGCTGGGCTGTGCTGGACGCCAGCCGCGTGCCCGCCTGGGACAGCACCGCGCTGGCGCAACTGCGCGCCCTGGTGCGCGACCTGCAGCAGCAGGGCATTGCCGTGGCAGTGGCCTCACTCGATGGGATCGCGGCGGCGCAGGTAGGCAGTGCGGTGCGCAGCTTTGCCGACCTGGACCGCGCGCTGGAATGGGCCGAGGCGGCCATCCTGGCGCAGCGCCCACAACACCTGCGTGTGTGCCATTCCGACAGCGACCCGCTCGGAGAGATCGGCGAGGGCCTGCAGGCACAGGCGCGCCAGGCGCTGGAAGCGGTGCTGCGCCCGCAGCTGGTGCCCGGCCACAGCATCGTGTTTGCGGCGGGCGATACCGACCGCGATCTGCTGATCGTGCAGTCCGGCCACATCACCCTGGTGACCCACTGGCCGGCTGCCAGTGGCCTGCGCCTGGCCACGGTGGGGCCGGGCATGGCGTTCGGGGAGATGGCCTTTCTCAGCGGCGCGCCACGCACCGCCTGCGCGGGCACCGAGCACGGCAAGGCGCGCCTGGTGCGCCTGGCCCGAGCCGATTTCGACGCCTGGGCGCAGCAGCACCCGCAGGCCGCCCTCACCGTGATGAACAATCTGGCCCAGATCGGCACCCGCCGCCTGGCCGCCACCACGCGGCAGTTGCGTGCGGTGCTGGAGTAGTGATTTTTCGCTACCGGCGGCGCTCAGGCTACGGCGCAGACCATGCCCAATAAAAAACCGCCCCGGAGGGCGGTTCTGTGCGCAGGCGCGCTGAAAGGGGTTGGGGCCTGGCCTTCAGCCCTCGGTACCCAGGAGCTTCTTCAGCTCGCCCGATTCGTACATCTCCATCATGATGTCCGAGCCGCCGATGAACTCTCCCTTGATATAGAGCTGGGGGATGGTGGGCCACTGGCTGTAGTCTTTGATGCCTTGGCGGATTTCGTCGTCGTCGAGCACATTGACGGTGGCGATGGCCTTGGGATCCACGCCACAGGCCTTGAGCACCTGGACGGCGCGGCCGGAAAAGCCGCACATGGGGAAGCTGGCGGTGCCCTTCATGAAGAGCAGGATGTCGTTGGATTTGACGAGTTCGTCGATGCGTTGGCGGATGTCGCTCATGGGGGGCTCCAAAAGGGTGGGGCGTGTGCGCCCGAGGGGTGGTTAAAAGGTGGATTTGGCGTGATTATTTCACTGTCGGCCTTTGCCCGCCGGAGCATCGCGCGATGCCGGCGAGGTCTTTGCGGGTTTGCACGGCCTGCAGGCCCGCAGCCTGCAGCAGCGCGCACACGGTCGGGGCCTGGTCGTGGCCATGCTCCAGCAGCAGCCAGCCGCCCGGCACCAGGTGTGCGGGGGCCTGGGCAATGATGGTGCGGATGTCGTCCAGACCATCGGCACCACTGGCCAGCGCCTGCAGTGGTTCATGCTGCAGGGCCGCCAGGTGCGGGTCGGCCGTGGGGATGTAGGGCGGGTTGGACACGATGGCGTCGAACGCGCCCTCCAGCCCCTCCATCCAATGCCCGCGGCGGAACTGCACCGGCAGGCCCAGGCGCTGGGCGTTGGCCTGGGCCACGGTGAGCGCGTCCAGGCTGGCGTCCACCGCCAGCACACGGGCATCGGGCCGTTCTTTTTGCAGGGCCAGCGCGATGGCGCCGCTGCCCGTACCCAGGTCCAGCACGCGCGGGGCGGCGACGGGGGCCAGGACTTCCAGTGCCCAGTCCACCAGGGTTTCGGTGTCGGGGCGGGGGTCGAGCACGCGGGCATCCACCTGCAGCTCCAGTCCGTAGAAGGCCTTGGTGCCCGTGAGGTAGGCCACGGGTTCGCCATCCAGGCGGCGGCGGCACAGAGCCTCGAAGCGCTGCTGTGCTGCGGGGGGCAGCGGGTCGCTGTCGTGCGTGATGAGCCAGGCGCGTTCGTCCGTGGGGCGGCCCAGCGTGTGCAGCAGCAGCATTTGGGCGTCGATGCGCGCAAGCCCTTGCTGCAGGGCCTGCGCCAGCGCCGCCTGCACGGTGATATTTGCTATCGAATGAATAGCTGATTGCGCTTTATCCATGGGCGTTGGGTGCCGATTTGGCATCAAACCGTGCTTTGTTCGAGATCGGCCAGTTGTTCGGCCTCGCGGGCATGGCGCAGGGCCTCCAGCACTTCACCCAGGTCGCCCTCCATGATGGTGAGCAGCTTGTACAGCGTGAGGTTGATGCGGTGGTCGGTCAGCCGTCCCTGCGGGAAGTTGTAGGTGCGGATGCGGTCGCTGCGGTCGCCGCTGCCGATCAGGCCCTTGCGCTCGGCGGCCTCCTTGGCGGCGCGCTCGCTGCGCTCCTTTTCCTGGATGCGCGCCTGCAGCACCTGCAGCGCCTTGGCCTTGTTGCTGTGCTGGCTGCGCCCGTCCTGGCACTCGGCCACGATGCCGGTGGGTAGGTGCACCACGCGCACGGCGGAATCGGTCTTGTTGATGTGCTGGCCGCCCGCGCCGCTGGCGCGGAAGGTGTCGATGCGCAGGTCGGCCGGGTTCAGCTTGATGGCTTCCTGCTCGTCGGGTTCGGGCATTACGGCCACGGTGCAGGCGCTGGTGTGGATGCGACCCTGCGTTTCGGTGGCGGGCACGCGCTGCACGCGGTGGCCGCCCGATTCAAAGCGCAGCGCGCCGTACACGTCGTCCCCGATCATGCGCAGCACGATTTCCTTGTAGCCACCCAGCTCCGACGGGCTCTCGCTCACCACCTCGACCTTCCAGCCCACATTGGCGGCGTAGCGGGTGTACATGCGCGCCAGGTCGCCCGCGAACAGGGCCGACTCGTCGCCGCCCGTGCCGGCGCGGATTTCGAGGAAAGCGTTGCGCGCGTCGTCGGGGTCCTTGGGCAGCAGCAGTCGCTGGAGTTCGTCTTCGAGCTGCGCCAGCTCGGCCTCGCAGCCGGCGATCTCCTCCTGCGCCATCTCGGCCATGTCGGGGTCGGTGAGCATGTCACGTGCACCGGCCAGGTCGGCCTCGCGCTGCAGGTAGCGCGCATAGCGACCAGCGATCTGCGTGACCTCGGCGTGTTCCTTGGAGATGGCGCGGTACTGCACCATGTCGGCCATGATGTCCTCGCGCGAGAGCAGGAAGTCGAGTTCCTGCAGGCGCCGGGCAAAGCGCTCCAGTTGGGTGCGGAGAAAGGGTTTCATGGCGATCCGAAAAGGGGTTTGCTACTGATTTTGTAGCTGATAGCGCTTATGGATAAAGCGCTGGAGGCCTGTTGGGCCTGAAGAGCCGTAAGAGCGCCGCTACAGGCTGTTCTTGCTCTGCGAGCGCAGGAACAGGCGCGAGGCGGTGCGCGCCGTTTGTTCACGGGTTTCGGCGTCGCCCGCGCGCAGCTCGGCCAGGGTGCCGTGCAGCATCTTCTGCGCCAGGCCGCGCGAGAGCGCGTCGAGCACGGTGTCGATGTCCTCGCCCTTGGCCAGGCGCTTGCGCGCGCGGTCGAGTTCGATGGTGCGCCACACGTCGGCCTGGTCCTGGATCTGGCGGATCAGCGGCACCACGCCGTGCTCTGGGTGGCGCTGGTCCATCCAGTGCATGAAGCTCTGCACGCCCGCGTCGATGATGGCCTCGGCCTGCGCCACGGCCGCCTGGCGGTTGGCCTGGGCGGTCTGCACCACGCTGGCCAGGTCGTCCACGGTGTAGAGGTACACGTCTTCGAGCTGCTTGACCTCGGGCTCGATGTCGCGCGGCACGGCCAGGTCCACCATGAACATGGGGCGGTGGCGGCGCTTCTTGAGTGCGCGCTCCACGGCGCCCAGGCCCACGATGGGCAGGGTGCTGGCGGTGCAGCTCACCACGATGTCGAATTCGTGCAGGCGCTCGGGCAGGTCGGACAGGCGCATCACCTCGCCGCCAAAGCGGGTGGCGAGCTTCTCGCCGCGCTCCAGCGTGCGGTTGGCGATGGCGATCTGCTTGGGGTTGCGCGCGGCAAAGTGCGTGGCGCACAGCTCGATCATCTCGCCCGCGCCGACGAACAGCACGCGCGTGCGGCCCAGGTCTTCGAACAGCTGGCTGGCCAGGCGCACGGCGGCGGCGGCCATGCTGATGCTGTGTGCGCCGATCTCGGTGCTGGTGCGCACTTCCTTGGCCACGGCAAAGCTGCGCTGGAACAACTGGTTGAGCGTGGAGCCCAGGGCGCCCGCGCTTTCGGCGGCGCGCACGGCGTCCTTCATCTGGCCCAGGATCTGGGCCTCGCCCAGCACCATGGAATCGAGCCCGCTGGCCACGCGGAAGGCGTGGCGCGCCACGGGGCCGTTTTCCAGGCTGTAGGAATGTTCGCGCAGCACCTCGGGGCTCACGCCGCCGCTGTGGGCCAGCCAGCCCAGGGTGTGGTCGAGCGCGGGGCGCTCGCCTGCGCAGTAGATTTCGGTGCGGTTGCAGGTGGAGATGATGGCCGTCTCCACCGCACCGCAGGCGGCAGCATTCTGGCTCAGCGACTGGCGCAGGCCGTGCAGCGTGGGGGCGATCTGGTCCAGCGCAAACGCAAACCGGCCGCGCAGATCGAGCGGCGCGGTCGTGTGGTTGATGCCCAGGGCCCAGACTGACATAGGCCGCGATTATAAAATTCTTGCCGCCGCGGTTCCTCTCGGACTGCACGAGTCTTGATTTACGTCATTTCCGCCATGGGTCCACTGGACACGTTCAACCACCTGCTCAACTTCGTCGCGCCCGCTGCGGTGCTGGCGTTGCTGCTCGTTCCCATGGCGCGGCTATTGATGCCGAAATCGGCCCCAGCGCTTTCCTGGTGGGCGCAAGCAGCTATCGTTTTCATAGTGGGTTGCGCGGTGTTGGTTGCCGGTTTGTGGCTGCAGGGGCGTGACGGAAAGATGAGTACCTACGCTGCACTGGTGTTGGCCAGTGCCACCTGCCAGTGGCTGCTGCGGCGTGGCTGGAGGGGTTGAGGCGCGATTTCACTGCCCAGCGGCGCATCCATCGCCATGCCAGGGCGCCCGTGGAACGGGCTTGGCCCGGCCACTGGGTGCGTCCCCCTCCCGCGAAGCGCAGCGTAGCGAGAGAGGGGGGGGAGCCGCGCAGCGCGCTCAGGTGGGAGTCACCCCAACACCGCCCAATGGTTTCCTGCCGCCATGCCCGCAGGCCAGCGCAGCATATGGCCGGGCTCGGTGGCATGCCAGCGGGCCAGGCCCAGGCCGCCGCCAATGGTCACGCCCGGCGCGTCGTCCAGGGGCCACAGTCCGCAGGGGTTCTGCACCTTGCCGATGGTCAGCAGCTTGGCGGGTTCCTGGGGCTGCCACAGCACGACGCGGTTGGCAAACTGCGCCGTCAGCACGAAGCCGCCGTTGGGGCCTGCGGCCACGTCGCCCGCGTAGCCGTCGGCCACCATGTGGGTGGGGATCTTCAGTTCCTTGCCGTCCCACACCGCCAGCAGGGGGGCGTCGCGCCGCTTGGACGGGTCGTCGTGCTCGGCCTGCAGGCCGATGCCCAGGAGTTGCGGGCTGTCGGCCAAAGGGCGGTTCCAGGCGATGTGGTGCGGTGCCAGGCGCTTGTCGCGCAGGCTCCACTCGCCCAGCTTTTCGCCGTTGTCGGGGTTCAACAGCACCAGCTTGGGGTCCATCAGCTCCAGATTGCGCTTGAGGCCCTCGGGGGTGCGTGGAATGCCACCGTTGGCCACCACCAGGCGGCCTTGGGCGTCCACCAGAATCTGGTGCGGGTCGATGCCATGGGTGCGGTGCTCGGCCACTTTGCGCAGGTTTTTGGCATCGCGCACGCTGACCCAGCCCGCGCCGGTTTTGCGGTCGGTCTCGCCGGTGTAGAGCCAGCGTCCGTCGTGGCTGGCGATGACGTGCCCGTCCAGCGTACGGGTGTCGCCTTCCTCGGCCATGGTCAGGCGCTGCACCAGCTTGCCCTGCGCGTCCACCCGCACCATCCAGGTGCCGGGGCGCGTGGCCACGGCCAGGAAGCCGCCGCCTTCTTCGGGCACGATGGCGTGGGGCAGGGTGGGCAGGGTGTGGGCGAATTCGGTCTTGACCTGGCCCTGTTCCCAATCGACGCTGAGTGCTCCGATCTGATAGTCGCGCTCGTTCATGCGCCAGCCGCCGGCCACGCGCAGGCGGGTGCCGCTGGCCTGGGCATGGGCCAGCGCAGGCAGGCAGGTGGTTCCAAGGGCTGCACCAAGCTGCAGCAAGAAGTGGCGACGGTCCACGGTCATCCTTTCTGGGTCTGGACCAATTAAGGGCCGGGATATTATGACAAATGAGAGTGATTTGCGTTGATATTACTCAATGCGGTAGCAGGGGCTTGCCGGTGCGGACTCCCAGCAATCAGGCGGGCGCGAACAGATCGACGCGGTCGGTGATGATGCCGTCGGTGCCCAGGGCGATCAGGCGCTGGGCAGCCCATTCGTCGTTGACGGTGTAGCTCAGGGTGCGCATGCCCAGTGCGTTGACTTGGGCGACCAGCGCCGCGTCCCACAGTGCGTGGTTGCACACAATGGCCACGCAGCCCAGGCGGCTGGCTTCGTCCAGGCAGCCGTCCCACAGCGCATCGATGAGCAAGGCGCGCGGAATGTGCGCTGCCGTGGCTTGCGCGCCTGCCAGCGCCTTGGGCTTGAAGGACGAGAACAGCGGCGGCACTGCCTGGCCTTGCCACAGGCGCGCGGCGGTCTCGCCCACCACGCGGCCGGTGCGTTCTTCATGGCCCGGTGTGGGCTTGATCTCGATGTTCAAGAAGCAGCCGTTGGCGATGCAAAAGCGGGCCAGTGCCTCCAGCGTCGGCACGGCCTCGCCCGCATAGGTGCGGGAATGCCAACTGCCCGCATCCAGCTGGGCCAGTGCACCCAGGGGCAGGTCGCCGGCTGTGCCCTGGCCATTGGTGGTGCGCTCCAGGGTCGCGTCGTGCAACAAAAAAGGCACGCCGTCGGCGCTGAGTTTGGCATCGCACTCGAACATGCGGTAGCCGTGCTGCGCTCCCAGGCGGAAGGCGGCCAGGGTGTTCTCGGGGGCGAGCTTGCCTGCGCCGCGGTGGGCAATCCAGCGGGGGTAGGGCCAGGGCGTGGTCATGGGCGCGCTCACAGCCGCTTGCCCGTGCTGGCGTCAAACCAGTGCAGGCGGTCTTCACGCGGGCGCACGCGCAGGGTGCTGCCGGGCAGCGGGGCGCTGGCGCCTTCTTCCACGCGCACGATCAGTGGCTCGTCGCCCAGGCGGGCATAGATCAGGCGCTCCGCGCCCAGCAGTTCCACGGTGTCAACGTGCAGTTCCCAGCCCTCGCTGGCCACCACGTCCAGGTGTTCGGGGCGGATGCCCAGGGTCTGGCCTGGTTTGCCGCCGGGGGCCTGCTGCAGCAGGTTCATGGGCGGCGCGCCGATGAAGCTGGCCACAAAGGTGCTGGCCGGGCGGTGGTACACCTCCTCGGGCGTGCCGAACTGTTCCATGTTGCCGCCGTTCATCACGATCATGCGCTGCGCCAGCGTCATGGCCTCGACCTGGTCGTGCGTGACGAACAGGCTGGTGATACCCAGTTCGCGGTGCAGTTTTTGAATTTCCAGCCGTGTTTGCGCGCGCAGCTTGGCGTCCAGGTTGGACAGCGGCTCGTCGAACAGGAATACCTGCGGCTGGCGCACGATGGCGCGGCCCATGGCCACGCGCTGGCGCTGGCCGCCCGAGAGCTCGCGCGGCTTGCGCTCCAGCAGGTGGCCCAGCTCCAGGATTTTGGCGGCCTTGTCCACCCGCGTCTTGATTTCGTCCTTGGGCACCTTGGCGATCTTCAGGCCGTAGGCCATGTTGTCGAACACGCTCATGTGCGGGTACAGCGCGTAGTTCTGGAACACCATGGCGATGTCGCGCTCGGCGGGTTCGAGCTGGTTGACCACGCGGCTGCCGATGGCGATCTCGCCGCCGCTGATCTCCTCCAGCCCGGCCACCATGCGCAGCAGCGTGGATTTGCCGCAGCCCGAGGGGCCCACGATGACGACGAACTCGCCATCGTGGATTTCGGCATTCACGCCGTGGATCACCTGGTTGGCCTTGGGCCCGTGGCCGTAGCGCTTGACGATGTTGCGCAGCGAGATGGATGCCATGTTTTTGCTATAAAAAGTGTAGCTGTTTGCGCTTTGTAGATAAGCGCTGGAGCCAAATTTTGCTTATTTTTCCGAGTCCACCAGACCCTTGACGAACCATTTCTGCATGAGCAGCACCACCAGCGCGGGCGGGATCATGGCCAGGATGGCCGTGGCCATGACGATGTTCCAGTCGTTGGCGGCGTCGCCGCCCGAGATCATGCGCTTGATGCCCATGACCACGGGGTACATGGATTCGTCGGTGGTCACCAGCAGCGGCCAGAGGTACTGGTTCCAGCCGTAGATGAACTGAATGACGAACAGTGCCGCGATGCTGGTGCGTGACAGCGGCAGCAGCACGTCCCAGAAAAAGCGCATGGGCCCGGCGCCGTCCACGCGCGCGGCCTCCACCAGCTCGTCGGGCACGGTCAGGAAGAACTGGCGGAACAGGAAGGTGGCCGTGGCCGAGGCAATGAGCGGCACCGTGAGACCGGCATAGCTGTTGAGCATGCCGAGGTCGGAGACCACCTGGTAGGTCGGGCCGATGCGCACCTCCACCGGTAGCATCAGCGTGACGAAGATGGCCCAGAAGAAGAACATGCGCCCCGGAAAGCGGAAATAGACGATGGCAAAGGCCGACAGCAGCGAGATGGCGATCTTGCCGATGGCGATGACCAGTGCGGTGACCAGGCTCACCGCCATCATGCGGCCCACGGGCGCGGTAGAGGCCGCGCTGCCGCTGGTGCCGTTGATGGCGTGGGTGAAGTTTTCGATCAGGTGCGGGCCGGGCAACAAGGGCATGGGGGTCTGCACGATCTCCTGCGCCGTGTGCGTGCTGGCCACAAAGGTGATGTAGAGCGGAAAGGCCACCACGATGACGCCCAGGATGAGCACCAGGTGCGAGATGGCGGTGGCAAGAGGGCGGCGTTCGACCATGGTCAGTAGTTCACTTTACGTTCCACGTAGCGGAACTGGATGATGGTGAGCACCACCACAATGGCCATCAGCACCACCGACTGCGCGGCCGAGCCGCCCAGGTCCAGCGCCTTGAAGCCGTCGTAATACACCTTGTAGACCAGGATGGCCGTGTCCTTGCCGGGGCCGCCCTCGGTCGTGGCGTCCACGATGGCGAAGGTGTCGAAGAAGGCATAGACGATGTTGATGACCAGCAGGAAGAAGGTGGTGGGCGAGAGCAGCGGGAAGACGATGCTCCAGAAGCGCCGCCACGGCCCTGCGCCGTCGATGGCGGCGGCTTCGATCAGGGACTTGGGGATGGATTGCAGCCCCGCCAGGAAGAACAGGAAGTTGTAGGAAATGTGCTTCCACACGGCGGCAAACACGATCAACGCCATGGCCTGGTTGCTGTTGAGCAGGTGGTTCCATTCCACCCCGATCTGGCGCAGCGCATAGCTCACGATGCCGATGGACGGCGCAAACATGAACAACCACAGCACCCCGGCCACGGCGGGTGCCACGGCGTAGGGCCAGATCAGCAGCGTCTTGTAGAACGACGCGCCGCGCACCACGCGGTCGGCAAACACCGCCAGCGCCAGCGACAGCACCAGGCCCAGCACCGCCACCAGCACCGAGAACACAGCCGTGGTCTTGAAGGACGCGATGTAGCTTTCGTCACCCCACAGGCGTTGGAAATTCTCCAGCCCGACCCATTCGACCGAGGTGCCAAAGGCGTCCTGCTGCTGGAGCGACTGCACCAGCGCCTGGCCGGCGGGCCAGAAGAAGAACACGGCGATCACCACCACCTGCGGCGCCAGCAGCACGGCGGGGAGCCACCAGCTCTTGAAGCGCACCCGTTTTTCTATGGTCAAAAGAGGACTCCTGCATCAAAAACGGCCGGGCATGGGACCCGGCCGTGTTGCGAATGGACCCAAGGCTTACTTGTTGGCCTTCTGGAAGCGCTCCAGTTGCTCGTTGCCGCGCTTGACGGCAGCGTCCAATGCTTCCTTGGCCGTCTTCTTGCCGGCCCAGACCAGCTCCAGCTCCTCGTCCATGATGGCGCGGATCTGGTTGAAGTTGCCCAGGCGCACACCACGCGACTTGTCGGTGGTCTTGCGGATCATCTGGTTCACGGCCGTGTCGGTGCCGGGGTTCTGCTTGTAAAAGCCTGCCTTCTCGGTCATCTCGAACGAGGCCAGGGTGATGGGCAGGTAGCCCGTGCGCTGGTGGCTGGCGGCCTGCACTTCGGGGTTGGTCAGGTACTGGAAGAACGCAGCCACGCCCTTGTATTCCGCGGGCTTCTTGCCTGCCATGACCCACAGCGAGGCGCCGCCGATGATGGTGTTCTGCGGTGCGCCCTGCACGTCGGGGTAGTAGGGCAGGGGGGCAATGCCGAAGTCGAACTTGGCGTTCTTCTTGATGCTGGCGTAGGTGGAAGAACTGGCGGTGGCCATGGCGCATTCACCCGAGTAGAACGGCGCATCGCCCTTGTTGCCACGGCCACGGTAGTGGAACAGGCCCTGCTTGGCCATGTTGGCCAGGTTTTCGATGTGGCGCACATGCAACGGGCTGTTGAAGGCCAGGCGCGCGCTGGTGCCGCCAAAGCCGTTGTTCTGCGTGGCAAACAGCGTGTTGTGCCAGGTGGAGAAGCTCTCCAGCTGCGTCCAGCCTTGCCAGCTCGTGGTGAACGGGCAGCTCACGCCCGAGGCCTTGAGCTTGGCGGCGGCCGAGACCAGTTCAGGCCAGGTGCTTGGCGGCTTGTTCGGGTCCAGGCCCGCCTTCTTGAACAAGTCCTTGTTGTAGTTGAGCACCGTGGTCGAGCTGTTGAAGGGGTAGCTCAGCATTTCGCCGCTGGGGGCGGTGTAGTAACCCACCACGGCCGGGATGTAGGCCTTGGGGTCGAACTTGTGGCCGGCATCCGCCATGACCTTGCCCACGGGCACCACGGCGCCCTTGGCCGCCATCATGGTGGCGGTGCCCACTTCGTACACCTGCAGGATGTGCGGCGCGTTGCCCGCGCGGAAGGCAGCGATGGAGGCCGTCATGGACTCGTCATAGGTGCCCTTGTAGGTGGGCACGATCTTGTAGTCCTTCTGGCTGGCGTTGAAGTTGTTGGCGATGTCCACCACCCAATCATTCAGCCCGCCGGTCATCGAATGCCACCATTGGATTTCGGTCTGTGCAAAGGCGGCGTTGGAGCCCATGGCGGCCAGGGCGGCGCTCAGGGCCAGCGTACGGAATTTCATGCGGTTGCTCCTTGGGAAAAGGTAGGACAGTGAAAAGCAAACAGCGTATGGCGAAATTGTTACAGAAAGAAGTCGTCACACCCGCGAAGGGCCTTTGTAACCACGTCGGGGCGTCTGGAGTGACCGGGTAAACCCCGGTATGCAGGTGCAAACCCCTTGCCCCTGACGCTGGTAGTGGCGCCTCTCCAGAAGGCGGTTTTGTGCGCCGCACCATGCTAGGATGGCCCGCCATCCCGAAGCTGGGCGCCCCTGTGGCGGGCCGCCTGCGCTTCACCGACCCAGGACTGCCATGAACCCCACCTCGCTCGACAAAAGCAAGATCAAGTTTCTGTTGCTCGAAGGCCTGCACCCCTCTGCCTTGCAGGTGCTGCAAAACGCCGGTTACAGCCAGATCGAATCCCTCTCCGGTGCACTGCCGCAGGACGAACTCATCCAGCGCATCGCTGATGTGCACTTCATCGGCATCCGCTCGCGCACCCAGCTCACGGCCGAGGTGCTTGCACACGCGCACAAGCTCGTGGCCATCGGGTGCTTTTGCATCGGCACCAACCAGGTGGACCTGAACGCCGCGCGCGACCGGGGCATTGCCGTGTTCAACGCGCCCTATTCCAACACCCGCTCGGTGGCCGAGCTGGTGCTGGCCGAGGCCATTTTGCTGTTGCGCGGCGTGCCTGAGAAAAATGCCGTGGCGCACCGCGGTGGCTGGCTCAAGAGTGCCGAGAACGCCTTCGAGGCACGCGGCAAGACGCTGGGCATCGTGGGCTATGGCGCCATTGGCTCGCAGCTCTCGGTGCTGGCCGAGGCGCTGGGCATGCAGGTGGTGTTCCATGACGTGGTGGCCAAGCTGCCGCTGGGCAACGCACGTCAGGCGGCCAACCTGAAGGACCTGCTGGCGCAGAGCGACATCGTCTCGCTGCATGTGCCCGAGCTGCCGTCCACGCAGTGGATGATCGGCGCCGCCGAAATCGCCGCCATGAAGCCGGGCAGTATCCTCATCAATGCCTCGCGCGGAACGGTGGTCGAGATCGAGCCGCTGGCCGATGCGCTCAAGGCTGGCAAGCTGCTCGGCGCGGCGGTGGACGTGTTCCCGGTCGAGCCGCGCACCAACAAGGATGAATTCGTCTCGCCCCTGCGCGGGCTGGACAACGTCATCATCACGCCGCACATCGGCGGCTCCACGCTGGAGGCGCAGGCCAACATCGGCGTGGAAGTGGCCGAGAAGCTCGTGCGCTACAGCGACAACGGCACGACCACCTCGTCGGTCAACTTCCCGGCCGTGGCCCTGCCGGCCCAGAGTGGCAAGCACCGTCTGCTGCATGTGCACCGCAACGTGCCGGGCGTGCTGTCCGAGATCAACCGCATCTTCTCCGACAACCAGATCAACGTGTCCGCCCAGTACCTGCAGACCAACGAGGCCATCGGCTATGTGGTGATCGACATCGATGCCGAATCGTCCGAACTGGCGCTGCAAAAGCTCCAGCAGGTGCCGCACACGCTGCGCTGCCGCGTGCTGTTCTGATCGACAGGGCCTGTCCGCTGCGCTGTGGCAGCGGGCTGGCCGGGGATGCGTCGCCTGCGCTGCAGCGGGCGATGCGTCAATTTTTTAGAATGTCAGGTCCGAGTCTCCCAGGCTGTAGCCTGAGCACAGCGTTTTGCCCCGGCAAACCCGTTGAGCGCAGGCCCGAGGCGCACTGCCCTAACCCAGGTTCCACCGAATGAATGCCCCCACCGCGTTGGCCGCCCTCACGGCGCAGGCCCCCGAACCCGTGCGTTTGCGCGAGATTCCCTACAACTACACGAGCTTTTCGGACCGCGAGATCGTCATCCGCCTGCTGGGGATGAAGGCCTGGGGCACCCTGCAGCAGCTGCGCCAGGAGCGCCAGACCGGCCGCTCGGCGCGCATGCTCTACGAGGTGCTGGGCGATATCTGGGTGGTGCAGCGCAACCCCTACCTGCAGGACGACCTGCTGGACAACCCCCAGCGCCGCCGCCAGCTGGTGCAGGCGCTGGAGCACCGCCTGGGTGAGGTGCAAAAGCGCCGCACCCCCGACAAGGATGCCGCGCGCGACGCGCTGGTGGGCGAGCTGCTGGAGGCCGCACGCGCTGCGGTGGGGCGGTTTGACGCCTCGTTCCAGCAGACGGCCGAACTGCGCCGCAAGGCACGCCGGGTGCTGGGGCGGCTGACGGCGGGCGACAACATCAAGTTCGACGGCCTCTCGCGCGTGAGCCATGTGACCGACGCGACCGACTGGCGCGTGGAATACCCCTTCGTGGTGCTCACCCCCGACACCGAGGCCGAGATGGCCGGGCTGGTCAAGGGCTGCTTCGAGCTGGGGCTGACCGTCATCCCGCGCGGGGGCGGCACGGGCTACACCGGCGGCGCCATTCCGCTGACCGACCGCAGCGCCGTCATCAACACCGAAAAGCTCGAGGCCATGACCGAGGTGGAGATGGTGCGCCTGCCCGGGCTGGACCGCGAGGTGGCCACCATCTGGACCGAAGCCGGTGTGGTGACCCAGCGCGTGGCCGATGCCGCCGAGCGCGGCGGCTACGTGTTTGCCGTGGACCCCACCAGCGCCGAGGCCTCGTGCATCGGCGGCAACGTCGCCATGAACGCGGGCGGCAAGAAAGCCGTGCTGTGGGGCACGGCGCTGGACAACCTGGCGAGCTGGCGCATGGTGACGCCTGACGCGCAATGGCTGGAGGTGGTGCGCCTGGACCACAACCTGGGCAAGATCCACGACGCTGCCATGGCCAGCTTTGAGCTGCGCTACTTCGAAGCCGACGGCAAGACCCCGGTGCGCACCGAGCGGCTGGACATTCCCGGCGCGCAATTCCGCAAGGAGGGCCTGGGCAAGGACGTGACCGACAAGTTCCTGTCGGGCCTGCCAGGGGTGCAGAAGGAGGGCTGCGACGGCCTCATCACCAGCGCACGCTGGGTGGTGCACCGCATGCCCGCGCACACGCGCACGGTGTGCCTGGAATTCTTCGGCAATGCCAAGGACGCCGTGCCCAGCATCGTCGAGATCAAGGACTTCATGTTCGCCGAGCAAAAGCGCTCGGGCGTGGTGCTGGCCGGCCTGGAACACCTGGACGACCGCTACCTCAAGGCCGTGGGTTATGCCACCAAGTCCAAGCGCGGCGGGCTGCCCAAGATGGTGCTGGTGGGCGACATCGCCGGCGACGACCAGGACGCCGTGGCCCGCGCCACCAGTGAGGTGGTGCGCATCGCCAACTCGCGCAGCGGCGAGGGCTTTGTGGCCATCAGCCCCGAGGCACGCAAGAAGTTCTGGCTCGACCGCAAGCGCACGGCGGCCATCAGCCGCCACACCAACGCCTTCAAGATCAACGAGGACGTGGTGATCCCGCTGCCACGCATGTGGGAATACACCGACGGCATCGAGCGCATCAACATCGAGCTGTCGCTGCGCAACAAGCTGCGCCTGTGCGACGAGCTGGACGCCTTCCTGCGCCGGGGCAACCTGCCGCTTGGCAAGACCGACGACGCCAGCGAGCTGCCCAGCGCCGAGCTGCTGGAAGACCGCGTGCAGCAGGCCTTGGCCCTGGTGGCCGAGGTGCGTGCCCTGTGGGCGCAGTGGCTGCGCGAGGTGGACACACTGTTCCCGCAACTGCAGGACCACAGCCTGCGCGCCAGCTGGAAGACGCAAATCCGCACCCCGCTGCAGCAGATCTTCAATGGCGGCGCCTTTGCGCCCCTGCTGGCCGAGTGCACGGCCATCCACCAGCGCGTGCTCAAGGGCCGCGTGTGGGT
Organism: Simplicispira sedimenti; assembly: GCF_022760965.1. Lineage (NCBI taxonomy): Bacteria > Pseudomonadati > Pseudomonadota > Betaproteobacteria > Burkholderiales > Comamonadaceae > Simplicispira > Simplicispira sedimenti. The sequence goes on from NZ_JAKVIJ010000002.1 coordinate 362,375, forward strand.
GGCGCTGCACATGCACGCGGGCGATGGCAACGTGCACACCAACATCCCCGTCAACAGCGACGACTACGAGATGCTGCAGACCGCGCACGAAGCGGTGGGGCGCATCATGCACCTGGCGCGCAGCCTGGGCGGCGTGATCTCGGGCGAGCACGGCATCGGCATCACCAAGCTGGAGTTTCTGTCCGAAGACGAGCTGCGCCCCTTTGCGCAGTACAAGCAGCGCGTCGATCCCCACGGCCGCTTCAACAAAGGTAAGTTGCTACGAAATCAGGAGCATTCAGCGCTTGCTGAGAAAGCGTCAGAGGCCAAAAATGCCCAGGATTCCTTGCCGCTGTTCGCCGACCTGACCAACGCCTACACGCCCAGCTTCGGCCTCATGGGGCACGAGTCGCTGATCATGCAGCAGAGCGACATCGGCGCCATTGCCGACAGCGTGAAGGACTGCCTGCGCTGCGGCAAGTGCAAGCCCGTGTGCGCCACGCATGTACCGCGCGCCAACCTGCTGTACTCGCCGCGCAACAAGATCCTGGCCACCTCGCTGCTGGTCGAGGCCTTTTTGTACGAAGAGCAGACGCGCCGGGGCGTGAGCATCAAGCACTGGCAGGAGTTCGAGGACGTGTCCGACCACTGCACCGTGTGTCACAAGTGCTACACGCCCTGCCCGGTGAAGATCGACTTCGGCGACGTCACCATGAACATGCGCAACCTGCTGCGCAAGATGGGCAAGAAGAGCTGGCGCCCCGGTAACAAGCTGGCCATGGCCATGCTCAATGCCACCAATCCCGACACCATCAAGCTGCTGCGCGCCGCCATGGTGGGCGCGGGCTTCAAGGCGCAGCGCATGGCGGTGGACGTGCTGCGCAGCATCTCGCGCCGCCAGACGCAGCGCCCGCCTGCCAGCGTGGGCCCGGCGCCGGTCAAGGAGCAGGTGATCCACTTCGTCAACAAGAAGCTCCCCGGCGGTCTGCCCACCAAGACAGCACGCGCGCTGCTGGACATCGAGAACAAGGACTACGTGCCCATCATCCGCGACCCGGCCACCACCACGGCCGACACGGAGGCAGTGTTCTACTTCCCTGGCTGCGGCTCCGAGCGTCTGTTCAGCCAGGTGGGCCTGGCCACGCAGGCCATGCTGTGGCATGCGGGCGTGCAGACCGTGCTGCCGCCGGGCTACCTGTGCTGCGGCTACCCCCAGCGCGGCAGCGGCCAGTTCGACAAGGCCGAGAAGATGATCACCGACAACCGGGTGCTCTTCCACCGCGTGGCCAACACGCTCAACTACCTGGACATCCAGACCGTGGTGGTGAGTTGCGGCACTTGCTACGACCAGCTCCAGGGCTACGAGTTCGACAAGATCTTCCCTGGCTGCCGCATCATCGACATCCACGAATACCTGCTCGAAAAAGGCATCACGCTGCCGGCTGGGCAGGGCGGCTACCTGTACCACGAGCCCTGCCACAACCCCATGAAGCAGGGCGACTCGATGAAGACCGTGCGCGCCCTGGTGGGCGACAAGGTGCTCAAGAGCGAGCGCTGCTGTGGCGAATCGGGCACGCTGGGCGTCACGCGGCCCGACATCTCCACCCAGGTGCGCTTCCGCAAGGAGCAGGAAATCCGCAAGGGCGAAGCGCAACTGCGCGCCAGCGGCGCCGTGGGCGCGCAGGACAACATCAAGATCCTGACCAGCTGCCCGAGCTGCCTGCAGGGCATCACGCGCTACCAGGACGACCTCTCCACCGGCCTGCTCGAAGCCGACTACATCGTCATCGAGATGGCCAAGCAGATCATTGGCGAGAACTGGCTGCCCGAGTACGTGGCCAAGGCCAACGCGGGCGGCATCGAGCGGGTGCTGGTGTGATGACCTGTCCGCTGTGCATGACGGACGGCGGACAGCTGGTTTGGCGCGGCACGCAGCTGCGCGTGATCCGCGCCGACGAGCCGGGCTTCCCGGCGTTTTACCGCGTGGTCTGGAACGCCCATGTGGCCGAGTTCTCCGACCTGACGCAGGCCGAGCGCCGGCACTGCATGGACGCCGTCACGGTGGTCGAGCAGGTGTTGCGCGAGCACTTGGCACCCACCAAGGTCAACCTCGCCGCCCTGGGCAACATGGTGCCGCACCTGCACTGGCATGTGATTGCGCGCTTTGGCTGGGACAGTCACTTTCCGGCGCCGGTGTGGGCCAGTGCGCAGCGTGAACGCGACAGCGCCCAGGAAGCGGTGCTGCGCGAGCGGCTGCCCGCGCTGGACGCGGCGCTGCACGAGCTTCTGGAACGCAGCCTGCCCAGCGTTGGGTGAAGCCGCAGACACCGCCTTCCACCCTCACGCGCAACGCGTGCATTGTCAGGGGACTTGCCCAGGCAATGGGACAATGGCGTTGTTCATCTCACTTCCACACGATGCATTCCCATGGCAGGCCTGACCCCCGGCTCCCCTACGCCCCAATCCATCACCGTACACGGCCAGTCGCGCCAGTTGGAGCTGGTGTTCTCCGACGGCGCTGCATTCCGCCTGCCGTTTGAGCTGCTGCGCGTCTATTCCCCATCGGCCGAGGTCATGGGCCATGCCCCTGGCCAGGAGGTGCTGCAGACGGGCAAGCGGAATGTGGAAATCGCCGACATCGAGCCCGTGGGCAACTACGCCGTCAAGCTCCAGTTCTCGGATGGGCACGACAGCGGCATCTACTCCTGGGACTACCTCTACGCGCTGGGCCAGCACCAGGCTGCGCGGTGGGAGGATTACCTGCGCCGCCTGGAGGCTGCAGGGGTGGACCGGGACACCCCCATGCCTGGGCGCAAGCCCTCCCATGGCCATGGATCGGGGTGCGGCTCCGGTTCCGGCTGTGGCTAAAGCCAATTTGCAACACTTCGCGTGCTATCATTTTTATAGCTGATGGCGCTTTATCGATAAGCCTTGGATGCCGCTAAGGCTTTAGAATCCTATATCCCACGCATTCGCGGGGTTGAACCCTTCACCGCTAGCATTTCCACCATGAGCACCACGCATTTCGGTTTCCAGTCGGTCGATGAGAAAGAAAAGGCACGCCGTGTGCGCGGAGTGTTCGACTCGGTTGCGTCCAAGTACGACCTGATGAACGACCTGATGTCTGGCGGCCTGCACCGCGCCTGGAAGGCCTACACCGTGATGGTGGCCAACCTGCAGGAAGGCCAGCAGGTGCTGGACATTGCCGGGGGCACGGGCGACCTGTCGCTGGCTTTTGCCCGCAAGGTGGGCGCCAGTGGCCGTGTGGTGCATACCGACATCAACGAAGCCATGTTGCGCGTGGGTCGCAACCGACTGATCGACAAGGGCGTGGTGTTGCCCACCCTGGTGTGCGATGCGGAGCAGCTCCCGTTTCCCGACCAGCACTTTGACCTGGTCAGCGTGGCCTTTGGCCTGCGCAACATGACGCACAAGGACATTGCGCTGCGCGAGATGTGCCGCGTGCTCAGGTCCGGCGGCAAGCTGCTGGTGCTGGAGTTCTCGCGCGTGGCCCAGCCATTGGCCAAGCCCTACGACTGGTATTCCTTCAACATCCTGCCGCGCCTGGGTCAACTGGTCACGGGCGATGCCGACAGCTACCGTTACCTGGCCGAATCCATCCGCATGCACCCCGGTCAGGAAGAGCTCAAGGCCATGATGCACGAGGCCGGTTTCGGCCATGTGGACTACCACAACATGACCGGCGGCGTGGTCGCCCTGCATGTGGGTATCAAGTGTTGAGTTGAGAGAGCAAGTGTGACTTCCAAGGAGATCCCCGCCATGAAAACCCTTTTGTCTGCCCTGTTTGTGCTGGCCCTGGTGTTCGTCCAGCCTGAAGCGCAGGCCAAGCGCCTGGGCGGAGGCAAATCGATGGGCCAGCAGTCCAGCAATGTGACGCAACGCGATGCCACCCCCCCGGCTGCACCAGGGGCACCCACACAGAATGCCGCTGCACCGGCCAAGCCAGCGACGCCTGCGGCTGCGCCGCAGGTCGCCCCCAAGAAGCCCTGGGGCGCCATGCTGGGCGGCCTGGCGGCAGGCCTGGGCCTGGCCTGGCTGGCCCACAGCCTGGGCATGGGGGAAGGTTTCGGTCAGTTTCTGTTGGTGTTGTTGGTCGCCGTGGCGGCCTTCGCGGTCATCCGCATGGTGATGCGCGGCCGCAAGGCGCCTGCCGTGGCGGGTGGTGCGCCTCTGGCCTTCCAGGGGGCGGGCGCGCCTGCGGCTTCTCCCCAGGAGGCGTCGGTGCCGCGTGACTACAGTCCCGCCAATGTGGGCAACGACGCTTCGGCGCGCCCTTGGGAGCGAAGCAGCATGGCGTTCGAGGCGCAGCGCCAGGCCGGTGCGGGCTCTGTCATCGGTTCGGCACTGGGTGGTTCGCAAAACTGGGGCGTGCCTGAGGGTTTTGACGTGGCGGGCTTTACCGAAGCTGCGCGGCGCAATTTCATCACCCTGCAGGCTGCGTGGGACAAGGCCGATGTGGCCACCCTGCGCTCCATGATGACCGACGCCATGCTGGACGAGATCCGCAGCCAGCTTGCCGAGCGCGAAGCCCAGGGCGCAGGCCAGCCCAACCAGACCGATGTGGTCATGCTGGAGGCACAGTTGCTCGGTATCGAGGATGTGGGCAACGCCTACATGGCCAGCGTCGAGTTCTCGGGCCTGATCCGCGAGGAGCCCTCGGCCGGCCCCAGCCCGTTCCGTGAAGTCTGGAACATGACCAAGCCCAAGGAAGGGCGCAGCGGCTGGCTGGTGGCGGGCGTGCAAGCGCTGCAGTAAAGCCGTGTATTTGACCGGACCATGCGCCTGAGCGCGCGGTTCGGGGAATAATCGGGGACTATGGCAACACAGTCCCCTTTTTCTTTTGTCGGCAGCGTGTTCGAGCGCGTGGCCGCAGGCCCGCAGCCCCCGCAGTGGCTGGTGCACGAGGTGCAGCACCGCGTGGTGTTGCTGCTCAACCATGTCTTGATGCAGGAAAGCGCGGCCACCCAGCGGCTGGTTCCGAGCCGTGGGCGGGTGGTGCGCATGCAGTGGCGCCATTTCTTCATGGCGCTGCAGGTCACACCGGCGGGCCTCTTTGATCTGGCACCCCCAGCGGCCACGCCCGATCTGCGCCTGGAGGTCATGCAGGCGTCGCCCCTGGATCTGGCGCAGGCCGCACTGCGCGGAGAACGCCCGAGCGTGCGCATTGATGGGGATGTGCAGTTTGCCGGCGATATCCAATGGCTGGCCGACAACCTGCGCTGGGACGTAGAGGACGATCTGGCGCGCCTGATCGGGGACGTGCCTGCGCACACCCTGGCCAACCTGGCGGGCAGCGCGGCGCAGGCCTTGCGCGGCTTTCTGCAGGACCGTGTGCCGCCCGCTGGTGGGCCGTCGGGCTGGTCCGTGGAACGTACCACTCCATGAAGCAGTTCTTCCGAGGGGCCACCATCGTCTGGGTGGTGCTGCGTTTTGGCCTGGACGAGCTGGTGCTCACCAGCTTCCAGAAGCCCTGGCTGCGCCTGCTGGCGCGCACCGTGTCGGTGGGGCGCGACCTGAGTGCGCCGCGCGGGCAGCGTCTGCGTGAGGCGTTGGAGCGGCTGGGGCCGATTTTTGTGAAGTTCGGCCAGGTGCTGTCCACGCGGCGCGATCTGATGCCGCCGGACATCGCCGATGAATTGGCGCTGCTGCAGGACCGGGTGCCGCCGTTTGACCCCGCCGTGGCCATTGCCACCATTGAGCGCGCCTTCAAGCGACCCATTGGCGAGGTGTTCGAGCATTTCGAGCGTGAGCCGGTGGCCAGCGCCTCCATTGCCCAGGTGCACTTCGCCCGCCTGCGTGACCGCAAGGGCCAGCAGCACGAGGTTGCTGTCAAAGTGTTGCGGCCGGGCATGCTGCATGTCATCGAGAAAGACCTGAGCCTCATGCGCATGATGGCAGGCTGGGTGGAAAGCCTGTCGGCCGATGGCAAGCGCCTCAAGCCGCGCGAGGTGGTGGCCGAGTTCGACAACTACCTGCACGACGAGCTGGACCTGGTGCGCGAGGCCGCCAATGCCGCTCAGTTGCGCCGCAACATGGAAGGGCTGAACCTCGTGGAAGTACCCATCATTCACTGGGACTTCTGCCACCCCGAAGTGATGGTGATGGAACGCATGAATGGCGTGCCCATCAGCCAGGTGGATCGTCTGCGCGAAGCGGGGGTCGATATTCCCAAGCTGGCGCGCGACGGGGTGACCATCTTCTTCACCCAGGTGTTTCGCGACGGTTTTTTCCATGCGGACATGCACCCCGGCAACATCCAGGTCAGCCTGGACCCGGCCACTTTCGGGCGCTATATTTCGCTGGACTTTGGCATTGTGGGCACGCTCACCGAGTTCGACAAGGAATACCTGGCGCAGAACTTCACCGCGTTTTTCCGGCGTGACTACAAGCGCGTGGCTGAGCTGCACATCGAAAGCGGCTGGGTGCCGCCCGAGACCCGCGTCAACGAACTGGAGGCGGCGGTGCGCACGGTGTGCGAGCCGTATTTCGACCGACCCCTGAAGGAAATATCCCTGGGCATGGTGTTGCTGCGGCTGTTCCAGACCTCGCGGCGCTTCAACGTCGAGATCCAGCCCCAGCTGGTGCTGCTGCAGAAAACCCTGCTCAACATCGAAGGCTTGGGTCGCCAGCTCGACCCCGACCTGGACCTGTGGAGCACGGCCAAGCCCTTCCTGGAAAAGTGGATGCTGGACCAGCTTGGCCCCCAGCGCCTGCGCCGCGAACTGCGCGACCAGTTGCCGCACTACGCCAAGATCCTGCCCGCCTTGCCCCGACTCTTGCACGACCACCTGCAGCGCCAGGGGACGCCCCAGCAGCAGCGTGAGCTGCTGGAGCTGCTGCGCGAGCAACGGCGCACCAATCATCTGTTGCAGGGACTGCTGTACTCGGGCTTGGGATTTGTGCTGGGTCTGATCGTGATGCAGATCATCGTGCGGGTGCGGGTTTTCTAGGGGTTTCTTCCCATCTCGGTGGTGCCCGGTCCCGTTGTGCAACGGATGCGCAGATAATGCGCGTCGTTTTATCTTGAACAGGTTCTTAACCTTACCCTGATCGCGGAGCGGCGCATGCTGGTCACCTTCATCGTTCTGTATTTGCTGGCATCCATTGCAATTGGCCTGTATGCCGCCACGCGCGTGCACAACACTGCGGACTATGCGGTGGCGGGCCGCAGCCTGCCGCTGGCCGTGGTGATTGCGACCACGTTCGCGACCTGGTTTGGCTCCGAGACGGTGCTTGGCGTCTCGGCGCGGTTCGTCGATGGCGGGCTGGGCGCTGTGGTCGAGGACCCGTTCGGTGCGTCCATGTGCCTGGTGCTGGTCGGCCTGTTCTTTGCCTACCGGCTCTACCAGAAGAACCTGATCACGCTGGGTGACTACTACCGCCAGCGTTTCGGGCGGTCCATCGAGGTGCTGTGTTCCGCCATCATCATCTTCAGCTACCTCGGCTGGGTGGCCGCGCAGATCACGGCCCTGGGTCTGGTCTTCAACCTGCTCACGCAGGGCGCCATGTCCATCACCGCGGGCATGGTGCTCGGTACGCTGGTGGTGCTGGTCTATACCTTGTATGGTGGCATGTGGTCGGTGGCGCTGACCGATTTTGTGCAGATGATCGTCATTGCCCTGGGCCTGATCGCCATCGCCTGGTTTGCTGCCGATCTGGCCGGTGGCGCCGGCAAGGTCATCGACTATGCTGCGCGCGAAGGAAAGTTCCAGTTCTTTCCCAAGGATGGGGGGATGAAGGAGTGGTCCTTCTTCATTGCGTCGGCCATCACCATGATGCTGGGTTCCATTCCGCAGCAGGACGTGTTCCAGCGCGTCATGTCCTCCAACAGTGCCAGCACGGCGCGCACCGGCCCGGTGATCGGTGGCGTGCTCTACCTGCTGTTCGCCTTCATCCCGATGTTCGTGGTCACCTCTGCCATTTTGATCATGCCCGAGACGGCACAGGCCCTGCTGAAGGACGATCCGCAGAAGGTGCTGCCCACGCTGGTCATGGAGCGCATGCCGCTGGTATTGCAGATTGCCTTCTTTGGTGCGTTGCTGTCGGCCATCATGTCCACGGCGTCGGCCACGCTGCTGGCGCCATCGACCACCTTCGTCGAGAACATCCTGCGCAACCTGCGTCCAGGCATGAGCGATGCCATGACGCTCAAGGCCATGCGGGTGTCCGTGCTGGTGTTCACGGGCTGTGTGCTGACCTATGCCATCACCATGCAGGGCACGTCGATCTATGAAATGGTCTCTGGTGCCTACCAGGTGCCGCTGGTGGGGGCGTTCGTGCCGCTGGTGTTCGGCCTCTATTGGAAGCGCGCCACCACGCAGGGCGCTTTGATGGCGGTGGCCATGGGCCTTGGTGTGTGGTTGCTGTTCGTGGCCAGTGCATCGCTGTCGGAGGCGTTCCCGCAGCAACTCGCCGGGTTGCTGGCTGCCTTGGTGGGCATGGTGGCGGGCTCGCTGCTGCCGCAGTTCGTGCCGGACCACAAGGGGCATGTGCACCATTACGAGGGCAGCGCCGGGGCCTGAATCGGGCGGTAACCGTGCAGCTCTGGTTGCGGCCTTCCGGCTTGAAAGCAGGGAGGCCGCCTATAATTGAAGGCTTTGCACTAACAGTCCAGGCTCGCGATATGCCAATCTATGCCTACAAATGCGGCTCCTGTGGCCATGCCAAGGATGTGCTACAAAAAATCTCGGATCCTCTGCTGACCACCTGCCCGGCCTGTGGGGCGGAAGCCTTTTCCAAACAGATCACGGCTGCCGGTTTCCAGCTCAAGGGCTCGGGCTGGTATGCGACCGATTTCCGTGGCGGTAGTAGCGGTGCTGCAGCCGGTTCCGGCGAATCTGCGCCCGCAGCCGCAAAGGAATCCTGCGCCAGCTGTCCGGCTGCCGCTGCGGCCAGGCCGGCCGCGTCGAGTTGAGCCCCAGATGGCTCCCTTGCGCAAGTGGCTTTTCACCGGTCTGCTGGTGATCGTTCCTGGAGCGATCACCATTTCGGTGCTTCACTGGATCGTCGGCATGCTGGACCAGACGCTGCTGATCCTGCCCGAGGCCTGGCATCCGGACCGCTTGCTGGGTTTCCACATCCCCGGTTTCGGGGTTCTGCTGACGCTGCTCATTCTGCTGGTGACCGGTGCGGTGGCCAGCAACTTTGCCGGGCGCAAGCTGGTCGCCTGGGGCGACCACCTGGTCAGCCGCATCCCGGTGGTGCGGTCGATCTATTCGAGCGTCAAGCAGGTGTCGGACACCCTGTTTTCCGAAAGCGGCAATGCCTTCCGCACCGCGGTGCTGGTGCAGTGGCCGCGCGAGGGGGTGTGGACAGTGGCCTTCGTCACCGGCGCACCCAGCGGCGAGGTGGCTGCTTACCTGCGCGATGAATTCGTCAGCGTGTACGTGCCCACCACGCCCAACCCGACGGGCGGGTATTTCGTGATGGTGCGCAAGAGCGATTGCGTCGAACTCGACATGAGTGTCGATGCGGCTTTGCGCTACATCGTTTCCATGGGCGTGGTCGCGCCGGTTGACCCCGTTCCCGCAACAATCAAGTAACCTTTTTTATGCGCCACGACGGCGCCGGAAGTTTTGCCATGGCCATGCGTTCCCACTACTGCGGTCTAGTCACTGAAGCCCTGCTGGGCCAAACCGTCACCCTCGCTGGCTGGGTCAATCGCCGCCGCGACCATGGCGGCGTGATCTTCATCGACCTGCGTGACCGTGAAGGCTCCGTGCAGGTGGTGTGCGACCCCGACCGCGCCGAGATGTTCAAGACCGCCGAGGAAGTGCGCAACGAGTTCTGCGTGCAGGTGGTGGGCCTGGTGCGCGCGCGCCCCGAGGGCACGACCAACGACGGTCTCAAGAGCGGCAAGATCGAGGTGCTGTGCCACGAGCTCAAGGTCCTCAACCCCTCCGTCACGCCGCCGTTCCAGATGGACGACGAGAACCTGTCGGAAACCACGCGCCTCACGCACCGCGTGATGGACCTGCGCCGCCCGCACATGCAGCGCAACATGATGCTGCGCTACAAGACGGCCATCCAGGTGCGCAACTTCCTCGACAAGGAAGGCTTCATCGACATCGAGACGCCCATGCTGGGCAAGAGCACGCCCGAGGGCGCGCGCGACTACCTGGTGCCCAGCCGTGTGCATGACGGCCAGTTCTTCGCGCTGCCCCAGTCGCCCCAGCTCTACAAGCAGATGCTGATGGTGGCCGGTTACGACCGCTACTACCAGATCACCAAGTGCTTCCGCGACGAAGATCTGCGCGCCGACCGCCAGCCCGAGTTCACGCAGATCGACTGCGAAACCTCGTTCCTGAGCGAAGAGGAAATCCGCGCCATCTTCCAGCGCATGATCAAGGAAGTGTTCCAGCAGCAGTTGGGCGTGGACCTGGGCGAATTCCCCACCATGACCTACCAGGAAGCGGCGCACCGCTTCGGCTCCGACAAGCCCGACCTGCGTGTCAAGCTCGAATTCACCGAGCTGACCGACGTGATGAAGGACGTGGACTTCAAGGTGTTCTCCGGCGCCGCCAACATGAAGGGCGGCCGCGTGGTGGCCCTGCGCGTGCCCGGTGGCTCGGTCGAAGGCGGCGGCATCAGTCGTGGCGAGATCGACGGCTACACCGAGTTCGTGAAGATCTACGGCGCCAAGGGCCTGGCCTACATCCGGGTGAACGATCTGTCCAATGGGCGCGATGGTCTGCAGTCGCCCATCGTCAAGAACATCCACGACGCCGCGCTGGCTGAAGTGCTCAAGCGCACGGGCTCGCAGAACGGCGACCTGCTGTTCTTCGGCGCCGACAAGGAAAAGGTCGTCAACGACGCCATCGGCGCGCTGCGCCTCAAGATCGGCCACAGCGAGTTCGGCAAGAAGAACGGCCTGTTCGAGAACCGCTGGGCGCCGCTGTGGGTGGTGGACTTCCCCATGTTCGAGCACGACGAGGAAGAAGACCGCTGGACGGCCGTGCACCACCCCTTCACCAGCCCGAAGGACGGTCACGAAGACCTGATGGATACCGACCCCGGCAAGTGCCTGGCCAAGGCCTACGACATGGTGCTCAACGGCTGGGAGCTGGGCGGTGGTTCGGTGCGTATCCACCGCGCCGACGTGCAGAGCAAGGTGTTCACCGCGCTCAAGATCACGCCCGAGGACGCCCAGGCCAAGTTCGGCTACCTGCTGGACGCCTTGCAGTACGGCGCGCCCCCGCATGGCGGCTTGGCCTTTGGCCTCGATCGCCTGATCACGCTCATGACGGGCGCCGAGTCGATCCGCGATGTGATCGCCTTCCCCAAGACCCAGCGCGCCCAGGACCTGCTGACGCAGGCACCGTCGCCCGTGGACGAGAAGCAGCTGCGCGAGCTGCACATCCGCCTGCGCAACCCGGACGCGGCCAAGGCCTGAACCCGGCCATGGGGCAGAATCAGGGGCGCCTTCGGGCGCCCTTTTTTCATGGCGCATGCGCCGTTTGACTGACCGAGGATGAACGTGGCCCGAGATTGCTTGAAAACTTCCTGCGTTGCGCTGCTGGTGGCACTGGCCCTGGTGGCCTGTGGCGAGAAGAAAACCGAACTGGGCCAGGGCGGCTCGGTAGTCACCGGATCGGCCGGGCCGCAGGGCGCGCAGAACGCCGCGCGCGAGCTGGTGCGTTGCGACGCACCCGTGGCCACGCTGGCGCTGGCCGAGAACCCCCATGGTTACGTGATGGGCGGTGCCTACCAGTTGCCGGCCTCGCCCGTGCCTTTGGTCAAGCTGCTGGCTCAGCAGAGTGGGTGCTTTCGCGTGGTGGACCGCGCGGCCGGCCTGCGCGGCACGCTGCAGGAGCAGGAGCTGCGCGAATCGGGCGTGCTGCGCAAGAACACCACCGTGGCCAAGGGCAAGGGCTACGAGGCGCAGTACACGCTCACCCCCAGCCTGACCTTCAGTGAGCAGGACGCCGGGCGCGGCCTGGCGGGCTTGCTGGGCATGATTCCGGTGCTGCGCGACATGGCGGGCCTGATCGGGCTGGCCGAACAGGTCAAGCTCAAGGAGGCGCAGACTGCACTGCTGTTGTCCGACAACGAAACCACCGAGCAGGTCGCGGCGGCCACGGGCTCGGCACGCACCACCGATCTGGGAGTGGCCGGCATTGCGTTTGGCAAGCTGGGCGGTGCTGCCGGTGCGGGCTGGAGCAACACCAACGAGGGCAAGGTGATTGCGGCGGCCTTCCTGGACGCGCACAACCAGCTGGTGGTGCAGGTGCGGGCCTTGCAGGCCAAGGAACTGCCGCCGGACGTGCCCGTGCGCGCTGGCGCGCAGAAGGAGCGTGGCGGCTGAGCAGGGCAGGGCGGTGCCTCGGTCGTACAAGATTCCCGAATCGGTGCTGGTGGTGATCCATACCGCCGCGCTCGATGTGCTGCTGATCCGACGGGCCGATGCGCCGGAGTTCTGGCAATCGGTCACCGGCAGCAAAGACCATCTTCACGAGAGCTTTGAAGAAGCCGCCGTGCGTGAGGTCTGGGAGGAAACCGGCATCGATGTGCGGGCGCCCGGCTGCATCCTGCGCGACTGGCATCTGGAGAACATCTACGGCATCTACCCGCAATGGCTGCACCGCTACGCGCCCGGTGTGTGCGAGAACACCGAGCACCTGTTCAGCCTTCAGGTGCCGGCCGGCACGCCGGTGGTGCTCAACCCGCGCGAGCATGTGGATTGGAAATGGCTCCCCTGGTTGGATGCGGCCGACGCCTGCTATTCGCCTTCCAATGCCGAGGCCTGCCTTTGGCTGCCACGCTTGGCGGTGCTGCCTGGTGTGCAGGGCGCTCCGGGGCCGTCAGGCCGCTGACGCGTTGGCGGTCGCGCGCAGCGCCACTCCACCGGGTTGGCGTTCGCTGTCTTGTCCGAGCAGGGCTCTTGCCGGGGCGCTGCCGCATTGGGTGCGCAGATCGTCGATCTGCTCTTGCAGCGCCGGTGCGTCGGGCAGATGGGTCTGGTGGCGCAGCAGGAGCTGCTGTGCCAGGTCGATGAGCTTGGTGTTGAGGTGTTTGCGGGTGGACTGCAGCAGGGAGTCGAGGGCCTGGGCAGGGGCGCCGGCCAGGTGCTGCGCCATGGCTTCTTCGGCCATCCGGTTCACGCGTTGCAGGCAATCGCGGATCTTGTCCGCATAGGCCTCGCAGCTGCGGCAGGCACTGGCCAGCAGCTCGCACAGGCCGCGCGTACTCGAATAGCGCATGCCGATCGCTTCGATCCACTCGTGGCCTTCTTGCAGGTCGATGGAGGTGTTGGCCAGCACCGACAGCAGACTGCCCAGGTTGCAGGCGGCCTCCAGGTCGAAGGCGCTGTGCCGGATCTCCGGAGCCATGCTGCGGACCAATTGCACGGCCAGGGCCACCTGATTTTGGTGGATGGCCTGCAGCGTGCCCACGACCTGTGCAAAACGCTGGATGCGCTGGCTGTCGCCATGTCTGTCCAGGACACGGCCAAAGTCCGCAATGCAGCGGTCGATGCCCTTGCCGTCCTTTTCATCGAAGTAGGCGAATGCGAGCAGCACGAGTGACTGGTAGTCGAACAGCTTGGAATCGATGCCCAGCACCACGGCACGCGAGAGCACCTGCACTGCGGTGGCGCGCTCACCCATGTAGTAGCACATCATGCCCAGCTTCTGCAGGCGCACCACGGAGTCGGGTGTCAGCTCGCTGGCCGTGCGATAGGTTTCGATTGCCTCGGCAAAATGCCCCATTTCCACCTGGGCGCGGCCCAGCACATCGTAGGCGTCGGCGTAGCCAGGGTCTTCGCCGATCAGGCCCATCAGCGTGGCCACGGCGCGTGTCGGGTGGCCTGCCTCGATCTGTGCGCGGGCCACGCCCAGTTTGGCCCAGGGAATGGCGCGGGCTTTGAGGATGGCCTCGAACAGCAGGCGCGCCTCCTCGTGGCGGCCCAGCCGCAGCAGCAGCTCCGAGCCTATGCGCGCGGCATACAGCCAGTAGGGCTTGCGCCCGGTGAACTGGGCAATGCACAGCTTGGCAGCGGCCTCGAAGTCGCCCTGTTCGATGGCGTCGAAGATGGGGCGCAGGTGCGTCTTGCGCTGGCGTGCTGCGCTCAGGCGCTCGAACAGCGTCAGCGGTGTGAAGGGCTTGAGCAGGTAGCCGTCCAGCGCCGATTCGGCCGCTTCGGCCACGGCCGCATAGGTGGCCTCGGTGGTGACCATGAAGAACACGGTTGAAAAGGGTAGCAGCTGAGCGCGGCGCAGGTCGTCCAGCAAGGTCTGGCCGCTGGATTGGGAGTCCGGAAAGTACTGGTCGCACAGCACGTAGTCGAAAACCGTGTGTTCCAGCCTACTGCGTGCGTCCTGGATGCGGCTGCACTGCACCACCTTGGTCACGCCGTAATCCCGCAATTGCGCCGACAGCAGGCCGCGCGAGGTGACATTGCTGTCCACCACCAAAGCCAGCGTGTCGGGGGAGCGGGAGGTTGCCATGGAAGAGGGGTACGTTCGGCGTAGCCGCGTAACAATGATGACGCCTTAGTGTAGAACTTTGTGTTCTGCATGAAACTCCCATCAGCGGGCTTTTCGGCTGGGCACCTGCTGGGTGACAATGATCAGATGCACAGCAGCAACATTCTTAGGGTTGCCACCTACAACATCCACAAAGGCGTACAGGGCCTGGGTCCGATGCGTCGGCTGGAGATCCACAACCTGGGCTTGGCCGTGGAGCAGCTCGATGCCGACATCGTCTGTCTGCAAGAGGTGCGCAAGCTGCACCGGCGCGAGGCGCGTTTTTTTCCGTACTGGCCGGACATGCCGCAGGCGGACTTTCTGGCGCCCGAAGGCTATGAGGCCGTTTACCGCACCAACGCGATCACCCGCCATGGCGAACATGGCAACGCGCTGCTGTCGCGTTGGCCGGTGGTGGGCCACCAGCACGAGGACATCTCCGACCACCGCTTCGAGCAGCGTGGCCTGCTGCATGTGCATGTGCATGCACACGGGCGCGACGTGCATGTGATCGTGGTGCATCTGGGCCTTATTCCGGGCAGCCGGGTGCGCCAGGTGGGCCTGCTGGAGCGCTTCATCGAACGCGAGGTTCCGCGCAATGGGCCGCTGTTGGTGGCGGGCGACTTCAACGACTGGGGGCAGCAAATCGGCCGCATGCTCGCGGGGCTGGGGCTGCTCGAATACGAGGAGCCGCGTGCCTTCACCTACCCCGCGCGCCTGCCGCTGGCGCAGCTCGATCATGTCTATGCCCGGGGCCTGACCCCAGTGGGCCTGCACGTGCCGCGCGGACGGGTGTGGTGGCGCATGTCCGACCACTTGCCCCTGATCGCGGAATTCAAGATCTGACGCGCGCGATGGCAAGTGTTCTGTTTGAACTGACCGAAGGCCACCAGGTACAGCTGCTGCAAGGGGCGCAGGAGCTGTTTCCCGCACTGATCGCCGCGATGGACGCGGCGTTGTCGGATATTCAGTTCGAGACCTACATTTTTGATTTCACCGGCACCGCCACCGAGGTGGCCCAGGCGCTGATGCGTGCGGCCCGGCGCGGGGTGCGCACCCACCTGGTGGTCGATGGCGTAGGTACCGGCCGTTTGCCGCAGGACTGGGCCGATCGCCTGCGCGCTGCGGGCGTGCATTGCCGAGTGTATTCGCCGCTGGGTCCGTTGGGGCTGTTGCTGCCGCGCCGTTGGCGGCGGCTGCACCGCAAGCTCTGCGTGGTCGATGGCCGGGTGCTGTTCTGTGGCGGCATCAACGTGCTGGACGATTTTCACGACCCCAACCACGGTCGCCTGGTGGCGCCGCGTTTTGACTTTGCCGTGCAGGCCACGGGCGCGCTCGTGGGCGTGGCCAGCGATGCCATGGAGCAACTGTGGTGGCGCATGCAGGCCGTGCGCGACGCCAGCCAGCGCCGCCTGCCCGAGGCCCTGCAGGCGCTGCGCGCCGCCAGCGCGGCCCACCATGCGCCGCCCGATGTCGACAGCGGCCCGGGCATGCGCGCCGCCCTGCTGCTGCGCGACAACGTGCGCCACCGCAGCCGCATCGAAAAGGCCTACCGCCGTGCCATTGCGGCGGCGCGGGAAGAAATCATCATCGCCAACGCCTACTTCGTGCCGGGGCGCAAGCTGCGCGTGGCCCTGCAGATGGCGGCGCGCCGGGGCGTGCGGGTGCGGCTGCTGCTGCAGGGGCGCTACGAGTACTTCATGCAGTACCACGCGGCGCGCCCGGTGTACGGCGCGCTGCTCAAGGCGGGGGTGGAGATCCACGAGTACGCGCCCAGCTTTCTGCACGCCAAGGTGGCGGTGATCGACGCCCATGGCGCGCGCCCCTGGGCCACGGTGGGCTCGTCCAACCTCGACCCGCTGAGCCTGCTGCTGGCGCGCGAGGCCAACGTGGTGGTGGAAGACGCCGCCTTTGCCCAGGACCTGCGCGCACGCCTGGAGCACGCCATGCTGCACGGGGGCAGGGTGCTGGACCCGACACGCTATGCGCTGCGCTCCTGGCACGAACGCGCCCTGGACCGCGTGGCCTTCGTGCTCATGCGCCTGGCGCTGTGGGTCACGGGCAACCGCTACTGACTTTGCTGGGATGCTATAAAAATAATAGCTACTGGCGCTTGTAGAATAAGCGCTGGAGGCCAAAAACCCTTTGAAACATCGGATGCCGATCGCTGCTACCATCTCCCCATGTTCCGACAACTGGCCGCCGACATGAACCCAGCACCCCTCGACGAAGGAACGCCCGTTTCCGTCAAGATCCGCGAGCGGATCCAGGCGGCGCGCAAGCGCTTCAATGCCAACGACAACATCGCCGACTTCATCCAGCCCGGCGAGCTGGAGCAGTTGCTCGACGAGGTCGAGTCCAAGATGCAGGGCGTGCTCGACAGCCTGGTGATCGACACCGCAGGCGACCACAACACCCAGAACACCGCGCGCCGCGTGGCCAAGATGTACCTGGGCGAGGTGTTCAAGGGCCGCTATGTGCAGCCGCCCACCATCACCGAATTCCCCAACGCCGAGCACCTCAACGAGCTGATGATCGTCGGCCCGCTCACGGTGCGCAGCGCCTGCAGCCACCACTTCTGTCCGGTCATTGGCAAGATCTGGATCGGCATCATGCCCAACGAGCACACCAACGTGATCGGCCTGTCCAAGTACGCCCGCCTGGTGGACTGGATCATGGGCCGCCCGCAGATCCAGGAAGAAGCCGTGGTGCAACTGGCCGACCTGATCATGGAAAAAACCCAGCCCGACGGCCTGGCCGTGGTCATGGAGGCCAGCCACTTCTGCATGTCCTGGCGCGGCGTGCGCGAGATGGACAGCAAGATGATCAACTCCGTGATGCGCGGCGTGTTCCTCAAGGACAGCGCCCTGCGCCGCGAATTCCTCTCTCTCATCCCTGGAAAGTGAACTGACCATGTTGGTACGCCTGCTCTATGCCAGCCGCGCGGTGGACACCTCACCCGAGGCCATCGAAGCCATTCTTGCCCAGTCGCGCCAGCACAACCCGGCCTGCGGCATCACCGGCGTGCTGTGCTACGGCGGCGGCATCTTTCTGCAGGCCATCGAGGGCGGGCGCTCGGCGGTGAGCGATCTCTATGGCCACATCCAGCGCGACGCTCGCCACAAGAACGTGGAGCTGCTGCACTTCGAGGAAATCGCCGAGCGACGCTTCGGCGGCTGGACCATGGGCCAGGTCAACCTCAGCAAGATCAACCATTCCATCCTGCTCAAATACTCCGAAAAGCCCGAACTCGATCCCTATGCCGTGTCGGGCAAGGTGTCGTTCGCGCTGCTCGAAGAACTCATGGCCACGGCGAGCATCATCGGCAGGGCCTGACTTTTCGGTGCACCCTGTGAAGGCCGCAGCCCCGGATGGGCGCTGCGGCCCTTTGTTTTTGCATGACCCTCCACGCCTTCGCCCTCATCATCCTGGCCGGGCTGATCCACGCCTGTTGGAACATTGCCGCCAAGAAGGCGGGTGGCGACGCGCGCTTTGCCTTCTTCACTTCGGTGCTGATGATGCTGTTCTGGGCGCCGCTGGGCTGGTGGCTGGGGCGCGACGCCGTGCCGCTGTGGGGCGCCGTGGAGTGGGGCATCATCTTGGCCAGTGGCGTGCTGCATGTGGTGTATTACGTCACGTTGCTGCGCGGCTACCGCAAGGCCGACCTGACCGTCGTGTATCCGCTGGCGCGGGGCACGGGGCCGCTGCTGTCCTCCCTCGTGGCCGTCACGCTGCTGGGTGAGCGCATCTCGGCGCTGGGGGCACTGGGCATCATCGGCGTGGTCGGTGGCGTCTTCCTCATTGCGGGAGGGCCGGCGCTGCTGCGTGCGGCGCACGACCCGGCGGCGCGGCAGCGCGTGCACAAGGGGCTGGTCTATGGTGTGGTGACCGGCGCCTTCATCGCCAGTTACACCGTGGTGGACGGCTACGCCGTCAAGGTGCTGCTGATGTCGCCCATTCTGGTGGATTACATGGGCAATTTTGTGCGTGTGGCGCTGCTGGCCCCGGTGGTGCTGCGCGACCTGCCCACGGCGGCGGTGCTCTGGGGCGCGCAGTGGCGCTTTGCGCTGCTGGTGGCCGTGGTCAGCCCCATCGCCTA
Source organism: Simplicispira sedimenti (assembly GCF_022760965.1). Taxonomy (NCBI): domain Bacteria; kingdom Pseudomonadati; phylum Pseudomonadota; class Betaproteobacteria; order Burkholderiales; family Comamonadaceae; genus Simplicispira; species Simplicispira sedimenti. Next base: position 380,936 of record NZ_JAKVIJ010000002.1, read on the forward strand.
CGTGCTGGTGCTGTTTGCCATGCGCGAGGCGCCGCTGTCGCACGTGGCGCCGGCGCGCGAGGTGTCCATGCTGTTCGCTGCGCTCATCGGCGGCCACCTGCTGGGCGAGGGCGACCGGCTGGCCCGGCTGTGCGGCGCGGCGTGCATAGCGCTGGGCGTGACGGCCCTGGCGCTGGGGTAGCGGCATGGCCCCCGACACACCACCCCTGCTGCTGGGCGTTGATTTCTCCAGCAGCCCCAGCCGGCGCAAACCCATCGTCATGGCGCTGGGTGAGCTGGCGGGTTCGCGCGTGCGGCTGCAGTCCCTGCAAACCTTTGACACGCTGGACGCCCTGGGTCGCTGGCTGGCTGCACCCGGGCATTGGGTGGGCGGTTTCGACCTGCCGTTCGGCCTGCCACGCGAACTGGTGCAGCACCTGGGCTGGCCGCTGGCCTGGATCGATTGCATGCAGCACTACCGTCAGCTGTCGCGTGCGCAGATTCGCGATGCGTTCGCCGGTTTTTGCGCAGCCCGCCCGGTGGGCGGCAAGTTTGCGCACCGCGCCACCGACCTCCCGGCAGGCTCCAGCCCGAGCATGAAGTGGGTCAACCCGCCCGTGGCCTACATGCTGCATGCGGGCGTGCCGCTGCTGCTGGACGCCGGTGTGCATCTGCCGGGTCTGCATGCCGGTGATCCCGCCCGCGTGGCGCTGGAGGCCTACCCCGGCCTGCTGGCGCGTGAGGTGCTGGGGCGGCGCAGCTACAAAAGCGACGACCGCGCGCGCCAGACCCCGGAGCGCCTGATTGCACGCAAGGACCTGCTCACCGCGCTGGAGCTGGGCCACACGCGCCTGGGCCTGCAACTGCAACTGCGCCAGATCCAGCGCGAGGCGCTGGTGCAGGATGCGCAGGGCGACCGGCTCGATGCCGTGCTGTGCCTGCTGCAGGCAGCCTGGGCGCAGCAGCGCCATGCCGAAGGGGATGTGCGCTATGGGCTGCCTGAAAAGGCTGATCCACTGGAAGGCTGGATCGTGACGGCTTGATGTGGATTGTTCGTGCGCTCAACACCACCGGAATGCGCTTGCACTCGGGCGGATCGTCCGATCTGGTTCATCCAAGGCAGCTCGACACACAACACATCGCGGTACAAGAACATCAAGGCATTGAGGGCTTGCCGGTGCGTGGCAGGGGACACCTGTCGCTCATTGGCGAGCATGGTCAGGAAAGCCTCCACATCGCTGCCGCCCATATCACGCGGGTGCCGCATGCCGCCTTGCTGGGCCGACCACAGGATGAAGAAGCGTGCCCAGCACACATAGGCTTTGTCGTGAGGCTATAGTGCAGGTAACGGATGCGCTCGCGAACTTGATCCAGCAAACGCTTGGATACCAAGGGTGGCGCTGCGGCGAATTTGTGGGTTCTGTTATACCTGTTCATGCATCCAGTATGAAAACGTAAGCATATGAATTCATTGGATTTTTGGATTTTCTCAGCGCCACGTTATCCGACGGCTGCCGGGCATATCCGGTGAATTGCCGACTACATCAAAGTTAGGCCGCTTGGTCAGGCCTCGCCAGATCGGTGCACAGGCAATGAGCAAACTTCCCGCATTCCTTCTGATCATCGCGCTGCTTGGTGCGGCCGCTCTGCTGTTTCGGCAAGAGCGCCAGTATGTGGCTGGGTTCGTTGAGGCTCCCGCAGAGATTGTTGAGCTGCGAAGCGAGCGAGTAACCCAGGGTGACGGGCGGCAATACTCCACCAACGTTCACGCTGTAGTCGCGTACAACCTAAACGGTCAGCTGCACCACTTCAGCACGCAGTTTTTTGGGGTACCGAAGTGGCGCAAGGGTCAAACGGTAGTAGCGCTTGTGTCCCCATCGGCATCCGATGTAGGCCGGGTCAAGCGCCTGGACGACCTCTATCCGAAGAGTGCCGGCTTGGCTGCGCTCGCCGTACTGTGTGCCATTGCATTTGGCATTGGCTGGCTCGCACGCAAGTCTGGGCCGCGGCCTAACAATTCGTATATGGACTCCCCCACAACAGCAAGAGCCTGACCGATTGGGGACCAAGGGGTAAAGAACCTGCAGTCGTATATGGACTCCCCCACAACAGCAAGAGCCTGACCGATTGGGGACCAAGGGGTAAAGAACC
>NZ_JAKVIJ010000030.1:0-815 GCF_022760965.1 Simplicispira sedimenti
ATGCCCCAGACCCGCGAGCACATCCTGCTGGCCCGCCAGGTCGGCGTGCCCTACATCATCGTCTTCCTGAACAAGTGCGACATGGTGGACGACGCCGAACTGCTGGAACTGGTCGAAATGGAAGTGCGCGAGCTGCTCTCCAAGTACGACTTCCCCGGCGACGACACCCCCATCGTCAAGGGCTCGGCCAAGCTGGCCCTCGAAGGCGACAAGGGCGACCTGGGCGAACAGGCCATCATGCGCCTGGCAGAAGCCCTGGACACCTACATCCCCACGCCTGAGCGTGCAGTGGACGGTGCCTTCCTGATGCCCGTGGAAGACGTGTTCTCCATCTCCGGCCGCGGCACCGTGGTGACCGGTCGTGTCGAGCGCGGCGTTGTCAAGGTCGGCGAAGAAATCGAAATCGTCGGCATCCGCGACACGCAAAAGACCACCTGCACCGGCGTGGAAATGTTCCGCAAGCTGCTGGACCAGGGCCAGGCTGGCGACAACGTCGGTATTCTGCTGCGCGGCACCAAGCGCGAAGACGTCGAGCGTGGCCAAGTGCTGTGCAAGCCCGGCTCCATCAAGCCCCACACCCACTTCACGGCTGAGGTGTATGTGCTGAGCAAGGACGAAGGCGGCCGCCACACCCCCTTCTTCAACAACTACCGTCCCCAGTTCTACTTCCGCACCACCGACGTGACCGGCGCCATCGAGCTGCCTGCGGACAAGGAAATGGTGATGCCTGGCGACAACGTGTCGATCACCGTCAAGCTGATCAACCCCATCGCCATGGAAGAAGGTCTGCGCTTCGCCATCCGTGAAGGCGGTCG
>NZ_JAKVIJ010000031.1:0-732 GCF_022760965.1 Simplicispira sedimenti
GCAGCTCGCCGCCTTCCATGGCGTGGAGGCCGCGCGCATCGTGCTGGCGGGCAGTGCCAGTGAATTCATCCACCGCATCACCGCACTGGCCGCACAGCGCGGCGTGCGCGCCGTGGCGGTGCCCCCGCATGGCTACGGCGACTACGCCCAGGCTGCACGCGCCCGGAGTCTGGCTGTGCACACTGAGCCCCATGCCACTGCAGGGCTGCACTGGGCCTGCGAGCCCTCCAGCCCCCTGGGCCAGGCCGACGCGGCGCTGGCCGCGTGGCCAGCGGCAGGCGATCCGGCCCAGACCCTGCGCGTGCTCGACTGCGCCTACCAGCCGCTGCGCCTGCACACCCACCCCGCGCCGCCACCCACCTGCTGGCAGCTCTGGTCGCCCAACAAGGCCCTGGGCCTGACGGGGGTGCGCGCGGCCTACGCCATTGCCCCCCAAGGCGCTGATGCCGACGCCGCCGATCTGGCCGCCTTGGCCCCTTCGTGGCCCACCGGCGCACATGGCGTGGCGCTGTTGCAGGCCTGGGTACAACCCACGACGCAGCAATGGCTGGCCGATGGCCTGCCCCGCCTGCGCGAATGGAAACACCGCCAGATCGCCCTGTGCACCGCGCTGGGCTGGCAGGTGCTGCCCGGCAGCCAGGCCAACTACTTCTGCGCGCGGCCCCCGGTGGCCGATCTGCCCTCGCTGCTGCACGCCCTGCGCGCGCAGGGCATCAAGCTGCGCGACTGCGC
>NZ_JAKVIJ010000032.1:0-709 GCF_022760965.1 Simplicispira sedimenti
AACTTATGGTTTATCTGACCAAACACCGGATACCCACAACCGTGGTCGTTAAACAAAGTCGCACGGCACCCCCAAAAAGTGTTTGAAATCAATCCTGTAAAGCATCATACTGGATGTATGAACAGGTATAACAGATCTGACAAACCTGACTGGGTCCCTCCCCGATCCATCAAACTGCTCGATCAGGTGCGCGAACGGGTTCGCTACCTGCATTACAGCCTACAGACCGAGAAGGCGTATGTCTACTGGGCCAAGGCGTTTGTGTTGTGGGCGGCCCGCAGCCATGGTGGGTTTCGACATCCGCGCGAAATGGGGCAAGCGGAAGTCGATGGTTTTCTGACCATGTTCGCCACCGAGAAGCAAGTGGCGCCGGCCACCCACCGGCAGGCGCTCAACGCGCTGTTGTTCTTGTATCGGCAGGTGCTGGGCATGGAGTTGCCCTGGATGCAGCAGATTGGTCGGCCGCCAGAGCGCAAGCGGATTCCGGTGGTGCTGGCGGTGCAGGAGGTTCAGACGCTGCTTTCGCACATGGGGGGCATCCGAACGGGGCAAGAGTTGTTGGAGCATTCGGACGCGTCCACGACCATGATCTACACGTATGTGCTGAAGGTGGCGGCGGGTGGGACGGCCAGCCCACTGGATGAGATGGTGTTTGCGAACTGATGCCCCGGTTTGCGGAACTCGGGGGAAGGACTGCTCAGGGTTGGAA
>NZ_JAKVIJ010000033.1:0-702 GCF_022760965.1 Simplicispira sedimenti
AAGCGCTTCTTGAACTTGTCCTGGAAGGCCTTGGTGGTGTCGTTGGCGTCCATCAGCATGCCGGCGTAGGCGCAGTACACAAAGTCGTTGACCGCGTCGCCCGCAAGCTTGGCCACCTCGGGGCTGCACAGCGTGTCGCCACCCAGCAGCTTGGCGCTGATGCCCAGCTGCTTCATCTGGCGTGCCATGGGGGCGGCCTGGGGCGCGTAGCCGCCGTAGAAAATGGCCTCGGGCTGCTTGCCCTTGAGGCTGGTCAGAATGGCCATGAAGTCGGTGGCCTTGTCGTTGGTGAACTCGCGGCCGACGATGGTCAGGCCCAGCTTCTGCGCTTCCTTGGCGAACTCCTCGGCCACGCCCTGACCGAAGGCGGTGCGGTCATCGACCACGCCCACCTTCTTGAGCTTCATGGTGTTGGCGGCGTAGGCTGCCATGTTGCCGCCGATCTGCGAATCGCTGGCAACGATGCGGAACACGTTCTTGTAGCCGCCCTGCGTGACCTTGGGGTTGGTACCCACGGTGGAAACCATGGTGCCGCCGCCGTCGTACACACGCGATGCGGGAATGGCCACGCCCGAGCAGTAGGGGCCCATGACGTACTTCACGCCCGAATCCACGAGCTTCTGGGCCACGGCCACGCCGGTCTTGGCGTCGCACTGGTCGTCCTCGGAAACCACTTCAAACTTCAGCGTCTTGCCACCCACG
>NZ_JAKVIJ010000034.1:0-589 GCF_022760965.1 Simplicispira sedimenti
CGGGGAGAACTTCGGTGACTTGTTCATAGCTCCATCTTCTCAAGTGTTGGAGCCTCCTCAAAATACGGGGCGGTTCAAACGCCTGATCGAGCACGATGCGGTCATCGAGTTCTTCAATCAGATCGTGCAACAAGCCCAGGAGCAGGAACTGCTCTCGGGCGAGCACTTCAGCGTGGATGGCACCCTGATCCAGGCCTGGGCGGGCCACAAGAGCTTTGTGCGCAAAGACCGCCAGGGCGACGACGATACCGACGCGGGCAACTTCAAAGACCAAAAGCGCAGCAACGACACCCACCGATGGAGCACAGATGCCGATGCCAGGCTCTACCGCAAAGGCAACACGGCCAGCCAGTTGCGCTTCATGGGCCACACGCTCACCGACAACCGCCACGGGCTGGTGGTCAGCGCCGTGGTCACACAGGCCGACGGATATGCAGAGCGCGAAGCGGCCAAGGCCATGATCAACGATGCGCGCCAGGCGCTGCCTGGCGATGAGCCCATCACGATCACGCTGGGCGCGGACAAGGGCTACGACGCCAAGGAATTCATTGAAGCCCTGCGAGAGATGAACGTGCTGCCCCATGTGGCG